>NZ_JAKKSE010000009.1:0-169717 GCF_025653595.1 Shewanella sp. SM95
CTTAGACAGAATATCGACACTTGATGAAGTTTGAACTCAAACAAAGAAAATCAGCTTTCCGAATTATTATTAGCGTGAGCCAGTGATGGACACGGTAATAAACAGAATTTGCTTGGTGACAATAGCCTTGTGGAACCACCTGATCCCATCCCGAACTCAGAAGTGAAACGCAAACGCGCCGATGGTAGTGTGGGGTCTCCCCATGTGAGAGTAGGTCATCGCCAAGCGCCTAATTATCTCATTGAGATGCAACGAAGCCAGCTGAATAAGCTGGCTTTTTTGCGTGTGCAATTTGTTAAATTGTCATTTAAAGACCAATGCTATCGAGTATTGTTCTATTCATTTTAGTTTTGTTTCTTCTGCTAGTTCTTTACGTTTTTTCCTTCCTTTATTTCAGACTTTTATACTCTAAGTTGATTATTTACATGAAGATCTCGCTTAGTTTGATAAGTCCTTTTGCTTAGTGGTTAGTTTCCCGTTAGCATACAAAAATATTAATTTTTTTGTTAACGGCCATCTGTTGCCTATGCTTCGTAAGCTTTCGCTCGCGGTACTGCTTCCTCTTTGTATGCTGACCCTATATTTAGTGTTGGTTATAGGCGAGTACCTGTTCGAAAGTGACCAAGTTAGGGCTGAACTTGCGCAGCGACAGTCGGCTTTGATAAAGCAACAGTTGTTCCGCATGCAGAATGTGGTTCAATCGGCGCAAGCTTTACAGGATGTAGAGCGGATTGAGCAGGAAGTTTCCTTAGCTGCGCTGGATATGGGCACTATGGTGTATATCTTGGTTGATGCTGAAAGCCGTATTCGTTTTGCTAATCATACTGTGTGGCGTGATAGCAATGCGACTCAAGTCATCGATGGTTATGATGCAGACCTTCACCGCTCTGTGGTTCAAGCTTTTCTTCCGCAGATACTCGTTAATCTCGAGCGTTTAACTATTCAAGCATATTATCCCGTTCTTCCCCAGTATGGTGGGGCTGTTGATTTGATTTATCTTGAAGCCGATTTAGCCCCTTTAGTTGCCGAAGCTTCTGCTAAGTTGCAGCAACGTTTTATGCGGGTTTGGGGCCTTGGCGGATTATTGCTGATTGGCTTTACCTTTATTTTATATTTCCTGCTGATCCGCCCATTCCAAATGTTGAGCGAGGCAGCTAAGCAGGTAGGTACTTCTTCCTTTTCGACATCGATACCTTGGAGTTCATCTGAAGTTTTATCTTTGCAAGCCAGTTTGCAGCAGGCACATGAGCGTTTAAGTCGGGCAGTTAAACAGCTGAATGACAGTGAATTGCGTTGGTTATTTGCTGTGGAAGGTTCGCGTAACGGTATTTGGGATTGGGACATCAGTACGGGGGAGGTTTTTCTTTCTGATCGCTGGAAAGAGATGATTGGTTATGCGCCTGATGAATTGGCTGGAGTATTCCAGACATGGGAGACGCGGCTACATCCCGATGATAAGCAGATTGTGTTAGATGCTTTGCAGGAATACGTTAGCGGAAAGAGTAAAGAATTTGAAAGTGTTCACCGCTTACGCCATAGAGATGGCCATTATGTGTGGGTGTTAGACCGCGGTATGTTAGTTGATTGGGATCCCCAAGGGCGCCCGACTCGCATGATAGGCATTCATATGGATGTGTCAGAAAGCGCGAAGAACCATGCTGCAATTACTGAGCTTGTAGATCAATCGGTTGTCGGTCGCAAGATGTTGCCCGATGTCTTTATGGTGCGTTTATCTCAATTTTTAACCCAAGGTAATAGTTCGGGGCAATGGGGGGCATTGCTGCTCGTTGAGGTGGATCGCTTAGGATTGGTCGCCACTTTAAATTCCCATGAATTAGAGCGCTTGTTAACGCAAATCGCGGCCCGCTTATCGAGTTATTTCACTGAAAATATAACGGTCGGCCGATTAGAGTCTGGTAATTTCGTTTTGCTTGCTAAAGATTTAGCGGCAGATGCGTCAGCCGCTGCTCGTCGTGCTTTAGCCCTTGCGAGTGAGTTAAGGCAAGTGATTGCTCGACCATTCCATTACGGTCATCATCACTTTGAGCTGAGCGCGTGTGTGGGGATCTGTTTACTCGATAGTATAGAAACCTTAGATCCTGCTTTAGTGATGCGTCGTGCCGAGTTGGCAACGTTAAGCGCTAAGCAAGCAGGTCAAGCTGGGTGCGCTTTTTACCATGCTGAAATGGACTTTCGCCAGAGCCGTGATGAGCTGTTGCAACAGGAATTACAAACCGCATTACAACAAGATAGCTTAACGTTAATGTTCCAGCCTGTAATCAATGCGACCAGTGAACTTGTCTCGGCAGAAGTGCTCACGCGTTGGTATCGTGCTGATGGAGAGTTTATTCCGCCAGCTGAATTTGTGGCGTTAGCAGAACAAGGGGGAATTATTGCTGAGCTTGATCTTTGGGTGGCTAAGCGAGTGTGTCTGTTTATTCAGAAATCGCGGGCTCAAGGAAGAAGTTTGCCTCCTTTGACTCTCAATATCAGTGCATTCTCATTTGGTCAGGCAGATTTTGTTGATACATTCGTTGGGTTAGTTAAGGAGCATGGTATTGTGGCTAATCAACTGGGTATTGAGCTCAATGAGGCCGCATTGTTAATGCAACCACAGTTTGTCGATGAGCGTGTCTCTAAGTTAGTTGAAGCAGGTGTAGGTATCATCCTCGATCATTTCGGTTCGGGCTTGAGTGCCTTGAGCTGCTTAGCTAATCAGCCATTAGTTGCGGTTAAATTGGATATGAGTTGTATTGATTCATTAACCACAATGCCAACAAAAGTGAATGTACTGATTACCTCTGCGCGGCAATTCAATTTGAGCGTTGTCGCCAAAGGTGTCGAATCATCCCAACAATATCAAGCTTTTGTTGAACTAGGCTGTGATGGCTATCAGGGCTATTTATTCAGTCGAGCCTTAAACCAAGCGGACTTTATCCAGCTTGTTTGTCCTCGTCCTTTATTGCGTAGCGTTTAAAGAAGTCGAGAGCATAGTTTAAGGCTTGGTTTCGGCAGGCGTCTTTTTCCATAAAAATCTCATGGGCAGCCCCACCGATTACTTTCAATTGGCAATGGGTACTCACGGCGAGATTCTGGGCCGCATTATCAACAATCTTATCTTCACTCGCTTGCAGTATCAGTATCGGAGTGCGAATTTGTGCCGTTGCCAGTACGCAAGTATCTGCCGCATCTAAAGATTCAGTCAACCAACGGTTAGTGGGTGAACCGAGTTGTAACTTAGGGGCAGCATCATACAATTCTCGGTAGGCTTGGTATCGGGTTTGGCTGTGAGTGAGCTCATTACCTTTGAATGGAACAGGTTTATAGTTTTGTCCTGCAAGTACATAATTAGGCTCGCCGCCATTGAGTGTGGTATCGAGTTTACTGGCCAACCAGCGTACGAACGCTTTTGGCATAGGTAATTTAATGCCATACATGGGTGCGGAAAATGCCGCGGCGGTAAAAATATCGGGATGCTGTTTGAGATACAAAGTGCCAATCGCGCCACCCATTGAATGGCCAAGTAGCATGAGTTGTTTGTCGTTTTGTGGTAACACTATCTTCTGCATAAATAGTGCAAAATCATCAATATAATCATTGAATCTTCGCACATGGCCCATGTGTGGATTGATTGTCATACGATCCGACAGCCCTTGGCCACGGTGATCTATGGCATAAACAGAGTAACCTTGTTGGTATAAGTCGAAGACCAATTCTTGATACTTTAAATAGGACTCGACTCGGCCACTGCTGAGAACGATTGCGGTATGCGCTTGGGGATGTTTGACCATCATATAGGCCAGCGTGACGCCGTCGGCAGAGGCTAGCGTGTCTTGAACAACGCTTTGCCAGAAGGCTTGCTGCTCTGAGGTATTTAAATCGTGTTCAGTCGAAAATGTCGCTTTGGCTTGGCTCATACTCAGTCGCAAATCATTTGGCTTGAATGGTTTGTTAGAGTGTAACAGACAACCATGGGAGTCTGAAAATACCGACTCCCATGAATTTCATTAACTTAGCGTGCCACCTTTTTCGCTTCAATAAAATCATTGATTTGCTGTTCGAGGATCGACATAGGCACTGAGCCATTTTCGAGCACAGCATCGTGGAAGGCACGAATATCAAATTTGTCGCCGAGTTCCTGTTCTGCCTTGGTACGTAATCGTTTGATTGTTAACTCACCAATCTTGTAGGACAAGGCTTGTCCTGGCCACGAAATATAGCGGTCAATTTCGGTCGTGACATTGTGCAGTGATAGTGCGGTATTGCTGGCCATAAAGTCGATGGCTTGTTGACGACTCCATCCTTGGGCGTGCATGCCAGTATCTACGACTAAACGGGCCGCGCGCCACATTTCATAGGTTAAGCGACCAAAGTTACTGTATGGATCTTGGTAGAAACCCGCTTCTAAACCTAAATATTCGCAATATAGCCCCCATCCTTCACCAAAGGCAGAGATATAACCATAACGACGGAAATCTGGGAGTGAGGTTAGCTCAGAGTTGAGTGAAATTTGCAGATGATGACCGGGTACGGCTTCGTGCAAAGTTAAAGCTTCTAGCTCGTAGAGTGGGCGCTTATCCAATGCATAAGTGTTGACCCAGTAGTAACCGGGTTCATCATCGCTGTTCGATCCTGAATATCGTCCTGTGGTGTATTTCGGCGCAATTTCGGCAGGCACTGGCGCTATACCATAGGGTTGGCGTGGGAGTTTGCCGAAGTACTTAGGTAGCATGGCATCGGCTTTTTTGGCAATAAATGCCGCTTCTTTGAGTAACTGATCGGCACTTGTGGTGTAAAATTTGGGATCGGTCCGCAGGAAATGTAAGAAGTCGGCAAAGCTGCCTTTAAAACCTACTGACGCGATGATTTGTTCCATTTCTTGGCGGATACGTTGTACTTCTTTTACGCCCAGTTCATGCACTTGCGTCGACGTCATATTCAAGGTCGTGTAGTAACGTACCCTATTCTCATAAAATTCTGCGCCGTTAGGTAAGCTACTGGCCGCGATATTTTCCCGGGCATTGGGAATGTACTCTTTAGTCATGAAATCATAAAAGTTTTGGTACAGAGGTAGAACTTTTTGCTCAACTAAAGTGCGGCCTTCGTGGGTCAGCTGAGTTTTTTGTGCCTCAGTGAAATAGTTGGGATATTGAGTAAAAGGTTTGAAATAACTGCTCTTTTCAACAGGGACGATATAAGCACTGATACTGTCTTCAAAGCCATTGAGTGTCACTTTTGGCGGCGTTATTCCCTCGGCTAATCCTTGTTTTAGCCAGTGGGTTTGCTGGGCGAAATAGGTCGGGAGTGCATTGAGTTTGGCAATATAGTTGCGGTAATCCTCAAGGGTGTTGAATCTTCCCTGTGCGATTGACGTGATATAAGCGTGGAAGCCGCTTTCCGCCGTAATGGGCAGGTAATAATCCTTGAAACGATATAGGTCGACATCGTTTTGGATCTGATCTTCCAGTATTTGAGCGTTAATCTTATCTTCTTTACTCAAGCTGCCGCGGTCGAGTGCTTTGAGTTGCGCTAGTACTGCGATTTGACCTTGATTAAGCTTAGCGAGCGCTGCTGGCGAGAGATCCGCTAATTTTCCTGCGGCACTTGCATCGCCCATGCTGTAAGCCATTTCAGGACTCGCACTGAGTTGTAATTGCCAGCTTTGGTCGATAATCGCTTGCAGCGCTGGGGCGATTGGCTCAACTTGTGATTGTGCTGCTGATATTGCCTGTGACGATGGGGTTTGAATATTTTTTGTGGTTTGAGTGGCACTGCAGGCGCCTAATGCGCATATCAATAAACTGGGGGTTAAGAGTTTATGCATGTTAGATCTCTGATATTTTCGTTGTTATTGAAGTCATTATGCCTGATGAATGCGGCCGTTCCTTGTATGGATATTAAGCAGAATTGTGACTGAATGTGAATTTAAATGCGTTTGGCGCATAAATGCCCCCGAAAATGCGTGTTAAACTTAGTATCCGCCCGCGACCAAATAACAAAAGCATTGGCTGGGTAGTTCAAATAGGGGTTAAATATGATTGATACATCCATTCCATTGGTGGATCTGCATCGTCACCTAGACGGTAATGTGCGGGTAAATACCATTTGGGAACTAGGACACCAACACGGCATTGCGCTACCTGCCGATTCTTTAGAGACACTCGCACCTTTTGTGCAAATTCAGGGGAAAGAAACTAGCTTAGTCGCCTTCTTAAAGAAGCTCGATTGGATGGTTGCTGTACTCGCAGATTTGGATGCGGTTAAACGCGTCGCCTATGAAAACGTTGCCGATGCGGCGTTATCTGGCTTAGATTACGCTGAGTTACGTTTTAGTCCTTACTATATGGCGATGAACCATAAGTTACCGATTGAAGGCGTAGTTGAGGCGGTAGTTGACGGCGTTAAAGCGGGCTTAAAAGACTATAACGTGAAAATCAATTTGATTGGTATTATGTCACGTTCATTTGGTCAAGCTGCTTGTACTCAAGAACTTGAAGGCTTACTCGCCCATAAACAACATCTCGTGGCTATGGACTTAGCCGGTGATGAATTAGGCTTCCCTGGCGAGTTATTTAACGATCACTTTAAACGTGTTCGTGATGCTGGCCTTGCGATTACGGCTCACGCTGGTGAAGCTGCGGGTTCACAAAGTATGTGGCAAGCGATTCAAGAACTTGGCGCAACTCGAATTGGTCATGGGGTGAACGCGATTCACGATCCTAAGCTGATGGAATATCTTGCTAAGCACCGTATTGGCATCGAATCTTGCCCAACCAGTAACTTGCATACTTCTACTGTGGCTTCTTACGCTGAGCATCCATTCAGAACCTTTATGGATGCAGGCGTGTTGATAAGCCTAAATACCGATGATCCCGGTGTGAGCGCTATCGATATTAAGCATGAGTATCGTATCGCCAAATCTGAACTCAAGTTAACCGATGCTGAGTTAGCGCAGGTGCAACGTAACGGCGTTGAAATGGCATTTTTATCCGATAGTGAGCGTAAAGCGCTGTATGCCGCTAAGGTATAAGTAATACCAATCACATTTAAATATCTAATCAGTTCAGAGCCTCACAGGCATTTCAATCCGAGGCGCATTGACGCAGAAATGGTTATTCCCTTTTTAGTCAATGCAACACGGGAGTGGGATGCCTGTGTGGCTCCCAAGGGTCGGGTTTCAACGCGCTTTATACTGCGTTTAAGGCTTTCGACAGAGCACCACTATGCCTTCAAGCCTTCGCCTTGTCTAAAGCGCGTTGAACTCCCGCTGAATGAACAGATATTTAATACGATTGGTATAAGCTCTGAGTCATTAATAAAAATAGCTATAAATAAAAAATCCGACTCTAGAGTCGGATTTTTTGTGAGCGTTTGCGAGTGCAGCAATAAGCGTTTTAGATCACGCGTGAGAACTGTTGCTGACGCGCTTTTTGACGATAGTAAAGATCGAAGCACATACAGATATTGCGGATCAATAAACGGCCTGTAGGGCTGATAGTGATCTGTCTGTCGACGATTTCAACTAATTTGTCATCGATAAATGTCTGCATTAACTTAAGATCTTCTGCGAAATAGGTTTCGAAGTTAATCCCCAGTTTCTCATCAATTTTCGCCATATCCAGTTCGAAGTGGCAAATCAGCTGTTTAATCACGACGCGGCGGATTTCATCGTCACGGTTTAGGTTGCAACCTTTCCACAAAGCATGGCCTTCCTTATCTATGGCCTCATAGTAAGGACGGATATCTTTCTGGTTTTGCGCATAGCAGTCGCCAATCTGACTGATGGACGATACGCCAAGACCTAACAAATCACATTCTTCTTGGGTTGTATAACCTTGGAAGTTGCGGTGCAGTCTGCCTTCGCGCTGTAACTTGGCTAACTCGTCATCGGGTTTAGCAAAGTGGTCCATACCGATATATTGGTAGCCCGCGCCAGTTAAGGTCTCGATAGTTTGGTGCAGCATTTCGAGTTTTTGTTTTGGCGAAGGTAAATGCTCGTCTTTGATCTTACGTTGAGCGGCAAAGCGCGCAGGTAAGTGAGCATAGTTAAATACCGACAGACGGTCAGGCGATAAATCTAAAACGCGCTGCATAGTGACGGCAAAGGTTTCTGGTGTTTGGTGTGGCAAACCATAGATTAAATCTATGTTGGTCGACACAAAACCCATGGCTTTCGCTTTGGCCATTAAGTCGAAGATAAATTGCTCGTCTTGTTCGCGATTAACGGCAATTTGTACTTCTTTATTGAAATCTTGTACGCCGATGGAGATCCGGTTGAAGCCCGCTTCTTTCAACGTGTCGAGCATTGACAGCTCAATCTCGCGAGGATCGACTTCAATCGAGTACTCGCCTTCTTCCGCAAAGTTAAAGTTGGCTTTAATCAATGACGTAAGTTTAAGAATCTGCTCAGGATTTAAGAACGTAGGTGTACCGCCGCCCCAATGCATTTGGGTCACACTGTAATGTTTGAACAGGGGCGCACGTTTGATAATTTCTTGGCTTAAATATTCAATGTACTGATCGGCTTTGTGTTGGTGGCGGGTGATGACTTTATTACAGCCGCAGTAATAACAAAGCTTGGCGCAGAACGGGATATGAATATACAGCGACAGTTTATCGCTTTTGCTATTTTCAATGGCCGTCAGCAGGCTTTGTTCGGTGAATGTATCATCGAACTCTAATGCCGTTGGGTAAGAGGTATAACGGGGACCGCTGTAGTTATATTTTTCGATCATCGACTGATCCCAGCTAATCTGAGTGGGCTGCTTCAAGGCGTGTCCTCCGTGGGTAAATTAGCAACAAGCGAAGTATGCAAGGTTCTTAAGTAAATAACCTTGATCTAGGTTGTAAAAATGACGTCTGTCATTTTAGAAGTTACGCAATATCTATCAAAAAAGTACGCTTGTCTGTCGATATTTGGCGGTTTTGTGCGCAGGCTCACGGGAGTAAGGAGGGTAAGATTAGTACGGGTTTTATCGAGATGACCTCAAAACCACAATATAAGTGGTCTTGAGGTATAACAATGAGCGGGTTTAATGCATCGCTTTGGCTTGGTAATCCGCCAGCTTTTTCGCATCATCACTGATGCCTTGCTCTAATGCCGCTTCGGACTTCATTCTGATCAAGTCTAACTTCATCCTTTCTTGCTTAGGCAAGGCTTGGCGAGCATCCATGATGGGATGATCTTTAATTAGCTCAAAGTGTTTGAATAATGAAGGGTAATCAGGAGCCACACGCTCACTCAATGACAGGATTTCAAATAATCTCCCAATTCTGACCACGCCTTCAGAGATCTCACAGCGGTCTTCAATCATGGCTGTGGCGATATAGCGGATATCATCTAAAACTTGGGCGCGTTTTGCATTCGCCGTGACTTCACGCTCGGCTTGTTCGGCCTGCTGACGCTTTTTTTGCTGCTTGAGTTTTAGAATTAAGAAGGTGGCGTAGCTACTAAGCGCTACTATGATGATAAAACCGAGAATAATGATAGCCGTAGACACAGAGACTCCTTATATGAATGGCATAAGGAGCACAGCTAAAAAACTGAGTTCCCTATGCCTTAGCACTGAGAGGTTTAGAACTTGTCTTGATAATCTTTCAGTAAGTCAGCGCCTGATTCGAACTTATCGAACAACTCATCGTCAGACAAAGACTTAGCTGGTGATGAAGGTGCGTCATCGTCCATATCGTCGCTAATGCCGAGTTTAACCATCAGAGCTTCAATCTTATTCAGCTGTTGATCTAACCATTTTTGATCCACATCGTTGAGATCACGGCCTTCTTCCAGCATATCTAACAGCTGATTTAGTCTTGGATCTTCTTCCAATTTCAGCAGTTTTTGCTCGTCAGTCAGCTTAGCTTGTTTCACTTTTGGCTGAGCGGTTTTGTCTGTTACCACTGCCGCAGGAATCGCTAAAGCAATAGGCTTTTTGCTGCCATGACGCGGGTCTTTTTTCTTAGCGGCCTGCTGTTGCGGCGCTTGCGCTAAAATTAAGCTTTCGTTATGACGACTGCCTGATTTATTGCCAGAATCTTTACGTTTGCCAGTCGCTACAGCGCGATCTTGCTTCTTCACTCTTGGCTGTAACTTAGGGCTGTTCTCGCCGCCCTTGCGTGTTTTCTTGCTACGAGACATGGTCTTCTCAATTGTTTACAACGTATGGCCCCGCAGACTAAGGTTGAGCTTGTCTACAAGGTGCGAAATTAGGCCGATTGTTATACCAGATTATGATGTTTTTTGCATCAAAACGAGGTCCTTTGCGGCAAATAATAGTTCAAAATCGCTATTGTTTGCTAGGTACTCGAAGGTTTGTCGCTGGTAAAAGCTCACATGGGTGAGGTTGTTCTTGTAATGCCACTTAGCAAAACCATCTAATTCAGTCAGTAACGGTGTGCTTATCGCTAACCAACCACCAGGATGCAGTAGTCGAGAGAGTAAGGCCCACTCTTTTATTGGGTACTGAAAATGCTCAAAAACGCGATAACAGCAGATAAAATCATATTCTTGCTTTAACACATCATGATTAGGGGCAAAAAAGGGATCGTATTGGTTTAACTTGTGGCCCGCATTTTCTATGGTCGCCAAACTCTCATTATCGAGTATGCGTCCAAAATTCAATCCTAATAAACGACCAGCTTGCTGCTGTTCTAATTGCGCTAACAGCGGCAAAATAAATTGCGATAGCTGCTTTTGCTTCAACGCTATGCGTGAACGACCGTATCTTTGTTTCTCTGCCGCGGGTGGTAAATGGCTATTGGCATCCGCAAAGGTTAACTCACATGCCTTGCAAACATAAAAACTCCGTTTTTTATCTTGATGAAGGAGTTGTGTCTGACTGTTATGACAAAGAGGGCATCTGGGCATTGAGTCTGCTGAAGTGGTTATTAAGGCTTTGATTGTACCAATTATATTGGTCGAGTGCACATTTTAGACACTGGTGGTGTATTTATACCAAAGAAAAAAGGCGGCAGTTAAACTGCCGCCTTACAAAGGGTGCTTTAGCACCTTATCCTGATTCCAAGTATCCATACTTGCTATGCGACTTTCCCGGTCGGTATCCTTCTTTTTTTTACTGCTTTCCCTGCATTATTTTTGTTAATGGTCTTCCAGACACTTTATTTTTTCTGTCGCCATCCTGACCACAGTTTCCGTAGATGGTCTCGCGACACATCATTGTATAGCATCGTCATCATTGACGTTTAGTTAACCATCCGTGTTACTTAAGTACCTTCCTGTGATAACAAGCATCCAGCCAGTGCATCCTAAGCTTATCGCTTCCTTTGCGACAGTTTACATCATGTAAACTGTGTCCTGATGGGGCAAGTTACCCTGAGTGTAAGGTGTTTTGCTAGAAGCAAATTGGCGTTATCGGCCATCCCTTACAAAATTGTGCTGACCTGGATTTCAAGTGGAAATCACGACTCTTGTTATTATTAGAGAGTGGTCTTAAGTATATTATTGTTATTGAGTATCTTTATTCTTATATCTTGAACGTTAATTATACTGAAACCTGTAAGTTATTATTAATCTTTTTGTACAAACAGATGGGTTTATCTCGGTACGGGGCTTATTAAACCGAAATCTGTGATCTATGTCAAGCACGAATCTTAGCAGTTTACGTCCACGTCAACTTTGTGGTGTAAAAAAAGGGTGACAATACACCCTTCTTTTCACTCGCGAAGATTACTTCAGGCTAGAAAGATACTTTGATAGCGCGTCGATATCGCTATCATTTAGTTTTTTAGCCACATCTTGCATCATGCCATTCAAGTCATTATGGCGGCCAGCTTCACGGAATTTTGTCAGCTGGATCTTGATGTAGTTTGCGTGTTGGCCTGCCAACGTTGGAAAACCTGCAAGCTCAGCGCCTTTACCATCTGGGCCATGACATGCCATACAAGCGGTAATGCCACGAGAAACATCACCACCCTTGTAAAGTTTAGCACCTAACTCAGGAACATCTTTTGCTTCAGCCACTTGGATTGCTTGGCTAGAAAAATATGCGCTAATGTCGAGAATATCCTGATCGCTTAGAGGCATTGCCATGCCACTCATGATAGGATCCATACGCCCATCTTTACCGCCAGTTTGTGCTGCGCTACGGAAATCATGTAGTTGCTTTTGGAGGTAAGTGGCGTGTTGGCCCGCAATTTTGGGGTACATATCGATCATACTGTTACCGTCCATACCGTGACAGGCCGAACAGACAATGATTTTCGTTTTTCCCGCTTCAGCATTACCTTCAGCAATCGCAGGTGAAGATATGGCGGCAATTACAACAGACAGCGCAAGAGCTAGCTTTTTCATGGCGTTCCAACTTCTGGTTAAATTATTATCCTGAGCTTACTAGGGTGACCCGCAAGCGTGGTAAAATATGATTAATGTGATCGGAGTAATATTTTACACGAAAACGTGGGAAAGTAAGTAATTCTTCATAAATTATGGTATTGCGTAGAAAAATTTCGGAGTAAATAGTGACTGAATCTCGTATAGATTTTCGTAGGGCAAAGTTTTTAATCAGTGCACCTGACATTGCACATTTGGATCAATATCTGCCCGGCGATGTTGGAGTTGAGATTGCATTTGCTGGCCGCTCTAATGCTGGAAAGTCTAGTGCACTCAATGCATTAACTGAGCAAAAAAGTTTAGCAAGAACCAGTAAAACACCGGGCCGTACTCAACTAATTAACGTATTTGAGTTAGATGCTCAGCGTCGTTTAGTTGACTTGCCTGGTTATGGCTTTGCGCAAGTCCCACTTGCGTTGAAAAATAAATGGCAGCAAGCATTGGGTGAATATTTGCAAAAACGCGCTTGTTTAAGTGGCGTGGTTGTCTTGATGGATATTCGTCATCCATTAAAAGATCTCGATATGCAGATGATTGAATGGGCAGTTGCTAGTGAAATTCCAGTATTAGCTTTGCTAACGAAATCAGACAAATTAGCCCAAAGTGCTAAGATGAAAACCGTAAATGAAGTGCGTCTCGCACTAAGTGAGTTTGGCGACTGGGTGCAAGTTGAACCCTTCTCATCACTCAAAGGAACCGGTAAGCCTAAAGTGTTGGCAATTCTTAATGAATGGTGTCATCCACAGTGGCTGACTGATGAGTTAGATGCAGCGAATAACGCTGAATAATATCGCCTGTTTTGGTGTACATGGTAGAATTTGACTGTGTATACCTTCTCTTTGTTTTTACTGCAATTTTTTCTCTTTTGTTCAGCCTCGTTCCCATCGGTTCTTCGTTAATTTCAAGCAAAAAAATAGCCGATGATATTATCATCGGCCAAAAATATTAGCTCTTTTGGGGAGAAGCTAAATTCAACAAGACTCAAGCACCATCAAATTAGCTTCAATGGTTCTCAATGAAACTAGCATACAGTCAATTCGCCCCTTGTTAAAGTAAATACTCTAAAATTTACTTAAAGTCTGAAAAAAGAGCAAAAAAAAGCCTCAGCAAACAAGTTGCTGAGGCGCCAGAATTTGGCTCATCACTATAAGTGAAATAAAGGTCTGAAAGATAGAACATCTTAACCTCTGTACCCTACGCAGAGAATATTACTCTATTTATCTTTAAATGGAAAACAGTTTTTTCAAAAAAGAGGTAATTATGTGCGCTTGATCTCAGGTTGTGAGTGAAAAAGCATCTCAAATTGATCCTAAAATTTCAGTGAAAATGGTTAATTGGCTGATTTAAAGAGAAAACTCGAAATTTATATACAAAAGTGATCAATATTTGAGATTTGATTTTTTACTCTAATCCTGACCTAAGATTTTGGTGTACGCGAGAGAGAACAACCGTTATGGCACTCTTGAGCATATATGGCTGACTTGAATGCAGTTTCAATTAGAGTAAATCACACCCTTTAATATCCATCTGCTGTGGCAGTGTATCGATGAACTCTACTGCCAAATGTATCAGATAAAGATTGTTTGACTGTGAGTGAATCATTTCTGCCGATGAAGTTTGTCTAACTTAACGAGCTAATTTGTATTGTGAAAGGGTTATTTATGCTGAGTGATGAAAAGGACTCTGTATTGATGTTCTTAGAGGCGATTAAGACGGGAGAGAGCTAATCTGAGCTCAAAATATTGAAGTCAGATTAGCTTTATTTTCAGTTAAATCATATTGATAGTGTTCTTCTGGATATTACTGAGATTAGTGGGCTTCATCCCAGTTATCACCAATGCCTGCTTCGGCAAGCAGTTCAACATCGAGATTAGCTGCTTGCGCCATCAAGGTGCAGATTGTCTTTTTAAGTGCCTCTGCTTTATCCGCATCGACTTCAAACACTAATTCATCGTGAACCTGCATGATCATAGTGATTTCGCCTTGGGTTTCTGTTTTGATCCACTGGGCAATATTGATCATGGCCTTTTTGATGATGTCAGCAGCCGTACCTTGCATTGGCGCGTTAATCGCAGCACGTTCAGCACCTTGGCGGCGCATCGCATTACGATCACGGATTTCGGGCAAGTAGAGGCGACGACCAAACAGAGTCGACACATAACCTAAGTCAGCAGCACCCGCGCGCGTTTCTTCCATATAACGTAATACGCCAGGATAACGGGCAAAGTAGGTATCGATATAGGTTTGTGCTTCATGGCGTGGGATATCAAGCTGACGCGCCAAACCAAAGGCTGACATGCCATAAATTAAGCCGAAGTTAACCGCTTTGGCACGGCGGCGTTGTTCTGTGGTGACTTCATCAAAGTCGGTACCAAATACTTCTGCAGCAGTGGCTCTATGAATGTCTTTGCCCTCGGCGAAGGCTTTGAGTAAGCCAGCATCTTGGGATAAATGGGCCATGATCCGTAGTTCGATTTGCGAGTAGTCGGCGGCCAAAATTTTACGGCCTGCTGGGGCGATAAAGGCTTGGCGAATACGGCGACCTTCTTCGGTGCGAATCGGAATATTCTGCAGGTTAGGTTCGCTTGACGATAAGCGACCTGTTGCCGCATTAGCTTGATGATAGCTAGTGTGTACGCGACCCGTTTTAGCGTTGACCATCAGTGGCAGTTTATCTGTGTAAGTACTCTTTAACTTAGATAGACTTCGATGTTCGAGGATCACCTTTGGCAGTGGGAAATCTAATGCTAATTCGACCAACACTTCTTCCGCGGTCGATGGCGCACCCTTTGGGGTCTTTTTGGTGATCGGATAACCTAGCTTTTCATAAAACAATACTTGCAGCTGCTTAGGTGAACCAAGATTGAATTTTTCACCGGCAATGTCGTAGGCTTTTTCTTCTAAGGTATCGATTTTACGCGCCAGTTCATCGCTCTGTTGGCCGAGTAACATACTGTCGATTAATACCCCTTGACGTTCAATGTCCGACAACACTTGGATTAGCGGTAATTCGACTTCGGTAAACATGGCGGCAAGTTCGGCTTCTTTCTCGAGTCTTGGCCATAAATGTTGGTGTAAACGCAGTGTGATGTCAGCATCTTCTGCTGCATAAGGTGCAGCCGTCTCTAGCGGGATTTGGTTGAAGGTCAGCTGTTTTGCACCTTTGCCAGCAATTTCTTCAAAACTGATATTTTTATGGCCTAAATACTTGAGTGCTAAACCATCCATGTCATGGCGCGAAGCCACTGAGTTGAAAACATAGGATTCGAGCATAGTGTCGAAAGCGACGCCCTGTAGTTTGATCCCTGCATTGGCTAAGATACTGATGTCGTACTTAAGATTTTGACCGACTTTCTTCAGTTTCGGATCTTCAAGCAACGGGCGTAGTTTTTCTAGCGCGACGGATTTATCGATTTGAGTCGGCGCGCCAACGTAATCATGGGTCAAAGGCAGATAAGCGGCTTTTCCTGTCTCAACGGCGAAGGAAATCCCGACTAATTCGGCCACCATGTAATCTAAGCTGGTGGTCTCAGTATCGACTGCCATTAAGTCGGCTTGTTTAAGCTTAGCAATCCAAGTGTCTAATTCGGCTTCGGTGAGAATGCAGTCGTACTGTGTTTCAATCGCTTCGACTGGAGATGAGTCTTCTTGCGTTTCTGTGGATGCCGCATCAATTGAGGTATTTGCCGTCATTTTATTATCTAAGACTTCGGCTAACCAACGTTTAAACTCCATCTCGCCGTAGCATTTTATCAGTTCATCTTTGTCTGCTGGCATGATGGTAAGTTCGTGCCAATCTTGCTCAAGTTCGACATCGGTTTTGATGGTGGCGAGTTCGTAAGAAAGCTTGAGCATGTCGGCATTTTCAATGATTTTCGCCGCCATGGTTTTAGAACCTCTAAAGCCGAGCTCGGCGACTTTTTCGGGTTCCGCTAATAAGTTACTCACACTGCCGGCTCCCGTGAGCATAGCGAGCGCCGTTTTCTCACCTACGCCGGGTAAGCCTGGAATGTTGTCGGCCTTGTCGCCCATCAGCGCGAGTAAATCTATGATACGGTCTGGACCGACACCAAATTTGGTGACGACTTCTTCTGGGCCCATTATGGTGTCTGTCATGGTGTTGATGAGCGTAACGTTCTCATCCACTAATTGCGCCATGTCTTTATCGCCTGTGCTGATAAGTACGGCACGGTTTTCTAAGCTGGCTTGGCGGGCAATAGTACCGATCACGTCATCGGCTTCGACGCCGGAAATTGAAATCAGTGGTAAACCTAGTGCGCGAATAATGCGATGCAAGGGTTCGATTTGCGAACGTAGATCATCAGGCATAGGTGGGCGCTGTGCTTTGTATTCGCTGTACATGTCATTGCGGAAGGTTTTTCCCTTGGCATCGAACACGACTGCGATATGGCTTGGTTGATAACGGGTCAGCAAGCTGCGTAACATATTCACTACGCCATAAACGGCACCGGTTGCTTCGCCCTTTGAGTTTGTCAGGTGAGGAGGCGCATAATAGGCGCGATACAAATAAGAAGATCCATCCACAAGCACAAGTGGGTTTTTAGCGACGGTTGGCATAGGTATTTTTCGTTTATCGATGACTTAGATGGCGCTAAGCATGCCACAGAAGCACTATTTCAGCCATGGCAAAATGACTCCCAGCCTGTGGATAAGTCTGTGAGTGAAAAAGTCAACTGAGAATAATGGCGATGATTACGGCTTAGTGCGATTTTTTTAAGTTGTTGTTTTTTATGTTTATAAAAGATTTGTGTGAGTTCAATACTGTTTCTTAAAAAATCTTCCCAATTTGTGGATTTTTTATTGACTCCGTAAAATACATCTAAGGATTGGCTTAATTTTCGGCACTCGTCAGATTCGACGAATTAAGTTAGCACGATTTTTAATCAGATCAACTAGTTTGTTTATGGTTTGTTAAAACTTAATGACATAAGAAGGATATTTTTAATGAGAAAAGTCGCAGTGTTACTGAGTGGATGTGGTGTTTTCGATGGAACAGAGATACATGAATCGGTTTTAACGCTTTTATGCTTATCCCGATCAGGGGCTCACTACCAGTGTTTTGCACCTGATATCAAACAGATGCATGTGGTAGATCATCTCACTGGCGAGGTCGATGCTGCTGCAAGTCGTAACGTGCTGGTGGAGTCGGCGCGTATCGCCCGTGGCGAAGTCAAAGCGACTACAGAATTAGATATCGCCGAATTTGATGCCTTGATCATTCCCGGTGGCTTTGGTGCGGCGAAAAATCTGTGTAACTTTGCGACGAATGGCAGTGAGTGTGAAGTGGAACCGCTGGTGACTGATTTTATCAATGAGTTCATTCTGGCGAAAAAGCCCGTTGGTTTTATCTGTATTGCTCCTATGATGATCCCGCGTTTATATCCCCACGGTGTAAAAGGCACTATTGGTAATGATAGCGATACTGTCGCAGCGTTTAATTTGATGGGCGGTGAGCATCAAGTTGCGACAGTACATGAGATAGTCGTGGATGAAGCAAATCGGATTGTCAGCACTCCCGCTTATATGTTGGCTGGTAATATTGCTGAAGCGCATTCAGGCATCGAGAAGCTAGTCGTTAAGCTACTAGAAATGACTGATCAGAGTTAGTTTGAGCTGTTTGTAGAAGAGTGAAGCGAGTCATTAAACCAAGATAAATTTCAGGATTTATCTTGGTTCACAATATTAGATTGAGTTATTAGATTGAGCTTGAGGATTTGCGGCTATCAAATAAACCTTGGGCTAAACCTATGAGTAAGCCGCCAATGTGGGCACCATTAGCAACCGAAACCCCTAGAATATCTGTGAATCCCAATGCCAACCATATCATCATAAAGCCCATATATGATGGTGGGAAATCTATTCCAGCTGCGGGTTTACGTATACCCATGATCCAAGTGTAACCCACCACTGCATACACAACGCCGGACAGCCCGCCAAAGTTAGGTCCACCGACATAATATTGGATAACGTTTGGCAGAGTTCCTGCGACAAACAGCAAAATGAGCAATGGTGCAGTACCGATACGGGTTTCTATTTTTCCACCTAAATACCACCACCAGAGCAAGTTAAAGATGACGTGCATTGCAGAAAAATGTAGCAGGCTCGGTGTAAAAACACGCCAGAATTGGCTGAACTCTGAATGAGGTACTGCCCCAAAATAGGACAGTGCTTCGTAGGTTTGGTTGGCGAATCCTAAGTTCATCGCCGCAAAAATGAGTACGCAAACCGCAAAAACGATCAACGTGACTGGGCCTGCGCCGGTAATAAATTGGGTGAATAACTGCAGCGAAGGGGCACCATAATCGAGTTTGGTTTGGGTATCGCCGTGTTCCCATGAGGCTTGCAGATATTTATTGTCGTAAGGGTGAGCAATAAAGTGGGCAAACTCTTTGCGTGCTTGCTCCACATCTTTCTCATGGATAACCAGAATGGCAACACCCTGAACCAGCGGCTCAATTTGGCAGTCAATGTCTTCCCCTTTGAGGTAATCGACAAATGCCTGCGCGGCTCTGCTGTTGGGGAGTCTGCCAATTTCTATCATGCATTCGCCTCATGCCAGGCGCTATAGCCGCCGTCTAGGCTGTAAACGTCATCAAAACCTTGTTCGCATAAATATTGCGCCGCATTTTGGCTGCTCATGCCGTGGTAACAAACCACCACGAGTGGGCTATCCATATCGGCTTGGCTAATAAATTGCGCTAGGTTTTCGTTATTCAGGTTAGTTGCACCTGCAATATGGCCGTTGGTGAAGCTATTGCCATCGCGGATATCGACGATTTGCACTGGCTGTGCTTCGGTCATTTGCAGCAATTGATTAACGCTTAAGTGTTTAAAGGAAGACATAATAAAACCTGACAAAGCTAAGAGATGAAAATCAAGATGGGATAAGTGTGCAACAAGGGGCTGTGAGTGTACAGCCCCTATCGAGGTTATGCTCTGGTGGATTAATCCCAGCTGAGGATCACTTTACCCGATTGGCCCGAGCCCATAGCGTCGAAACCTTGTTGGAAATCATCAATCTTGAAGTGGTGAGTGATGATAGGTGAAATATCTAAGCCTGATTGGATAAGACTGGCCATCTTGTACCAAGTTTCGAACATTTCACGGCCGTAGATGCCTTTAATGACCAAACCTTTGAAGATCACTTTGCTCCAGTCGATGGCCATTTCACCACTTGGAATACCGAGCATAGCGACTTTGCCGCCGTGGTTCATGGTATCTAACATGGCGTGGAAGGCCGATGGTACGCCAGACATTTCTAATCCAACGTCGAAACCTTCGGTCATGCCCAGTTCTTTCATCACGTCTTTTAGGTTTTCTTTTGACACGTTCACAGCGCGCGTGGCGCCCATTTTACGGGCCAGTTCTAAGCGGTATTCGTTGACGTCGGTGATCACCACATGGCGAGCACCTACGTGACGACATACTGCTGCCGCCATTATGCCGATGGGACCTGCGCCTGTGATCAACACGTCCTCACCGACTAAATCGAAGGATAATGCTGTGTGCACAGCGTTACCAAACGGGTCGAAGATTGATGCTAAATCATCGCTGATGTCATCAGGGATTTTAAAGGCGTTAAAGGCGGGAATCACTAAGTATTCCGCGAATGAGCCTTCACGGTTTACACCGACACCAGAGGTGTTACGGCATAAATGGGTGCGGCCTGCGCGGCAGTTACGGCAGTGGCCGCAGGTGATATGGCCTTCGCCAGACACGCGGTCGCCTATCTTAAAACCACGAACTTCTTGACCGATATCAACCACTTCGCCTACATATTCATGACCAACAACCATGGGGACTGGAATGGTTTTTTGTGACCATTCGTCCCAGTTGTAGATGTGCATGTCGGTGCCACAAATCGCAGTTTTTTTAATTTTGATCAGCAGATCGTTGTGGCCCATCACTGGCTTAGGCGCATCGACTAACCAAATACCTTTTTCGGCTTTTAACTTGCTTAGTGCTTTCATTGTCTTAAGTCCTAAATAATGCCCATTTCTTTGGCAATACGGGTAAAGGCGGTGATCGCTTTGTCGAGTTGCTCACGGGTATGTGCCGCTGACATTTGCGTACGGATACGGGCTTGTCCCTTAGGAACGACTGGGAACGAGAAGCCAATAACATAAATATGTTCTGCTAATAAGCGGTTAGCAAAGTCGCCCGCCAGTTTCGCATCGCCAATCATCACAGGGATAATCGCGTGGTCGGCGCCGCCTAAGGTAAAGCCAGCTGCTGACATTTGCTCACGGAAATAACGGCTGTTTTCCCATACGGCTTCGCGCAGTGCTTGGCCTGATTTGAGCATTTCTAACACATGGATAGACGCAGTCACGATTGACGGCGCTAATGAGTTAGAGAACAGGTAAGGACGTGAACGCTGGCGTAACCAGTCGATGACTTCTTTTTTACCCGAAGTGAAACCGCCCGATGCGCCGCCTAAGGCTTTGCCTAAGGTGCCAGTGATGATGTCGACTCTGTCCATCACATTGCAATATTCGTGCGTGCCACGGCCGTTTGCGCCGATAAAGCCCACAGCGTGAGAGTCATCGACCATCACTAGTGCGCCGTATTTATCGGCTAAATCACATACGCCTTTAAGGTTAGCAATCACGCCGTCCATCGAGAATACGCCATCGGTGGCGATCAAGATGTTACGGGCGCCTGCTTCTTTCGCGGCGATCAACTGAGTTTCTAAATCGGCCATGTCGTTGTTGGCATAGCGGAAACGCTTTGCTTTACATAAACGTACACCGTCGATGATAGAAGCATGGTTTAACGCATCGGAAATAATTGCGTCTTCTGCATCTAACAAGGTTTCGAATAGACCTGCGTTTGCATCAAAACATGAAGAGTAAAGAATGGTGTCTTCGGTGCCGAGGAATTCGCTTAGGCTAGCTTCTAGCTTTTTATGTATGTCTTGGGTACCGCAAATAAAACGTACTGATGCCATACCAAAGCCGTGGCTGTCTAAACCCTGTTGGGCGGCTTTGATTAGCTCTGGGTGATTCGCTAGGCCTAGGTAATTATTCGCGCAAAAGTTAACAACTTCTTGGTGATTAACTTGAATGGCAGTCTGTTGTGGTGAGGCAATAACACGCTCGCTTTTATATAAGCCTTCGGCTTTGATGTCTGCAAGCTGTTGATTAATCTGTGCGTAGAATGAGGTAGAGGCCACCTGATATCTCCTTAGTTAACTTTATTCTGATTTTGGGAGTGGCGGCATTCTAACTCTAAACCTAATCGGCCTACAGCCTTTTTTTCATGCAGGTTAGCAAGATAAACTAGTTTAGGGCTAAAGTGTTTTTTACATTATAAAAACTAATGTGCAACATAAGTTTGCCACTGTTTGACTGAGTATTCTTTTAAGCGTTGTAGAGCGAAAACGGGTTCGCACTCAGCACTATGATTGCTTTGAGTTTAGTTCCGAATGCGAGTTCCCAACATAGGCGTTTGGGATGATGTTATAGGGATTCTTGACTCGCTAGCGCGTGGTAATGTTGCTCTAGGCGAGTAAAAGTCGCAACGGAAGTCGGGGTTGCATAGGCTTTGAAAATCATCAGCACCCTTAAAACGCCTTCATAAAGTGTCGCTTTAGTAATGGTTGACGTGCTGGATTGTGTGAGTTGATAACCAATCCAAAAGCTGACGATCATCTTAATGGTATCCGCCAGTGGCGTGATTTTGTCAGCATCGACACACAGAAATCCATCTTGTGTGAGTTTATGCAGCACATGGCTCGAACGCGTTAAGACTTGCTGCTGTGCGTGCAAATAGCGTTTTTTTAGTTCTTCATCGCGGGCGAGAATATCCGCAAGATTGGCGTACATAAAGCGGAATTGCCACAGGGTATAGAACATAGCATCGAAGTAGCCGATTAACAGTTCTACATCCACTTGCTTATCTTCATAGGGTTGGAAACCCGATTCGAGATGATTCTCATATAGACTGAAAATACAGCGGATAATGTCTTCTTTATTGCGAAAATGGTAATAAAGATTCCCGGGACTCATATTTAAGTGAGCAGCAATGTGATTGGTGGTGATGTTTCTTTCGCCATGCTCGTTGAACAGTTCAAGACTGGCATAGATTATTTTGTCGCGGGTTTTCATAAGTTATCCAAATTGCTAGTGAACGCCACATAATTGATCAAAGAAAGCTAACCAACGACCGCCGAACTGCTGGTAAATTATCCCTAATTTGGTGCATATGCTAACATTGCCGCTATTCATCAGGCAAAACTCATAAGCACGTTTTTAATGAATCGTTTTCTCTATTCCACGATCTTATATTTATTATCCCCTTTGCTAATCGTCTATTTGGCATTTCGTGCTATTAAAAGCCCTGATTACCGCGGTCGTTGGGGGGAACGTTTTGGATTAACCCGACTTAAATCGACGGATGTACTGGTCCATTCTGTGTCTATGGGCGAAACGCTCGCGGCAATCCCATTGATCCGTTTGATTATGCAATCACACCCTGAGTTAAGCATTACGGTTACCACAACCAGCCCAACAGGGTCTGCAGAAGTGCGTAAAGCCTTTGGTGACTCAGTGCAGCATTGTTATTTGCCCTTTGACTTACCTTGGTGTGTGAGGCGTTTCTTGCGCCAAGTCTCGCCTAAGTGGTGTGTGATTATGGAAACTGAGCTGTGGCCTAACTTAGTTGCTGTTGCTGCCAAACGCGGTGTGCGCTTGATGTTAGCGAATGCCCGCCTGTCGGCCAAGTCGGCGGCGCAATATGCTAAGCGCCCTAAACTCAGTCGACCTATGTTGCAACGACTCGATGTTATTGCGGTGCAGACTCAAGTAGAAGCGCAGCGTTTTATCGAGTTAGGTGTATCGCCGGACAGAGTAACAGTATGCGGTAGCTTGAAGTTTGATCTCAGTATTACGCCTGAGCGTTTAGCCAATGCCAAGCAGCTACGTCAAGCTTGGGGGCGTGAAACCTCGCCTATTTGGGTCGCAGGCAGTGTGCATCCTGGAGAATTTGACGCCATGCTTACAGCCCATAGGCAATTATTGGCTCAGTGGCCAGATGCTTTGCTGATTATTGCACCGCGTCATCCTGAGCAGTTTTCTGCCGTTGCTGAGTTTGTTGCCAGCCAAGGTTTTGAATCTGTTCGCCGCAGCGGTAATTTTCCCGTGACGGCCACGACTCAAGTGCTTGTCGGCGATACCATGGGTGAACTTCTGACCTTTTATGGCGCGGCGGACCAAGCCTTTGTCGGTGGTACGCTGATCACTAACGGTGGTCATAATCCCTTGGAGCCTGTTGCTATGGGCGTGCCTGTTATGGTGGGGCCGAACCATTGGGACTTTGCTCAAATTACGCAGATGTTGGCGGATGCTGGTGGGTTAAGGGTTGTCGCTTCGGCGGATGAACTTGCCGCTAACTTGATTGAGTATTTTGCTAACCCTGAGTCACGCCTGCAGGCGGTGAATGCGGGATTGGCTGTGGTTGAGGCTAATCGTGGTGCCTTGCAACAACAATATCTTCTCGCGCAATCTTTAATAACCGCTTAATTCAACTGGATAATTCGTTTAGTGGATCAGGCGCTTTGCATCGCCGCTTGATAGCCTTGCATTAGTGATGACCAGTTATCAGCGGTGAAGGCAAGGTTTGGTAGCTTGGCTTGTTCTTTATTAAAGGAACGTAACAGTCTGTCTAGATTTGATTGCTGCCATTGCGGGCTCGGTGTTTTTAACTCGCCGCGGTCGAAATCGATAAGATAAAACCGCTCTGGCGTTAAGGGTTCAGTTTGTGCGGGCTGGAACAAAATATTCTTGGCATTGAGATCGGCGTGGTACACACCACGCTGGTGGAATTGGGCGATGCAAGCCCCTAATGCCTGCCATTGCTCAGTGCTCATGACCCCTTTGCCGAGTTTAGCGACTAAATCTTCGGCGCCTTCGACCCGTTCGATAATAATATCGGCGCGGTAAAATAATCCATCGCGCACTATGTTGGCGGCAATCGGTTTAGGTACAGCAAAATCTTCGCGATACAAAACGTCTAATAAGCGTAACTCACCCATGGCGCGGGTATTTTCGAGGCCAGTATAAACGTAAGCATCTTTGCTGAATTTTTCCATTAAGCCGCCACGCCAATAATGACGCAATACCCAATGACTATGCTCAAATGCCACAAACCAAGTGGTGTAGCGGCCTTTGGATGAACCGACGACAGCATTTTTAGCCCGCCAAAAATCCACCGAGAACCACGCGGGATCGATATATGTTGGCGTATCTTGGCAAACTGCCATGTGACCTTGGGCGGTTTTTATGAGCTGTATCTGAGCATTCATCGGAGATTTGTTGACTTAAGCGTGGCACCTAGGGCCATTCTACATTAAGATCCTTAGCTTGCGCCAAATAACCTTAAGAGCTTTTAGCTTCAATCCCAATGAGTTTAAATCCCAATACCATGAATTCTCTTTGTTTGCTTCGCTTATCCGCTATCGGTGACGTCTGTCATGCCGTGGCTATGGTGCAGGCGATTCAGCGGCAATACCCCGAGCTCAAAATCACATGGGTGATCGGTAAACTCGAATATCAATTGTTGAAGCATTTACCCGGCATTGAGTTTGTTATTTTCGATAAATCTCAAGGATGGCGCAGCTATTTTAATTTGCGTAAGGCCTTAAAAGGCCGACATTTTGACGTGCTGCTGCATATGCAGGTTGCGCTGCGTGCTACCTTGGCTTCATTAGCCATTTTGGCAAAGGTGCGCATAGGCTTTGATCGTGCCCGCGCTAAAGAAGGTCAGTGGCTAGTGACAAATCACAGGGTGGAGCTCTTGGCCAAGCCCCATGTGCTCGAAGGATTTATGGGATTCGCTAAGGCGATTGGCGTTAACGATCTCACTCCTCAATGGCATATTCCTGTGCCAATTGCGGATACTGAATTTGCCCAGACGCAGATTAAAGACAATGAAAAAGTCTTTATCATTTGCGCTGCAGCCAGTAAGGCAGAACGTAACTGGTTACCAGAGCGTTATGCCGCCGTTGCGAGCCATGCGATTGCGAAAGGATTTAGAGTCATGCTTTGCGGTGGCCCAACTCAACTTGAGAAGGATTTAGCAGAGCAAATTTTGCAGGCTTGTCCCTCTAAAATCGATAATTTAGTGGGCAAAACCAGTCTGACTCAATTATTGGCCCTGCTAAAACGCGCAAGCTTAGTGTTAGCACCAGATACGGGCCCTGCGCATATGGCGGTTACCCAAGGTATCCCAGTCATTGGTTTATATGCCCATTCTAATCCTGGGCGCACAGGTCCTTACCTATCGCAGCAATATGTGGTGAGTGCCTATGATGAGGCCATGAGATCGCAACATAGTGGACAAATTAAGTGGGGAACTCGCGCTAAAGGTGAGCATCTAATGTCATTGATCAGTGTTGAAGCTGTGATTGAGAAGTTTGAGCTGGTGGCGCATGACACTAAAGCTTCAGAATAATTTTTTTGGATTAAAGGTTAATTATGGCTCCTCAAAAAGCCCCTAAGTTCTTGTTTATCCCAGTCTCATCGGCTGAGGGCATAGGTGAGTATATGCGCTCAATGATCATTGCCGATGAGGTGAAGAGAACTTGGCCGAATGCCGAGATCAAGTTTATTTTAAGTGAACAAGCTTCCTATGCGACTCAATGCCCTTATCCTGCTGAGCTACTCGAAGATACGCCGACTAAACAAGTCAAGGCGGTTAACCAAATTATGTCTGATTTCCTGCCTGATATAGTATTGTTTGACGCATCAGGTCGTAAATCGCAGTTAGTCCATGCCCATAAACTCGGTGCAAAGGTAATCTTTCTCAGTCAGCATAAGCGTAAGCGTAGCCGTGGAATGAAAATTGGCCGCGCTTTAGTGACGGATTGTCATTGGGTTGTGCAACCAGAATTTGTGATTGGCCCTATTAGTTGGTTAGATCGCCTTAAGCTGAAGCTAATTAATAAACCTGAGCCTTTGAATATTGGTCCTGTCTTTACCCAGCCAGATACAATTACCCAATCTGCATTATTAGCGCAATATCAGCTAACGCAAAATGAGTTTGTATTATTCAATGCGGGTTCTGGTGGTCACAGGGTGAATGGTGAACTAGCCGCTGATATTTTTGCTAAGGCTGCCAGTGAAAGTTATAAAGCATCTGGTATTTTAAGTGTCATGGTTTTCGGCCCGAATTACCCAAATCTTCTGCCTGAGCTTGAGGGGGTAGTTGTTATTCCTCAATTGAATAATCAGCAATTTATTAATATGTTGGCTGCGGCTAAGGTTGCCGTATTGAGCGGTGGAGATACTTTATTACAAGCGATAGCGCTGCACAAACCGACATTAGCGGTTCCTGTATCGAAGGATCAGCCGCCAAGGATTACAGCTTGTGTGGCTCAAGAGTTGGTTTTGAGTTGCGATACAGCATTGGAGCCAATGAAAAATAACCTTGCAAAACTGTTATCTCAAGAACAAATGATGCATCTTTGTACTAAATTGGCACGAAGCAAACATTTGAATGGATTGGATATTGCGATAAAACAACTAAGGCTATGGGTAAAATAGCTGTTAGAAGAGTCACGTTTTAGCTTTTTGCATTTATAGAATTAGGGACGCTCATATTATGGGGTTTGATGGAAAAGTATTGAATTATGATGAGTTTAAAGTAGATCTCGCTAAACTTGATGAGCCGAGAAAACCTGGAATAAGTGCTATTCTGCGAATAAAGAATGGTGCCGAATTTCTGAGATCTAGTATTGAGACCCATATTCCTTACTATGATGAAATTATTGCCTGTTATAATGATTGCACTGATAATACTGCTGAAATATTAAATGATTTGAAAGAAAAATATCCTGAAAAAATAAAAGTTTTTGAATATTTACCTAAAGTTCATCCTATATTCTCAGATGCACATAATAGCTGTACAACCTATGATATTCATAGTTTGGCAAATTTTTACAATTACACCCTTTCAAAAACCAGCTATAATATAGCAACAAAGTTAGATGATGATCATATTGCAATTGACCGAAACTTGGCTTCAGTAATCACAGAAATTAGATATGATATGTTTTTAGGGGTTAAGAAGCTATATACATTCTCAGGTGTTAATTTAGCATTTGATGTGAATAACAAGTTAGGAGTTTATAAAAGAGAACCTCTCGTTGGTACAGGGGATCATATGTACTTCCCTGTTTCTTCTAAAATTTATTTTTCTCAAGAAAAAAATGTTGAAGCATTTAAGTTTTTGGACAGTAAATATGAAAAGAAATATATGGGAGTTATGTATTTTCATCTTAAACATTTAAAAAGTGGTTATGGTTTTTTAAATTTGGAACCCCAGAAGCGTAATGAGATTGTAAAGCAATATGTTTCAAATTCTGATGTTGTTGGCTTCGAAGATTTTATTAGTGAAGATTCTATAAATAATCTATGTAAGTATCATAACTCTATTGAGTATTGGTTGCGAACACAGAAAATTTTCAATGTTATCATTTACGCTTTATTTAAAAGAAATCCACCATTAAGAATTGCGCGCTTAAATCAGCTTTTTCAGGATTTAAATGGTATTGATTTAGATGAATGTGTTACTAAGCGTTTAAATAAATTTTAATTTATGATAGGTCTTGTTATGAGTAATAACACAGTTTCACTGGTTGTAACGAGTTGTAATCGTTTTGACTTACTCGAAAAAACAATTGAAAGCTTTTTAAAATATAATACCTATCCTATATCACAATATATTGTGATAGAAGATAGCCATAATCGCGAAAAACTTGAGAATACTCTGGCAAAGTTCAAGGGAATTGAATTTGTTATGGTTCACAATGAACCGCAGTTAGGGCAAATGAAAAGTATCGATAGAGCCTATTCTTTGGTAACTTCTGACTATATATTTCATTGTGAGGATGATTGGGAGTTCTATCGCGAAGGCTTTATCGAAAAATCGTTCGAGGTTTTACTTTCAGATGACAAAATAGTAACAGTCTGGTTGCGTGAAACTAATGATACTAATGGCCATGCAGTGCTTCCTGAGTTGTACTTTTGTAAAAACGATCCTTCATTGACGTATCGGGTTATGCATCAAAATGATTTGCTTCACGGCGTCTATTGGCATGGCTTTACGTTAAATCCAGGCTTAAGGCGTTTAGCTGATTATCAGTTGATTGCGCCAATTGCACAATATACAAGTGAAGGGGGAGCTGGTAATAAGTATTATGAACTAGGCTTTAAAGCTGCAATTTTTCCCGAGGGATGTGTGAGGCACATAGGTTATCATCGGGGAATTCGTTATAAAGCTGATATAGCTAAATGGCGAAAAGATTTCAATGTTACGTTTAGACGTTTTAAGTCAAAAATATACAAGATATTTAAGAGATAAGATTGTTGATGTAAATTAAATAATGGCATATGTGGAATGGCGTTAGATGTACCTTTACTGAGTGGTTTGATATCATAAACCTCATAATTTTTGTGATAATTTTTTGAGGTTGGAATGAAGATCTTAGTAACGGGTGGTGCAGGGTTTATTGGTTCAGCATTGATCCGGTATATCTTAAGTAACACCGAAGACTCGATCGTGAATCTCGATAAATTGACCTATGCGGGTAACTTAGAATCTCTGGCTGGCGTTGAATCGAATCCAAGCTATCAATTTGAAAAAGTTGATATTTGTGACAGAGCCGAGTTAGACCGTGTATTTTCTGCTCATCAACCTGATGTTGTTATGCATCTTGCTGCTGAAAGTCATGTTGATCGTTCGATCGATGGTCCAGCCGCTTTTATTGAAACCAATATTATAGGCACGTATCAGTTGCTGGAAGCGGCTCGTCATTATTGGCGTGGACTCGATGCTGAGCGACAGTCACAGTTTAGATTTCACCATATTTCAACCGATGAAGTGTACGGTGATCTCCCCAATATGACGGATCTTTTCACTGAAAAAACTTCCTATGCCCCTAGTAGTCCGTATTCTGCCTCTAAGGCCTCCAGTGATCATTTAGTACGTGCTTGGCAACGCACCTATGGCTTGCCTGCTATCGTCACGAATTGCTCGAATAATTATGGACCCTTCCATTTCCCCGAGAAGCTTATTCCCTTGATGATCTTGAATGCTTTGGAAGGTAAGGCTTTACCCGTTTATGGTAATGGCCAACAGATCCGTGACTGGTTATATGTGGAAGATCACGCCCGCGCACTTTATCGAGTTGTGACTCAGGGCGTTATTGGTGAGACTTATAATATCGGTGGGCATAACGAACAGAAAAATATCGATGTTGTAATGACTATTTGTGAGTTATTGGAAGAGTTGGCGCCGACAAAACCTAACGGTGTAAATCGTTATAGTGATCTCATTACCTATGTTGATGATAGGCCTGGGCATGATCTGCGTTATGCTATTGACGCATCTAAGATTGCGGCTGAATTAGGCTGGCATCCTGAAGAGACCTTCCATTCAGGTATTCGTAAAACTGTTGAATGGTATCTCGCCAATCAATCTTGGTGCCAACATGTGCTTGATGGCTCATATCAGCGTGAACGTTTAGGCATTTAATCATTTCACTCAATAACTTCAATATGATCTTAGGTTTTCGGTCATTTTTGTTTTGACTGGGAAACTAGGATCTAAAATCTTAGGATAATCAATGAAAGGTATTATTCTCGCGGGTGGTTCTGGTAGCCGTTTATATCCTATCACTCGAGGTGTCTCCAAACAGCTGTTGCCTGTTTATGATAAGCCAATGATTTATTATCCATTATCGACACTTATGCTGGCAGGAATCCGTGATGTGTTAGTGATCACTACACCGGAAGATAATGCGAGTTTCCAGCGATTATTGGGTGATGGCCGCGACTTTGGCATTCACATTTCCTACGCGATTCAAGCGAGTCCCGATGGATTAGCGCAAGCATTTATTATTGCTGAAGATTTTATTGGTAATGACAGTGTTTGTTTGGTACTCGGCGACAATATCTTTTATGGCCAATCTTTTAGTAAAACCCTCAGACTGGTAGCGAGTCGACCTACTGGAGCGACAGTATTCGGCTATTACGTAAGAGATCCCGAGCGTTTCGGCGTTGTGGAGTTTGATCAAGATTACCGCGCCATCAGTATCGAAGAAAAACCGCTCACACCGAAATCGAATTGGGCTGTGACTGGTCTGTACTTTTATGATAATTCGGTCATCGATATTGCTAAAAGCATCAAACCCTCCGCCCGTGGCGAGCTTGAAATCACTGAGGTGAACCAAATCTACCTTAATGCCGGCAGCTTAAATGTTGAAATTCTTGGGCGTGGCTTTGCCTGGTTAGACACTGGTACGCATGAGAGTCTGCATCAGGCCTCTTCCTTTGTGCAGACAATTGAAAACGTACAAGGTCTAAAAGTGTCATGCTTAGAAGAAATTGCATGGCGAAATGGATGGTTGAGTGATGCAGAATTGATTGCTCTCGCTCAACCTATGCTAAAAAATGATTATGGTCGCTATTTAGTCTCACTTATGGATAAGCGATAGTCCTATGACTTTTCATTCAGTTCGATTCATTGTGGGTAGATAAGCCGATGAAGATACTCATCACAGGTGCAAAAGGACAAGTCGGTAGTCAATTGGTTGAGAAACTGAGCGGCGGCATTAATACCCACGTGGAATTATTGGCAGTGGATCGACACTTGCTGGATATTACCGATGAGTTGGCCGTAAATGCTTGCATTGAACGTTTTTGCCCTGATGTCGTGATCAATGCCGCAGCTTATACTGCGGTGGATAGAGCGGAGCAAGATGAGCTTAATGCAAAGCGTGTAAACCACTTGGGGCCTCTTTATTTAGCTGTTGCGGCCAATAAGATTAAAGCCACTATGATCCATGTTTCTACCGATTATGTGTTTTCTGGTGATGCAAAGGTTCCTTATATTGAATCAGATACAGTCGATCCTCGAAGTGTTTACGGTGAAACTAAGCTGGCGGGTGAACAAGCTGTTATTGACGCAAATCCTCAGCATTTTGTCTTGAGAACCTCATGGGTATTTGGCGAGACTGGGGCTAATTTTGTCAAAACGATGTTGCGTGTTGGCCGTGAACGGTCGGATATCCGTGTTGTCTGTGATCAGTTTGGGAGCCCCACCTATGCGGGTGATATTGCCGACACGCTGATCGCTATGGCAAAACGCTCAATGGAGCCTGAATGTCCTTGGGGTATCTATCATTTTAGTGGCTCACCCTATGTTTCTTGGCATGAATTTGCACAGTATATTTTTGACGAGGCCTATGCCCAACGGTGTCTAAATACGCACATTAAGGTTAAGCCTATTACTACATCTGAGTACCCCACTGCCGCTAAAAGACCCTTAAATTCACGGTTGAATTGTACAAAAATTGCAACAAACCTAGGTGTTTATGCGAGTGATTGGCGATTGGCGTTTAAAGACATTAAGGCCTATTTATAGTAGTAAGACCATGAATATTATAGAAACTAACATTGTAGATGTGAAAATTATCGAGCCTCAAGTTTTCGGTGATGAACGTGGCTTCTTTATGGAGACCTGGAACCAGAGAGATTTCCAACAAAAGGTCGCCGACTGCCTATTTGTGCAGGATAATCATTCGAAGTCTTGTAAAGGGATACTGCGCGGTTTGCACTATCAGACTGAGCAAACTCAAGGCAAACTTGTACGAGTTACCTCGGGTGAAGTCTTCGATGTGGCAGTTGATTTACGTAAAAATTCCCCGACTTTTGGCCACTGGGTTGGCATTTACTTATCAGCAGAGAATAAAAGACAGTTGTGGATTCCTGCAGGCTTTGCCCATGGTTTTTATGTCACGAGTGATGAAGCTGAATTTGTTTATAAATGTACCGATTACTACCATCCAGCCTCTGAACAGAGTATTGCCTGGGATGATCCTGAGTTAGCAATAGCTTGGCCGATAACTGTCCCTCCCATATTGTCTGCTAAAGATAAGATGGGTACGGCATTTGCCGATGCTTTTACATTTTAGTTCGTCGAGGTTTACTGTAAATGTATGATCGAAAACGCCAAGCGATAGTAATTCTTGTGAGTTATTATCCGCATTACAAGGAAAGCGCACTTAAGTACAGTGCCGATATCCTGTCAAAAATTTCCGACAAAGTTAAAATCTGTGTTGTATACAATACGGCTGAGGCGCGTTCACAAACCACTCAATATGATCACTTTATTGATTTTGAGCTTGAAGGCAGTAATAAAGGTTGGGAGTTTTCTGCTTGGGACGAAGGGCTTGCCCATGTTCGACAGCAGATTAATATAGCAGATGATGATGTACTGATTTTTGCTAATGATACTTTTTGCCACCATTGGCCGTTTTCATCACTTAATGTGAATTTTATTAGTCAGGCTATTAATCGCGCGAGTTTTGGCGAGGTAGTGGGCGATATTAAGCATTTTAAACAGACCATTCAGTTAAACCAAGTGACGGGTGATGCATGGATGGCATCTTATTTGTTGGCAATACATATGAAGGATATCGGGCTATTACTGCCATTCGACAAGATTGGTTGCGATGATGATTTTAAAGCGTCAATTCTAGTTAATCATGGCAAAGTTGAGTTTGCCCGTAGCTGTGCTGAAATACAAAACCATTTGTCGACTTATATGTTTCCGACCAAACAAGGTAAAGGCTGGTATAACGCGAGTTGTAAAAATCCAGAGCTGATAAAGCTTAAGGTGAACGCCATTCTCAATGAGATACTATTGTCTATAACTTGTGTTCAGCGTGGCGGTAAGTTAGTTTCATTTCATCCGCAGAAGTGGATGCGATCCTTAAATCGTTTTCGGCGGAAGTGGATGGCATTTAAGCGTAAATTGAGTTAGCAGCGTGTTTTAGGGTATCTTCTTGGGTACCTTTAATTAATATATGATAGCGGTGGGATGTACTTTTACTATGCACACAAGAGCAATTTACCCAGGAACTTTTGATCCTATCACCAATGGTCATGCCGACTTGATTGAGCGTGCGGCTAAACTGTTTAAACATGTGGTGATTGGCATTGCGGCTAATCCTTCCAAGCAGCCTAGATTCACCCTTGAAGAGCGAGTTGAATTGGTCAATCGGGTGACTGCTCATTTGGATAATGTCGAGGTGGTGGGGTTTTCTGGGTTGCTAGTGGATTTTGCCAAGGAGCAAAAGGCCAGTGTACTTGTGCGTGGGTTACGCGCGGTATCCGACTTTGAATATGAATTCCAATTAGCAAATATGAATCGCAGATTGAGCCCTGATCTGGAAAGCGTGTTTTTAACGCCTGCCGAGGAAAACTCATTTATCTCTTCAACCTTAGTAAAGGAAGTTGCTTTGCATGGTGGCGATGTGAGCCAGTTTGTTCACCCTGAAGTAACGGCTGCATTGGCGGCAAAGCTTAAGTTGGTTAAACCTTAGATTTTACCTGCGAACTAGATAGTTTTTACGTAGGAGTTTTGTGTTAACTTTGAGGCATTGTTGCCTTGTGATGATACTTAAAAGGATGTTATGAAGGCTTTTTTTTCCCCCACGATCCTTGCTACTAGCATTGCCTCTGGCCTGTTTTTTTCTTCAATGCTTTCTGCTGCACCTTGGGTCGATGCCTCTGATATTTATCTTAGAGCTGACATTCAAGCACTTGCTGATGCGGGTGTGATCACTGTGCCAGTGAATACTTATCCATTGATGTGGTCAGGCATTGGTGGTGATTTAGCGAAAATTGAGCCTGAGCTGCTTTCTCCTTCTTTAGTACAAGCCTTTGCACGGGTTAATTTTTATTATCAAAATGCTGTCAATAATCGTGGTAATGCACGGATAAAAGTATCGGCAGCATCTGATCCTGCTCGCTTTCAACATTATGGTTCTGACTATCGCGAGAAAGGTGAAGTGCTGGGCTCCTACGAGTATTTAGGATCGCGTGTTGCTTATAAGGCGACTGTGGCAGAAACCTATGATCCGCAAGATAATAAAAACTTCCGCCTTGATGAGTCTTATTTTGCCATCATTTTTGGCAATTGGATCGCAACCTTAGGCGCGGTTGAGCAGTGGTGGGGACCGGGGTTTGACTCGGCTCTACATCGTTCTAATAACGCCCGCCCTATGTCATCGTTAACCTTGAGCCGTAACAATGCCGCAGATTTTGAAACACCTTGGTTATCTTGGATTGGCCCTTGGACCTTTAAAACCGGATTTAGCTTAACTGAAGTGGATCGTGCTGTGCCTAAGACGGCTGAGTGGGATATGCGCTTAAGTGCAAGACCGATTAAACAGTTAGAAGTGGGATTGTCTTGGTCGACCTTATTTTGTGGTGAGGGCCAAGATTGTAACTTTGACTCTTGGTGGGATTCGGTTGCGAGTAATGCTGTTTGTATCGATGGTACAAATGATTGTGCGCCAAATGAGCGCCGCGATGCAGGCCATAGAACTCAAAGTATTGATATGCGTTATGCCGATACTTTGCAGGATATCCCCGTTGGATTATATCTCGAACATAGTTGTGAAAATGGTAGTGACTGCGGCTCACTTTGGGGTATTGATACCCATTTTGGCACATCGGGTAAGCAGTTTAAGTTGTTCATGGAATATTCGGACACCTATGTAAAATGCGATGGTGATAGTGCCAATTGTTTCTATGAGGATCCTGTCTATCTGAGTGGTGCTCGCTACTATGGTCGTGCTTTGGGTTCTACCTATGATAGCGATGCACAAGTGTTCGTGGTTGGATTAGTTGGCCAGTTTAATAACAGCCGTGGTTTTACCTCGTTGCTGCGTTATGCAAAGCTGAATAAAGATGGCTCCAATGTGGTTAACACTTGGGCACCACAACCGCCAAAAGAAGATTTATTGATGCTGGAGCTTTCTTACCGTATGCCTGTGTGGAAAGGCATGTGGAGCTTAGGTGGAACAGTATCGAGATCGGAGTTTGAAGTTCAAGAAAATGATACCAATGCCACGCTATTTAGCAGTTTTGAGTATCGTTTTTGACAGCTGTAATTGATTAAATAACGAAAAATGCCAAGCACTTGCTTGGCATTTTGGCTTATAAATAACGCAATATTAGCGTGTTTGGCAAATGCCACAAAATACTGTGGTGCGTTGGCCTAAACGGATTTCACTTAGTAAGTTACCGCAGCTTGTGCAGGTTTCACCGCCGCGACCATAGACATGCAGTTTCTGGGCGAAGTAGCCAGGCTTACCATCGGCATTGGTGAAGTCTTTCAGCGTGGTGCCACCCTGTTTAATGGCGTGGGCTAAGATTTGCTTCACTTCGGCAACTAAAACGGTCAAACGCTCGATATCGATTTTACCTGCTTCGGCCTCTGGGTGAATGCCCGCCGCAAACAGGGCTTCATTGGCGTAAATGTTGCCCACTCCCACCACGATATGATTATCCATCAGGCAGAGCTTGATCGCTTTTTTCTTGCCCGCTAAAGCTGCCGCTAATTGTGCGACATTAAAGGCATGGGTCAGTGGTTCTGGCCCTAATTTGGCGAGTAATGGATGCGCTTCTTCTGGGAGTTCACACCATAGCCAAGCACCGAATCGTCTCGGATCGTTAAAACGTAAAATACGGCCGTTGGCGAGCACTAAGTCGATATGGTCATGCTTTTCCACTGGGGTATCGTGGGGCAAAATCCGTAAACTCCCTGACATACCCAAATGCACTATGCTAGTACCCGCGTCAGTGTCGATTAACAGATACTTAGCACGGCGTCGCACTTGGCGTATGACTTGGCCGATAATCTGTTTGGCTATGTCAGGCACTGGCCAGCGCAACGAGCCATTGCGGATCACAAGATCAACTACGGTTTGCTCGACAAGGTAGGGGGCAATACCCTGACGGGTGACTTCAACTTCTGGTAATTCCGGCATGGATTCTTTCTTATCTTAAGTAAAATGGGGCGGCATTAAGCAGCGGGTTTCGCATCGAGGATCGGTTGGAGTTTAGATCTTAAACTCGGTGGTACTAAATACCAATTACCTGCGGGAGACTTTAAGGCGCCTTCATTGGGAAAATAGATCCACAGTTGAGCATCGCGGATATCTGCAATCTGGATGACTAATTCTTGTGGATTATCTGTGGTTTCTGGTGCAGCCGTTAAGGGAGACACCCGTATGGTTTGCCACGCCTTTGCCCATTCATCACAGTTGAGGACTTTAGTGTCGCACTCCCATTGTGATGCTTGCTTGTGCAGCCATAACCCATCGAGTTGCAGCTGTGAAAGCGGTGCATTATCGTCAAACAGTCGCTGAGCATCACTCGGAACATTATTGGTTTTGTTATCCATAAAAGTCAGCACGGCGACCATAAAGGCGCAGGCGACTATGATGATGTTATTCCATTGCTTACGAGTTAATGCCATAGAAATGTGTAACGCTAAGTATGGGGTGATGCTTCGAGTTTATCACGGCCAAATTGAGATGCTAGCCCTTAAGCGATGGAGTGGTGATGCTTAACCGCCAGTGGTGTTCATAAAGCGTAGGATTTGTACCTGATTATTGCCAAAGTCGTGCTGCTTAGGCTTGAGATTAATTCCCGCGAGAATAGCGACTTTTAATCTTTCAATATCAGCCGGAAATTCCCGGACTATGCTTTTGAGATCAACGGCATGTTCATTGCCTAAACACAGCAGTAATTGGCCTTCGACTGTGACGCGCACGCGATTACATTCGTGGCAGAAGTTGTGGCTGTGGGGCGAGATAAAGCCGATATGGATTGGGCTGTCGGCCATAGTGTAATAACGTGCTGGGCCACCGGTACGTTTGTTGGAAAGCTGTAGCGGATAGTGACTATTAATGATGGCTTTTACTTCATCGCTGCTGCAATGACGGGCGCGTTTCCGCTCATCCATTTCGCCAAGTGGCATTTCTTCGATAAAGGCGATGTCTAAGTTACGGCCACGGCAGAAATCAACTAAATCAATAACTTCATTATCGTTCTGCTGTTTTAAAATCACCGCATTAATCTTGATACGTTCAAATCCCGCCGCAATAGCCGCATCAATACCATCTATGACTCTGTCTAATTTGCCGTTACGCGTTAGCTGAGTAAACAGTGTGGGGTTTAAGGTATCTAGGCTGATATTGAGGCGCTTTAATCCTGCATCAAACATGGGTTTAGCGAATTTTGTCAGCCTTGAACCATTGGTGGTCATGGATAAATCCGTCAGCCCAGGCAGTTTGCCAAGCAGACCCACTAGCTGGTCGCAATCGGTGCGAACTAAGGGCTCACCGCCGGTCAGGCGAATTTTAGTCACACCAAGCTCGGTAAAGGCTTGGGCAATCCAAGCTAATTCTTCGAGGTGGAGTACGTGGTCCTTTGGCAGAAAACAGGGATCTTCCGTCATGCAATAAACACAGCGAAAGTCGCAGCGGTCGGTGACCGAGAGCCGTAAATATTCGACCTTACGGCCAAAGGAATCCACAATTAGACTCATAAAAACTCACTGGATCCTAAAGCAGATCCGCAAAGGGTTGAATAAATACAGTTTCACCTGCATTCACGGCTTCTGCATCATCCCCTATGATGATGAGGCAATTCCCTTTAACCATTGAACTTAACATCCCAGAACCTTGGTTGCCCGTGCTACTCACGTGCAGACGTCCATCTTTACCAAGCTGATAAATCCCGCGAATAAATTCGGTGCGGCCTTGACGGCTTCGTAGAGTTTCATCACTTATTGCAGGGAATAGCTGCGCTTGCCAGTTCACTTCACCTGCTAATTTTCGTAAAGCGGGCTGTACAAATTGCAGGAAGGACACCATGACTGCGACTGGGTTGCCCGGTAGCCCGAAGAATAAGCTGTCATTCACTTTACCAAAGGCGAGTGGCCGACCCGGACGCATGCTAATCCGCCAGAAATCAATTTTTCCGAGGCGTGCAAGCACGGTTTTAATGTAGTCCGCATCGCCGACAGACACGCCACCCGAGCTAATGACGACATCAGCAAGGTTGGCGGCTTTAGCGAGAGTTGCTTCAAGGGCGGCTTCAGAATCTTCGATAATGCTTAAATCGATAACGTCACAACCGAGACGTTTTGCCATCGCTTTGATGGTAAAGCGGTTTGAGTCATAAATGCAGTTAGCTTTGAGCACTTCGCCGGGCTGGCTCACTTCATCGCCGGTAGAGAATACTGCAACAGTTGGGCGGCGATATACACTCACGTGATTGAGCCCGAGTGAGGCCAGTAAACCTTGTTCGGCGGCGCTTAGGCGAGTGGCTTTTGCAAGTGCGACTTGGCCTTGAGCAATATCTTCTCCAGCGAGGCGAACGTGTTGGCCAGAAAGAATGCGGCCTTCAAAGCTAACAATGCCATCGACTTCCTTGGCAAGCTCTCGGGGCTGCACTGTATCAGCACCTGCAGGCACTGTTGCGCCCGTCATGATACGCACGGTTTCGCCGACTTTAAGCGTGGCCGAATATTGATGACCGGCAAGAACCTCTCCCACCAATTTTAAGGTGGGAGGCATGGGGTCTTGATAGACAAAGGCGTAGCCATCCATCGCCGAATTGGTTTGTTGTGGCACGTTGACGGGAGAAATGCTGTCGCTGGCTAGTACGCGGTTATCTAAGGCATCTAACTCAATGTCTTCAATCTCTGCCACAGGTGATACATGGGATAAAATCTGCGCTAAACCTTGGCTGACGGTAAGGTTTTTGTTGTCGCCTATGGCGCAGGTATCCACGGCCGAAATGGGGTATTGGAGTGGCGCTTCCCAGTTTTGGGTGTACTCCATCACAAAATCGGCAATCTGGCAGACATTGTTGAGATCGAGTCGGCGCAGCTCACTCGGGAGTGCGTCGCTGGGCAATTGAGTATCGTCGCAACAGGCGATGGCGAGGATATTCTCATCTTGGGTGTAGATAAAAGGTTTGCCGTGGGCGGCGCGGTGCAATTCAATTTTAGGTAATGCGAGCTTTTTAAAGCCTTCGACGAGGACAATATCGACTTTGTCGGCTTCGATTTGCTTGAGTAAATGGACTAACTCAGGATCGCCATCGCGCGCATCTTCTGTCATCAGCGCCCAGCGTACATGGGAGGCGACCAGCATTTGTCGCGCGCCAGCCTTGCGCATTTCGTAACTGTCTTTGCCGGGAATATCTACGTCGAAATTATGGTGGGCATGTTTGATTACGGCTAAGCGCAGGCCACGTTGATTTAATTCGGGGATCAATTGCTTGAGTAAGGTGGTTTTCCCCGTGCCACTGTAGGCACAAAATCCGAGAACGGGAATAGCGAGCGGATTGACGAAGGGGTTACTCATTTGCACCTCTAATTTGGGTTATTGGAGCCTTTTTAGCTATTGGGTGATTTCTATCGCTAGTCGTTGTTTTTGTTCTGGCGTATTTACATTCACAAAAGCATTGGGCTGGTCGGCGAATGACGCTACGACGAAGTGATGTTTGATATACCAAAAGTCCACTTTACGCTCACCCGCCTCAAGAAACGCTTTCATCGAGTCACGTAAGCTAGGTTTTAAGAGTAAAACAACGGGTTGTTCATACTCACCGTCACTGGCGACAGCAATCTCGGCCTTTTCTGCTTCAATTGCTGCCAACATACGCGGAACAAGGTCGAGTGGCAGGAGTGGACAGTCGCAGGGCACTACTAATAAGTAGTCTGCATCTGTTTGGCCCATAGCGGTGATCATACCCGCTAAAGGTCCGAGGAAACCACTATGCTCGTCACTTATTACCTTAAAACCGAACTCAGCATAACGTGTTTGGTTACGATTTGCGTTGATCAGGATCTCCTTAACCTGAGGTTTTATTCTATCTATTGTGTGCTTAATCATGGCTTCGCCGTTTAATTCGACAAGACCTTTATCGTCGCCACCCATGCGACGGGCCATACCACCGGCGAGAATAACGGCATCAATTTGCGATGACATACAAAGGCTCCTGTGCTGGCAAAGATTCAGGCTGTTGATAAGAGGTCATCACGTGCTCACCTTCTATGTGCCACTGTTGTTCGCAGATGGCGGTTAGCGCGCAATTCTGATGGCTACTCAGTAACATTCCTGTGCCTTCGTGTTTGAGTTGTTGGATCATTTTTAATACTAGCTCTTGGGAATCCTTGTCCATATTGGAGGTGGGTTCATCGAGCATTAATAGTTTAGGTTGTAGGATCCAAGCGCGCGCAATCGCGAGGCGCTGTCTTTCGCCACCAGAGAGATTACTGGCCCTTTCGTGCAGCAGCGACCCTAGCTGCGCCATCTCAATTGCTTGAGTAATCCGCTGTTTAGCCTTGGCTTTTGTTTCTGAGCTGAAATTCAGCCCATAGGTGAGATTATATTCCACTGTGCCGTCGAACAAATAAGGATGTTGGTGCAGATAAACGGCCTTACCTAACAATGGATTGCGTCGCCACCAAGCATTTTTGGCAAAACCGACAGCCTCAATATGGCCTTTGGTTGGTGGCATTAAGCCCGCCAGAATTTTCATCAAGGTTGATTTGCCTGTGCCATTGTCGCCTTGCAGATAAATCACATCTCCTTGGCAGAGCGATAATACGTCGGCTTTGAATAACAGGCGCGCACCAAAGGACATTTCTACGTCACGGGCGATCAGTTTGACCTTAGTCATTGCTTAATGGCTCCTTGGCATGGCTTTGCCGCGTAAACTACCTAAGGCAAAGTTGAGGATCAAGGCCAAGATTAGCAGCACTAGCCCGAGGGCGATAGCTTGGGCGAAGTCACCTTTGCTGGTTTCAAGTGCGATTGCGGTAGGAATATTACGGGTCACGTTTAAAATATTGCCGCCGACCATCATAGAGCAGCCGACTTCGGTCAGAATGCGACTAAACGCCGCGACAATCGCCAGCAGTAAGGGCATGCGCAGTTCTCGGCATACTGTCCACACTGCGCTGCACCAAGAGGCACCTAAGGTGCGTGAGGTTTCCCAAGCTCTGCGATCAACGCTAGTGAATGCGGCTTGGCTCATTGCAATTAGCACGGGGGCACAGATGAACATTTGCCCGAGAATCATGCCTTCTTGGGTAAATAACCATTTTAGATCGCCCATAGGACCGTTGCGTGTTAGCAGTAAATACACGAGTAGACCGATAACCACTGTGGGGATTGATTGCAGAGTTTGAACTAAGTTAGTGACTATCCATTTGCCACGAAATGGTGCAAACGCCAATACAAAGCCGAGCACCATGGAAGGAACAAGCGTGATCAGCAGTGCCGCGAAAGAAACCGAAAACGAGATCGAAATGATGGACCAAACGTCAGGGTCTAAAGAAAACAGCAGGCTTAACGCCTGCTGTAATAGTGCTAGCCAGCCGTCGTTCATTCGCTATAAGTTGCCTTGAACAATTGCTCGCCTTCAACTTTGAAGCTGTTGATCATGCTTTGACCTTCTTTGCTGATCAACCAGTCGCTGAATGCTTTAGCGCCTTTGTGGTTCAGATCTGGGTATTTAGCAGGGTTGATGAGAATGACTTGGTATGGGTTGGCTAAGGTTTTGCCACCATCGAAATCAACGGCAAGATCGAGCTTAGTTTTATAAGCCACGAAAGTACCACGGTCAGACAGAGTGTAACCTTGCATTTCGTTTGCCATCAGCAGGGTTTTACCCATGCCTTGACCTACTGAAGTATAACCTTTGAAGTTAGGAGTAACATTTGCCGCTTTCCATACTTCTAACTCTTTGATGTGAGTGCCTGAATTGTCACCACGAGAGATAAAAGGCACGCCTGATTTTTCCATTTTAACGAAAGCTTCTTCGGCTGTTTTGCTGTCACGGATTTTTGCTGGGTCGTTTTTAGGGCCAAGTACTACGAAATCATTTTCCATAATGCCACGGGGCTCAACACCAAAACCATCGGCTACGAATTTAGCTTCGGCGCTAGGCGCGTGAGTCATGACTAAATCCACGTCACCTTGCTCACCTAGTTTCAGGGCTTTACCTGTACCTGTGGCGATGACTTGAACCTTGTAGCCTGATTCACTTTCGAACTTAGGTAACAGTTCTTTCAATAGGCCTGAGTTTTCTGTGCTGGTGGTGGTGGCTAACTTGATAATTTCAGTCGAGTGAGCGGGTAAAACAGTGAACATACTGGCTGCAACAACCAGTCCCAGTAATGACTTCATATGAGATTTCATGTTTAGCATGGGTACTCCTTGGCGGAAAATAGGATTCCAACTCAAATGCCTACTGAGTGGAAGGTCTCGTAAATTGTAATACGTTCGGTTGAAAGCAAGTTAGATGCCAAGCTGAGAATGCGGTCATTTTCTTCACAGCTTAACCTAATTTGTGAGCTTGATCCCAAGCTTAACAAATACTCTACAGACAAATTGTCTCAGGACAAACTTCTGATGGTTCATAGTGACCTATTCATCTATTTTCAGTGCTAGAATTGGTCGCAAATGAGTCAAAATGTCCAGAAGCAGACAATATGAGCCAGATAGATAATAACCTCAAGCCTCTTCCATCGGCAGTATCGGTACTGATTGTTGATGATGAACCCGGAATGCGGAGTTTTTTAAATAAGGCACTCTCGAAGAAATTTGCCTTAGTCGAAACGGCGGGCAGTATCGAAGATGCGGAGCAGCTGCGTAGCCGTTGCCATTTCGATTTGCTTATCGTCGACATTCGTCTGCCTGGTCGTTCGGGTATCGAATGGCATGAAGCGTTGGATGAGCAGGGGCGTCGTTCGGACATCATTTTTATGACCGGCTATGCTGACATGGAAGTCGCGATTACCGCGCTACGCGCGGGTGCGTCTGACTTCATCATGAAACCTTTCCATCTCGAACAGATGATGACAGCGGTCGATCGCTGTATCGAACGTCGCTTGCTTAAACGTGAAAACTTGATGCTGCGTCGTGAAGTTTCAATCGGTTATTCATCGACCATTATTGGCAGCAGTGAAGCCATGAAGTCGGTGAAACATATCATCGAACGTGTGGCGCCGACCAATGCCGTCGTCTTGATCCAAGGTGAGTCGGGCACGGGTAAGGAATTAGTCGCACGGCAATTGCATTTGCTCAGTGGACGTCAGGGACCTTTTGTCCCAGTTAACTGTGGCTCTATCGCCCCTGAACTGCTCGAAAGTGAATTGTTTGGCCATACCGCCGGTGCATTTACGGGTGCGAAAGGCAATCGTGAAGGTTTATTCAGTTTTGCCTCGGGCGGGACGATTTTTCTCGATGAAATTGGCGAAATGCCACTGAAAATGCAAACGGCTTTACTTCGAGTGTTAGAGCAAAAAGCGATTCGCCCAGTGGGCAGCGAGAAAGAAGTGAACATTGATGTGCGAGTGATCGCGGCCACTAACCGTACTCTGATTGATGAAGTGGATGCAGGGAATTTTCGTCGAGACTTATATTATCGGCTGAATGTGCTCGATATTTTAATCCCGCCATTACGTGATAGACCCGAAGATGTAGTGGAGTTAACCCATCATTTCACTCGCCAACTTGCCGCTGAATTAGGGGTAAGAGAAGTCGTATGGAGCCATGAAGATATGGTGAAACTACAGCAACACGAGTGGCCTGGTAACATTCGTGAATTGCGCAACATGATTGAGCGTTGTATTTTGCTGGGCAAACCGCCAGCGGAATATTGGAAGCAACAGCTGAAGAGTGAGTCTTTATCCACATCGGGTTATCCATTGGATTGGCCATTGAAAGACGTGGAAAAACACCATGTGACCAGTGTTGTGGACTTACATTCTGGCAATAAGTCTGCCGCGGCGAGGGATTTAGGCGTTTCGCGTAAGACCTTAGATCGCAAGTATAAAGAGTGGTTTGATTTTAGTGGCGAACAGGAGTCATAGGGTGTCATTCTTCACTCACTTTTTTGGTGTCAGTTGGCAGCAAATGCAGGCCAAGGTGCGCTATCGCATATTAATCCTGACATTACTGCCTATTTTGCTGACACTGGTGAGTTTAGTGTTTATCACAATTTACTGGAACATCAGTTATACAGGTAAGCAGCTGTTTATGAAGGTTAAAGCTGACTTATCTGTTGCCGAAAACACTTTGCAGCAAGTGCAAGTACGCCAAGAAAAACAACTTGAACGTGTGGTGACGTCTTGGACCTTTCAAAATGACTTTAGGCCACTTTTCAGTGGTAAAGAATTAAGTGGTGAAGTCAGCTACCGAGCCAGTATTGATGCTTTTCTCCTTGAACAGAAAAAACAGCTAAATCTCGATTATCTGCGTTTAGTCAGTGTTGCCGAAGCGGCCGCAGACCCAGATTTACGCCAAATCCTTCCTAAGTTAGACGGTTTATTACCTTACTCCGGCTTGATGGTGCTGCCGCCCGAGCGTTTAGCTCGTATCGATCCCGAATTGGCTATCACTGCGAGCATTCCGATAGTTGCAACCTTGCGGGCGCAGAGCCCCGTTAAAACCGTTGAAGAACGTGGTTTATTGAGCCGTAGCCTATTGCCCGTCCCTGATATGGAAGGCAAAGTGGCTTGGTATCTCGATGGTGGGATCTTGTTTAATCGCGATACTCGAATTGTCGACCACATTCGTGATCTGGTATACGACAAAGGCACCTTGCCCGAGCGTTCCATCGGTACTGTGACCATCTTCTTAGATAACATCCGTATTTCAACCAACGTACCGCTGCATTTTTATCCCACAGGCAATGAGACGCTGGGCCGCGCGCTTGGCAGTTTAGTATCGGAGGAAGTGAAAGACAAAGTGTTAACTCAAGGTGAGCAGTGGGTCGATCGCGCTTTCGTATTTAACGATTGGTTTATTTCCGCTTATGCCCCCTTGGAAGATGTTCGCGGCCAACGTGTCGGTATGATCTATACTGGCTTTTCTGAATCGCCATTTATCCATAATTATTTACTCAATATCATAGAGCTAGGCACGATTCTAATGTTAGTGCTGTTGGTCTCTGGCCTGCTGGTTTATCGCGGTGCTTATAGTTTATTGCAGCCAATTGAACGTATTCACCATGTTGTACAAGCTGTGCAGTCGGGGCGCAATATTCGTATCGGTGCCTTAGGATTAGATCGGGATAACGAGTTATCGAACTTAGCCGAGCAGTTTGACAGTATGCTTGACTTGCTACAGCGTCGAAATGCCCAAATTCAAGCGGCGGCAGAACAGCTTGAAATGAAGGTTGAAGAGCGTACTCGTAGCCTGCAGGATAAAACCTTAGAGCTGCAACGTAACGTGGCATTACTAAACGAAACGCGTCAACAGCTCGTCACTAACGAGAAGCTCACTGCTCTTGGCGAATTGACCGCAGGTATCGCCCATGAAATCAATAATCCGACGGCCGTAATTCTTGGCAATATGGAATTACTGCGCTACGAACTTGGTGATAATGCTGAAGTAGTAAAAGAAGAAATTGATCTAGTCATTCAACAGGTTGGGCGGATCAGCACTATCATCCGTAGCCTGTTGCAATACAGCCGACCTGGCGAATTCAACGCACCACTAGAAATGCATCCGATGACTCCTATTATCGAAGAAATGTTGGTGTTGGTGCGACATTCGATTCAAAAACAAGAAGTCGTGCTGATCACTGAGTTGAACGCCAGTTGTCCAGTACAGGTTAATCGTCCGCAGTTGCTGCAAGTCTTGATTAATCTTGTAGTGAATGCGGCGCATGCGATGGACGGTAAAGGACGTATTTGGGTGCGAACCTATGACTGGGTGCAGCAGGATATGCCGATTGGCGTCAAAATCGAAGTGGAAGATGAAGGCTCAGGGATAGCGGCAGAGCAGCTTGGACGGATTTTCGACCCTTTTTATACCACACGTAAGGATGGCACTGGTTTAGGTCTTTCGCTCAGTTACGGCATTATCAAGCGGATTGGCGGTACGATAGAAGTGAGTTCAACTTTGGGTAAAGGGTCTTTATTTACCATAGGTTTGTATCATGAAGCGAAGGAAGATCAGCAAAATAATCCCTACGATGGCTTACACTTTGCGGGCAACTACAGCGATATGTCTGCAGATTAGTCTTATCCCGTTAGATAGGCAGTGTGTTGTATTTGGCTGATTAAGTTTGAATTAAAATATGTCGAGCGATTGCTGGCTTTGTATTATGTGGCTTTGCATTACTGATTTTTAGGCAAAAAAAAGCCGGATGATGAGTCCGGCCACAAAGAGTGTGTGTGAGCAATGTCGTGCTTGCAAACTCAGGAGCTCCATAACAACGTCGATTACCAGTCATCGTTGTTAAAGATGAGTTTTGGAACGCACGTTAACGATAATCATTCTCAATTGTGTTTGCAAGCTATTTATTGCAAAAAGTGCACATCTTTACAAATATCGTTTTGCTCTCATCCATTAACGGTTTAGATCGACTTGCACAGATGCAGTTTATGATCGACTAAGCTTTTAGGATCGGCTGTCAGTTCAGTAATTAAATATTGATTACTGATCAACAAATTAAGCATCGCAGGAAAACGATTCATCGTTTTCACTTGAATATGATTATATCCTTGGCGGCGCGCCCAAGTTTCTTGATATTCGAGTAGACTCTGCGCTAAGCCTAAACGTCTAAAGTCGAATGCAACGCCACCCAACCAGCTGTAAAATATGGCTTCTTCTTGCTCGTAACCCAGTTTAAAACCCGCAAGTTCACCTTCTACATATGCGACTAAGATCAAACATGTCTTGCCCTGTAAGCGCTGGTCCAACACTTCGTTTGTGAGTGGGTGATCGAGCTCAGGGATTTGTTGGCTAAGTTCGATAAGCTGAGCGGCTAACTCGGGAGTCAAACTTGACTCTGCTTTAATTTCAATAGAATACATAGTTTACTCTCATAAAAAATCAGCCCCACTCGCGCGTTAACAGGAGCAGGGCTGAGCTATTAACTGGTTAAATTATAACAGGTCTGGCCAGTTGGGTTAATTAGGAAATTGATTCTTGCGGATTGGCTCGCAAAATCTTGTCCTGTAAGACTTTTAGCAAAACACCGTATGCCGGTAGGAAAAGGCCTAAGCTCACGATTAGCTTAAAGCCGTAATCGACTGTAGCGATTTCGGGCCAATTGGCTGCCATAAAGCTATCGGAAGAGGCGTAAAAGGCGATACTGAAAAAGACTAAAGTATCGACCAGATTTCCGACTAAGGTTGAGGCGGCTGGGGCGACCCACCAAGAGCGACTGGCTCGAATACGGGCAAAAACCTTAATATCCATCAACTGACCAATCAAATAAGCCGCGAAGCTGGCAAAGGCAATTCGGAACACAAAGGTATTCCACTGTGCAAGTGAGTCAGCGCCTTGGAAGCTACCTTGATGGAACACAACTCCCATCACGTAGGAAATCATCAAAGCGGGGATCATAGCTTTGAGTATGATACTGCGTGCGGCTTGTTGGCCAAAAATACGGACAGTGAGATCTGTGGCTAAGTACACGAACGGAAAGCTGAATGCCCCCCAAGTTGTGTGGTAGCCAAACAGTTGAAATGGCAATTGTACTAAGTAGTTGCTGACGCAAATAATCAGTATGTGAAATCCTACTAATAGGAATAAAGCGCGGCGAAGCTGCGCTGTGGTTAACATTAACATATGTGGCCTTTTTAGTTGTGTAGGGCGGGGTGAGGGAACCCGCTAATATTCAATTTATTATGTTTACGACTTTATTGCCGGTGACAGCGTGCTGAAATCGGGTCGCCATTATAGTGGTCGAGTTTTAAGATGCAAGTCTGCTGTTTAAATGTGCACATAGAATGAAAACTCTTCTACACTTTGAATACGTCGAAGGAGGATAGCCATGAGACGATTTTTTGCTACTTTTTGCTTATTTTTAGCTGTGTTACCTGTGTCAGTTTCCGCCGCTCAGCCGATAGTGGTCGATGTAGCAACGTCAACTTGGGAGGGATTTGCCAATCGTGATAAAACGGGTTACTACTTCGAGTTACTTCAGCGGATTTTCCCTGAGCCAGAATGGCAACTCAATGTGCAGTTTATGCCTTTTGCCCGCAGTTTATATCTTGTTGAGCACAATCGTACCGATATCACGCTCAGCGTTTACAAGGGTGATATTAAAAAGGGGCTATTAACAGAGAATATGGTTGAAGTGGACTCTATCGATGTGGCTGTTACTGCTGAGGTGGCGGCAGGATGGACTGGTATTGAAAGCCTATCCCACAAGAAGGTTCAGGCCATGCTGGCCTACAGATACAATATGCTGACACCTGTGCCTATGTATTACGAAGAAAGTAGCGATATGTTGACTATGCTCAATAGCTTAAATGCTGGACGTATAGATGCCGTGCTAGATTACAAACCTAATTTACTTACGTTTGTTCCTAAATTAAAGGCGCCACAAAATTTTGTGATTATTCAAGGTGTACTCAAGGCCGAAACCTATTTTGTTTTCGCTAACACCGAGAAAGGCCAGATGTTGAAACAACATTTTGACCTTGCACATAAGCGCTTAATCGATTCGGGTGAACAGGACAGGCTTTACCTTGAAACGATTGAAAAACGAAGGGCTGATGGCGCTGAATAGTCTTAATGTTTACTAGGCTTATTACATTTCGAATAAAATCGACATTATGGTTGCGAGTTTATTTTCAAGCTCTTGCCACTCAGCTTCGGGCTCAGAACCTGCAATAATTCCCGCCCCCGCAAATAGGTTAATCCGACCTGGTTCGATCAGCGCACTGCGGATCGCTACCGAAAACTCACTCTCATATTTATTGAAATAGCCGCAGGCACCGGCGTACCAACCGCGAATATAACCTTCACGTTGACGAATAAAGTTTAGCGCTGAATACCGCGGCAAGCCGCCAACTGCAGGAGTAGGATGCAGGGCTTGCAAAAGTTGGAAATCATTCACGCCCGGCTTCAATTCGGCTCGAATTGCACGGTGTAAATGTTGAATATGGTTCAGCTTAAAAATAGTCGCTAATTCATCGGCGCCAACATAATTGCTCAGCGGCGTGAGCATATTCACTATGTGACTGCGAACAAGTTGGTTTTCAACGCTATTTTTGTTGTCTTCTAATAAAGCGTTCGCCAGCGCAACATCTTCTTCTTGATTGAGACCGCGTACCGTTGTTCCAGCAAGTGCCTCGGTAAATAGTTCTTGCTGACGGCGGCGGAATAAACGTTCTGGTGAGCAAGAGATAAAAGTGCGATCTGGGCTAAATTGAAAGCCAAACTGGAAACTATTGGGATTACGGCCCTGCCAGCAAGCCAGCACCATCCAAGGATCGATAGGTTCGTTGACTTCAAGTTGTGTTAAGCGGGATAACACGACTTTTGGGGTATCTTGATTGAACTTAGGATCCACCACTTGCTCGACTAATGTCTTCCAACGTTCAAAATCAGGTTTGTCACTGCGCCCAAGTGGAACGATCTTTTTAGGTGGCGAAAGTGGCTTAGCAGGCATGACGGCTTCGATAGCGCCGATGGCCTTATCTATCTCACTATGGTGATCATTATCAGCAAAATTAAGATTCACTAATAGGCTAAATTTGTTACCACTGCGTCTAAATTCAATGCGCGGCAGGATAAAGCGGCTATTACCGAACTCAGGCCAAGACTCTATAGTGCGATCGAAGGCAACACCGCCATAGTAGCGAATATTCTGATTCGTCGATAAGGCTCGCTGCTCTTGGTAGGCCATGGCCAGTTGCTGATCATTGATTCCGGTTTCAAATCTAAAGTCTTTGCACGCCCCTATCGCCGCGACTTCTTCGATTCTGTCGCGCCCATGCCAGTAGATCCTTGGGTATTGAGTCTGGGATGCCAGCCATGAAATTAAAGGCATAGCGACAGTGTTTAGTGACAACTGCACTATCGGTTCCGTCGGTGGAACTTGCTTTAATTGAATGAGTTTGTCGATGAGAGACTTAAGGTCTTCAGACAGGGCATGAACGGGCAAATAGAACTCCAAAGATAACGGATGAAGGCGAAAGCTGAAGGTCACTCTGTCAGCGTCAGTAAATTCGACTCAGGTTAATGTCCTCTTTTACAAGCCATTTACCTGTAGTGATTTTAGTCTGTAAATAAGAATCTTTCGCTCAAATTAAAGGCCACGGTCGAGTGTGTCAAGATGTAAGGCCCTATCGTGTGACTTTCGCCATAGTCTCATTTTACGCTGATAAAAAATGTGACTTGAGTGGGTCTTTTTGTCGGGCAAGTCACCCTCGGTGGACATTTTGTCTCTTAGTCGCTAAATGTACTTTCCCTTTGTCGTAATTAGTCGATCTAGGTTGGTTTTTAAACGTTTTTCGGTTGAGACAGAATAATCGCGGTCCACAATAGCTGGCACATCTTAAATTTTCTACGTGACAACAATAATATGATTACCACGAATACCCTCTTTAGAGTGTCATCTTTAGCCTTAGCTATTGGTCTTAGTTTTACTGTTCAAGCCGATGAAATCGCCCGTGATCCGCGACTCAATATCAATGAAGTGATCGTCGTGCATGGTGACGGCGGAGAAGCCAGTGAAATGGCGACGACCCATTGGAGCATTAGTGAAGAAGAGATCCGTGCAACCGGAGCGCAAAGTCTAGATCAAGTCTTAAAGAATGTGCCGGGTGTGTACATTCGTGTTGGTGGTGACGGAACACCAAGGGTTGATATTCGTGGTTTTAAAACTCGCCATGTGACTTTGTTGGTCAATGGTGTGCCTATGAGCAGCGCCGACGATGGTCAGTTCGACCCGAGTATCATTCCCACAAGCCAAATCGCCTCGGTAGAAGTGTCTGTCGGCCCGACATCTGTGCTTTACGGTCCAAGTGGTGCGGGCGGCGTGATCAACATTATTACTAAACAGGGCAGTACGGCGCCAGCACTGGCGGGGCGCCTCGAAGCCGGCAAAGACAATACATTTAATGGCGATATCAGCGCCGCAGGTTCGGGTGACGATTGGCAAGGTTTGGTCAGTGTCAGTCGGCAGCAAACCGATGGTTTCCCTATGTCCAATGACTTTGAGCCGACACAATACCAAGATGGTGAGCTGCGCGTTAACTCGGATAAAGAAGTCACTAACGTTTATGCCCAAGGCAGTTACTGGTTATCCGACAAGACCCAATTGATTGCCAATATGGCGCTGCGCAGTGGCGAATGGGGAAAACCTGCCCGTGACGGTACTGGGAGCGGCAAGTTGAAATTCGAACGTACCGATGACTATGACGCGCATACTTTCCAACTGGGGTTAGCGCATCAATTTGATGACACTTTCACCCTACGTGGCTTTGGCTATCACAATCAAAGCGATACCTTAGAAGCCTCCTATGCCGATGAAACCTATCAGGCTGTTACGCTGTCGCAAGATGGGCGCTCGGTTGTGCAAGGCGTCAATCTGCAGTTAATCACAGACTTGCATACCGCGGGTTTATTCACGACCTCAGTCATTGCCGAGAAACAAAGCTGGAAGTCAGTCGTCGATACTTATACGGCTAATACAGGCAGCAATAATGGTGGCACTACCGGTTCTGGCGGCGGAACAGGCACAGGTGGTGGAACAGGTACAGGTGGTGGAACAGGTACAGGTGGTGGAACAGGTACAGGTGGCGCCGAGAACTTAAATGATTCCGCTTGGCTATATACGGCCGCGGCTGAGTATCAGTATCAATCTGAGCTGCAGTACGGCTTTACCTTAGGTGGCGCTTATCATTCACTCGACACTGCAGATAGTACCGATGGCAACTATTCGGCCATGGCCTCCAGTTATTGGCAGGCGGCGCAGGATTCTCGTTTAAGTTTAAGTGTGGCACGTAAAGTGCGCTTCCCCTCTATGGTGAACTTGTATTCACAGCTATCTGGTAATCGTGATTTAGAAGCCGAAGAGTCTAAGCATGTGGAGCTGGGTTTAGAGCAGAATCTGCCGGCGAGTACCGATTTCTCCCTTTATGGTTATTACACGGATGCGAAAAATTACATCGCCAAAGATGTCGATGGTTTCTACCAAAATATGGGGCGTTATAAGTTCAAAGGGGTCGATTTCCAAATCAATAACCATGCGATCGAGCACTTAGATCTGAGCTTCTCCTATAGTTTTCTCGATTCAGAAGAGATAGACGGCGACGATACCTTAGATGCCTTGCAATATCGTCCACGTCACCAGTTACGTTGGCAGATGAGTTACGAGTTTCCCTTCGAGACTCAAGTTCACCTCAACGTGGAGCGTATTTTAGACCAAGTCTATGCGACGCAGGTGAAGGTTGGCGGTCAGACCCAATATCAACAGCAGTCGTTAGACAACTACACCTTAGTGGACGTAAATCTGGTACAGCCATTAATTCGTGACAAGTTAGATGTTTACCTACGTGCGACTAACTTGCTGGATGAAAACTACTACCAGAGTGAAGCTCTGCCACAGGCGGGACGACAGATCTTCATCGGTGTGAACTGGCAGATCTAAGATGAAACTCCTAGCGCTCGAAGGCGTTAGCTTCAACTATGGTAGCCAGTTACCGACTGTATTGCAGGAGGTAAACTTGGCCATTGGCACTGGCCAATGCCATTGCGTGAGCGGTCCTACGGGCTCTGGGAAATCGAGTCTGCTAAACCTACTGGCGGGCGTGTTAAATCGCCCGCATGAAGGCGACATCTGGCGTTACCCACAACTGGTTACGGGTCTGGTGATGCAGGACCCGCAAACTCAGCTACTTCGGCAAACCGTTGGCGCCGAAGTGGCTTTCGCGCTAGAAAACCTCGGCATTCCCGCTGAGCAAATGCTGCCTAAAGTGCAATTGGCTCTGCGACGCGTGGGCTTGTATCTGCGTCTCGATACCCAAGTCAGCACGCTTTCCCTTGGTCAAAAATATCGTTTAATGATAGCCGCTCAACTGGTGTGCGAGCCGCATTTACTGCTGCTCGATGAGCCTTGGGCACAACTCGATGATCACGGTGTGAGTGAGCTGCTGGTCGTGCTCCGCAATCTTATCCAAGATGGCATGGCGCTAGTGTTGGTTGAACATAACGCCTCGGCCTTCGCTGAGATTATTCAGCATTACTGGCAGTTAGAGGCCGGCAAGCTATCCGAAGGCGTCTATACCGTGACCGATGCGCCGCAAACTGAGGCGCCTGCGTGGCGTAATCAGCCTAAGTTTGAGCACTTAGGTAAAGTCTTGGTCAGCGCCGAAGCCTTTGATTTTGGGTTCGATGCTTGTCCCACATTATTTGCGTGTCCGCAGGGATTTCAACTGCAGGCGGGTGAGATAGTGACCTTAGTGGGAGATAACGGCTCTGGTAAAACGAGTCTATTGAAAACTATAGCGGGCGTGCACAGTTTAAGGCAGCGTCTTCCCCTTAAAGTGCTAGGGCGAAGGCCTAAATTGGGGATTTATGGCGCTGAGCTGGGTCTGCTGATGCAAAGGCCGAGTCGACAATTATTCGAGACCAGCGTGCTGGCCGAAATGCAGTTTAGCCTTAGGCGTTTTGAACTCCCCAAAGAACGCGCGGCGCAGATGTTGGATGAATTGGATTTATTTAGCTTAGCTCAGCTGTCGCCCCACAAATTATCCTACGGTCAACAGCACTTGATTGCCTTAGCGTCACTTGCCTGTTTACGCCCTAAGGTGCTGCTTTTGGACGATCCATTGGCGGGGATGGATAAGCATTACTACGGCAAAGTGTGGTACTTGCTGAAGCGGTTAAGCTCGCAAGGTTGCGCTATTTTGCTTAGCAGTCACAGAAGCATTGAACACAGCGCTGTATCATGGCAATTGAGTTTGCGTAATGGTCTATTGGTGGAGGAATTGATTGAAACAGGAGAGCGTTATGTGGGCTAGTTGTCGGCGCCTACGCGCGCTGCGGCATTGGAGTTATGAGCGGCGGGAAACGGCACTCTGTGCGTTGTCGCTGCTATTGGTGTGCGTGCTCTCAGCCTGTGCTTTTGTATTGCCCGCTGCTTTACTCTTGCCATTAGCTGGACTTAATGGACTGCTTGTTATCCACGGTTTGCTGCGACGCGGCAGTATTTGGGGCGTGCTAAAGCTAGGTTTAGTGCAATTGAGCATCACTTTGAGTCTGTATTTAATCCTCTATGGCGTTGAATATTTAGCCCAAGGCGCCGTGGTGGTTGCGCGTATTATTTTGGCGACCATTCCCGGTTGGTGGTTGTGTATTACGGCTGCTCCCGAGCGGATTGGTGAAGTGTTAAGTGCGTTTTTACCGACCAAGTGGGCCTTTGTGGTCGCGGCATCCTTAAGTTTATTGCCCTATATGGCAGATGAAATTCGCGAGATATATCAGATCCAGTGTCTGCGCGGGGCTCGCATTACACCTAAGGCGCTGCGTAACCCTAAAAATTGGTCCGAGTTGGTGTATTGCGTGTTGTTTCCCGTCTTAATCCAATTACTTAAATTATCTCGCCAGATGGCCGTTGCAGCGCAGAGCCGTCACTTTGGTTTAGCGCAACGGCCAACACATTGGCATTCACCGAGAGACAAAAATGACTAAAAAAATCCCGCTGAGTCTACAAGACTCCTTATTTGTCGGCTTTTGCGCCACCTTGCTGGTGGCATTAACGGGCATGTTAAGGCTGAAACTGGGCTTGTCTGGTCACAGCATGTTCCTGATGAGCTTCTTTTATCTGATCTGTTATGGCGTGTTAGGTCGTTTCGGCAGTATGACGGCATGCGGTGCTATCGCGGGCATAGTGGCTATGGCTTTAGGCGTAGGTAAAGGCGGGCCTATGATTTTACTGAAGTTTGCCTTGCCTGCCATAGCAATGGATCTCGTTGCCTTACTCTTGCCGCTCAGTATGAACCTGCATTGGCGCTGCGTGATCTTGGGCATTGCTGGCTGTATCGCTTGGGCAGGTAAAGTAGCACTCACCAATGTGCTTGCGGGCATGGCGCTGGATGTCGTGTTGATTCAATGGGGCTTGAGTGTATTAAAAGGCGGCTTCTTCGCCACTCTGGGCGCCTTGCTTGTACCGCCTGTGCTGACGCGATTAAAAGCTCATGACCTGTTACACCGTGATAAATTTTAAAAACCTTTTTAGAGCTTTAGGAAATGCAGATGAAAAATTGGCTGATTTGTATCGACGATACCGATGATATAGGCACTAAGGGTACGGGCGAAATTGCCGAGGAAATTGCCCATCTGCTCGCCAATATGTCGGGCGGCCATGCTTCCTTTGTGACGCGGCATCAATTGTTTGTGCACCCCGATATTCCTTATACCTCACATAATAGTGCCATGTGTTTTGCGCTGCGCTCGCCACTGACGCAGGCCGAGATCCATCAACATGCCGTTGCGCATTTGGTCGCGGAATCGGCTCCTGCGGCAGATCCTGGCATCGCCATACTCGATGTCGACTCTGACTATGATGCCGCGGCTTTAATGGATTTTGGCCGCAGAGCTAAGGTTGAAGTGATTACGAAAGCGGCGACCTATGATTTGGCTGAACAACTTAATATTCAGCTGACCGAACATGGCGGCACAGGCCAAGGTGTTATTGGAGCGTTAGCGGGATTAGGGCTACGTTTGATGGGCAGCGACGGTCGGGTAAAAGGCCAGATTAAACTTGGCCAATTTGAGGATGTTTCACTCGAACTCAGCGTTGCCGACATCCTAGAACAAACCGGACTTGATGCTGTGATGAGTACGGACAAGTATCGACTTGCGCTTGATGAGCGAGTGCAACTGAAGGGCAAAGTGAAAGCTGTATACCTTGATCACCAGTTTGTATTGCTCGTTCACCAAGAGGCAGAACAATGGCGCAATGCGGGCAAGCAAGCCCTGCAAGCCTACTAGAGCAAGTTTAGTGAAAGAGTTTAAAAAGAGAGTGCTAAATGGATCTCAACTTGGTCGAACATGCATTTGAATTAAAGGATGACCGCTGGATTTTTAAGGCGGGACTGGCTCAATATCCACAGGCGAGGCAAGTGGCCAAGCTGTGCACGCATTTTATCCCAGATGATGAAGACGAGCAGATCGACGATGAGCCCCGCTCCTGCTACAACTGCCAATATCGCCGCTGGATGGTCGCCGGTTTCGAATGCTTAGCCTTAGGCATTTATTGAAAAAGTGAGAGTGTGAAATGTGCCTTGCCTAAGCCTTAGGCCCTTATTCCATCGCATCCTGTTTAGGGCATTTTGTTTACCAAGAAAGTCTATGGTGATTTTCTAATCCTCGTCTTATAATGCCCCTCACGTCTGTTCTATAATAATCAAAAATAACAACAGAACATTTGAGCGTAAGTCGCTTTAATGTCGTATGGTTAAGTTGATATTTTATTCAGGCACATCATCCTTGGGGTTGTAGATATGAGTGAGTCGGCAGAAACAGTTGAGCTTATCAAATTACCAGTGTCGCAATTGACATTAGGTATGTTTGTCAGTGCCATAGACAAAAATGATCAGGGTCAACTTGCTATTGCAAATGCTGGACAAATTAAACATAAGGATGCAATTTTAAAACTGGCCAAAAGTGGCATCAAATTCGTTTGGGTGGACACTGAGCGTTCGGCAGAACATTGTGGGTTAAAGAAAAAATCGACTAATGATAGTCAACCCGACAATCGAAAAGCGCTAGTGAGTCGCGATAAACAACAAGCTCAAGCTAAGGTTATGCTGACCGAAGCGAAAGATCTTATTCGTAAAGTGTTATCCGAAACCTTCGAAGGTAAAGCCATCGAAGTTGCGCCCTTCGAAGCGTTAGCCGATACCATGATTGAGTCTGTCATGTTAGATGCTGATGCACTTAAATGTATGTCTGCGCTCCGTTCAAAAGATGCCTACCTACTCGAACATTCAGTGAATGTCGCCTTTCTGCTGGTAACCTTTGGTAAATATCTACAGCTGGATCGCGATATGCTGCGGCAAATGGCGGTCGGTGGTATTTTGCACGATATTGGCAAGATTAAAGTCGATAATAAAGTGCTACACAAGCCGGGCAAACTGACACCAGAAGAGTTCGAACATATGAAGCTGCATCAAGTGTATGCGCTTGAAATTATGAACGAAACTACTGGTCTGTCGCAGATCAGTAAAGATATCTGCTTGATGCACCATGAAAAGTTAGATGGCCGTGGTTATCCAAGGGGATTGAAAGACGATGAAATCCCTCACCACGGTCGTATGAGTTGTATCGTCGATATCTTCGATGCGTTAACTGCAACGCGCTGTTACAAAGAGGCAATGAGTCCTGCCGCGGCCTTTAAAATTTTACTCAGTCTGACGCCATTTCACTTAGATCAAGGATTGGTCTATGAGTTTATTCGTTGTATTGGTGTTTACCCTGTGGGTTCCTTAGTTGAATTATCGGACGGCCGAATTGGTATTGTCTGGGCCTCGAAGGACAGAGATGCACTGCATCCGATCGTAAAGTGCTTTTATTCTTTAAAAGTAAAACGTTACACAGATGTCGCTATGGTGGATTTATTAAAATCTGAGTTGTATATCGAGCGCGGCGTGTCACCGAGTTCATTGGATATCGATCCAACGCCTTTCTATTAATCCTCAAATCTTGTCTCTAATGCCGGTCATCTAAGTCGATGGCTGGTGTGAACGATTGCAGAGCCTGCGCTAAAAACCGTAAACTGAATGTCTTCTCCAGTCTGGCAATGGGATGAACAGTGCTATGAAATCATTATTTCCTATTTTTATCATTCTCTTATCTTTGGCTTTATTAATCCCTGGGGTGACTCAACCTATTTTGAGCATTAGCGGCACTATCGATAAGGCCAAGCTGACCGAGCAGGGCATAGAGCAAGTTGCTCAACGTTTCGATGAAGACTCGGGGCGCGACAGCGCTCGCGGTATGCTGAGTATGGTCAGTGGTTTGCTTGGGCTCAATAGCCTTAAGGGCGAAGTCGAAGTGTTGCAGAAAACCCGTAGTATTTGGGGGACGGTGACCGAACTTTATCACTCTGGGAACGGGCTCGTCGCAGGATTAGTGATGTTATTCAGCGTGGTGGTGCCTGCCTTGAAGTTGAGTTTAATGCTGGCACAGCAATGTGTGAGTTCGATTGGTCTGAAACTGAGGATTAATGCCGTCGTCAACGCACTCGCCAAGTGGTCGATGGCCGATGTGTTTGTGGTAGCGCTGATCATCACCTTTATGGCGGGGAACGCCTCAGGTGGCATGGGGGAAATGTTAAAAACACAGGCACAATTTGAAAACGGTTTTTACTTCTTTACCGCTTACTGCATTTTATCGATCCTGAGTGGGTTTTTAGTGCGGCGTCCAACGCCAATTCTTTAGCTATTTTAAAGGCATACTGACTTTAGTGACAAAGTGAGTATGCCTTGCTCAGTGAGATCGACATCAATCTAGATTAAGACAGAGTGCCATTTTGATAAATGGGCATAATCCAATAGCGACAGGGATTATGTTTGCAGACCAAAGCCAGCGCCGCGAGTAGCGCCGCTTGTTGTGCAGCGGGGTGCATGATTTCGAATTTGCAAAACTCCCGATAACCTTCCACTTGTTCCTTGATATTAAAATGGCTATGTTCACGGCTAAAACCACAAATATTCCCTAGGCTAAAACCCGATAGAAACTCCAACTCTATCAAGGTATCGACTATGTCGTCCTTAATATCATTTTGGGCGATCAGTACTAACAGTTGTTCTGTGCTCATTTACGTTTCTCCAGCCAAAAATACAGAATTGGCAGTAAATACAGTGTGGTAATGGTTGAAGTGAGCAGACCGCCAATCACCACAATCGCTAAAGGTTTTTGAATTTCAGCCCCAGGGCCCGAGGCAAACACCAGCGGCATAAGACCAAACATCGCCGTAGTCGCTGTCATCAAAATGGGGCGTAAACGCCGCGCCGCACCTTGTTCCACCCGTTCGCGCAGGTTGCTGAACATGTGCTTGGTTTGTTCGTAATAGCTGACCATCACCACGCCATTGAGCACAGCGACGCCGAGTAGGGCGATAAAGCCAACCGAGGCGGGCACGGACAAATATTCCCCCGATAAATACAGGCTAACTATGCCGCCCATCATAGCGAAGGGAACGTTAGCGAGGATTAAGCCCGCTTTGGCCAGTGAGCCAAATGTGGTGAATAAAATCAGGGTGATCAGTGCGATAGCAATGGGGATCACTAGTAGTAAATTGCTGGTGGCCCGCTGTTGGTTTTCAAACTCGCCACCAAAACTCACGCTATAACCGCTCGGAAGTTTGATTTCCTGCGCGATTTTAGCGTTGAGCTCTTCTACAAAACTCACGATATCGCGACCTTGCACGTTGGTGGTTATCACTGAAAAGCGATTCCCTTGCTCACGCTCGATAAGGATGGGGCCTTGCTTATAGCTTAAGGTGGCGACATCACTCAGGCGTTTTAAGGAGTGATCTGGCATCACCAGTAACTGATTTTTAAGTTCATTAATGCTGCTTAAGTGGCTCTGATTGTTAGCAATCAGCACGGGTGTGCGCTTTTTACCTTGTAGCACTTCGGTCACGATTACGCCTTCGAGCTGGCTTTTCAGGTAGCGGGCAAACTCCATGGTGCTCATGCCAAAGCCTCGGGCGAGCTCGTTATCTAAGGTGAGGTTGATAAAAGGACTGCCTTCGATCATCGCCATTTTCACATCGACGCTGCCGCTGGTGGCATTAACCAGCTGTTGGATTTGGCTCGTGAGCTGACCTAAGGTGTCGATATCGTTACCAAAGACCTTGATCGCCACGTCGCCAATGCTGCCGGTGAGCATTTCGGATACGCGCATTTGGATCGGTTGAGTGAAGTTAAAATTAACGCCGGGATAGTCCAATAACACAGTGCGGATCGCATCGATAAGCGCTTCTTTATTTGCAAAGCGCCATTCGCTGCGGGGCAAAAGTTCTAAGAACACATCGGTTTCATTGAGTCCCATGGGATCTAAGCCGATTTCATCCGCGCCAGTACGCGCCACCATCTGTTTGATTTCAGGTACTTTAGCCAGCAAAGTTTGCTGAATTTGCTTGTCGATGGCAATCGAAGCCTCGAGTGAAATCGACGGAGACTTCTCCAACTGCAGAATAATGTCGCCCTCATCTAAGGTCGGCATAAAGGTTTTTCCCACTAACCCGAACAAGCCTAAGCTGACAATAAGCAAACTAAAGGCGATCACTATAAAGCGTTTTTGATGGCTAAACGTGCTCTTGAGGCTGCCCAGATAAAGCTGTTTAAGCTTTTCAATCGCCTTAGGTTCCTTGGCGGCTTTTTCGTTGACGAGGTAAGAGGCGATAACCGGAATAACAGTTAACGACAACACCAGCGCCGATAGCATGGCAAACACGATAGTGACCGCAACTGGGGTAAAGAGTTTGCCTTCGAGCCCGCTCAAGGTCAGCAAGGGCGAGAACACTATCATGACGATCACTGTGCCCGACACCACGGGAATGGCAACGTCCTTGGTCGCGCGAAAAATCAAATGCAGTCGGGGTAATCTCTGCTTAGTCGCGATGAGATTCACCATGTTTTCGACTACGACCACAGATGAATCCACTAACATGCCTATGGCGATAACGAGCCCGCCTAGGCTCATTAAGTTCGCAGAAAGATTAAAGTAATCCATCATCAAAAACGTCATCAGCGCGGCGAGTGGTAGCGAGAGTGACACGACCAATGCGGCGCGCACGTTACCTAAAAACAACGCCAGCAAGATGATCACTAGCACTACGGCTTCGAATAAGGCATTGGAGATGGTATCAATCGCGGTATTGATCAGATTCGCGCGGTCGTAAAAGGTGTTTATCTGGCTCCCTTCTGGCAAGGTTAGGCTGATTTGATCGAGCTTTTCCTTAATGTTTTTCACCACTTGTGCGGTATTAGCGTCTTTCAGGGCGATGATTAACGCTTCGGCGGTTTCGTTGCCGTCTTTAGTCACTGCGCCATAGCGGGCTAAGTGGCCAATTTGAATATCGGCCAAATCCTGCAGTCGATACACTCTGGCATCATCGGCCTTGATCACTAATTGTTTGAGTTCGTCGATGTCATCGATGCGGCCTTCGGCGCGGACTATGATGGTATCTGTACCAATAGTGAGCTTGCCCGCACCTTCGTTGTGATTATTCTCCACTATCGCCTGTTGCAGCGCCGCAAAACTTACGCCCGCGGCCGCCATAGCCGCAGGTTTGGGGGTCACACTAAAGCTTTTGGCATAGCCACCGAGGATATTCACATCGGCGACACCTGCAACGGTTCGTAGTAGCGGACGGATTTCCCATTCGAGCAACTGCCGTCTTTCCATCAGCGAAAGATTGGGATTTTCGAGTGAAAACATAAAGATTTCGCTGAGCGGCGTACTCATTGGCGCTACGCCGCCCGTCACACCTTCAGGGAAACTGTCCCACACGGCTGCGATGCGTTCGCTCACCTGCTGGCGCGCCCAATAGATATCTGTGCCTTCGTCAAAATCGAGGGTGATATCGCTGATGGCGTATTTAGTGGTCGAGCGCAGAATCGATTGATGGGGAATACCTAACAGTTCGGTTTCAATCGGCACGGTAATTTGCGCTTCGATTTCCTCCGGCGTCATGCCGGGCGCCTTGAGGATGATTTTCACTTGGGTGGGCGAAATATCGGGAAAGGCATCCAAGGGAATGGAAAACCAGGCTCGCGCTCCCGCTAACATGATGATCAGCGCCACAATCAGCACAAATAAGCGCTGCGTAAGCGAAAAGCGGATGACTGAGGTCAACATCTTATTCGCCTCCTAGGCCAAGCATTATGCCTTTGACTGCAGCAACTGACTGGGATAACACTTGGATTTGGCTGAGATCTTGATCGCTTTCAACGATATATTGCTCTGGGGTTGAACCGAGAATATCGATCGTAATCGAGGTGAGCGTGTCTGCGGTTTTAGTGAAGACTTGGCTGTCTTGCTCCCAACTGAATACGCTATTTTTAGGCAATAAATACACCGCCTTTTGATACTCGGGTATCACAGTGATCTGTTGTCCTAACAGTAAGTTACATTCCTGCGGCAAGGGTGATGACCAAGCGGTCACAAAGGCACCTTCGGCGATGGCCGACACGGACTCAATGGCGATATGACACTGATTGATATTCACCGCCGAGAGCGAATGTGACTGACTCATTGGCACACTGACCTTGACGCGAATGCTGTCGCTGGGCACCAGTGAGAATAGCTGTGAACCTGCCATATAAGGTCCATTCACTTGGTTGAGTTTAACGATCCCCGCCACTGGCGTGCCTACCACTAGGGAGTCTGTGGCGGCATCTGTGCTTTTGACTATCTCCATAAAATGCTGCATGTGCTCGTATTCGAGGTGAGTGCTGAAGTAGTCTTTGCTGATCTCTTGCCATTTTTCTGCGCTAATACTGCCATTGTTTAATAAGGGTTTATTGCGCTCATAACGGCTCTTTGCCAGTTGATATAAGCTGCCAGCGGCTTCGACTTGGGCGAGGTAGTGGAACACTTCTGGCCCAGTCAGTTTAACTATTGCTTGGCCTTTAGTGACGAGCTGGCCTTGGCCGACGAGAAAGCTGATCTGCTGGATATTCTCCGGTGTGCTGATCCAGTAATCGTTACCGGGGAGGATTTCAACCTGCGCGGGCAACGGGCTGCCCTCATAACTGGCGACTTTCTGTGGTTGCACATAACTCAGGTCTAGATTACCGAGGGAGCTAATTGTTAGGGATTCAGCCTGCACTAAGGTGGCAATACTGGCGGATAAACAGAAAAGGCATGCGCCGTATTTGGCCATCATAATGAAATTCCTAAGGCTTGCAGTTGTTGGGAGTGCAGTTGTTGCTGCGCGACTTGGTTCAGTGCCAAGCGGGATTCGGTATCGAGCGCATCCATATAGCGGCGCAGCCAGACTTCGTAGCTAACTTGGTTTTGGTCTTTGACCTTAGCCAGCTCCTCTGTGATGGTGCGGCTAAGGTGTAATGCTTGAGTCAGCAATGTTTGTTGGTCGAGTAAGTTTTGTTGCTGTTGCTCTAGCTTTTTAAGCTGAGTTTTCAGCTCGATATAGGTACGGTCGAGGTTGAGCGTGTGCTCGGTATTGGCTTGTTGCCATTGGGATAATTCGGTTTGTGATAGGGCAGAACCCAAAGTCAGTGGTACAGAAACGGCGATGCCAAGCTGTTGATCATCGACTTGATTATCGGCGGTATTTTTGGCCGTGAGTGAGACTGCCCAAGGATCGTTATTCCCTGCTTGCTGACTCTGGATGATCAACAGCTGTTGCTGCTTCTGCAGGCTCAGTAGTTGCCATAATGGATGCTGCGCGAGCATGTCATTGGGTTGGTTGTTGGCAGAAAGTGGCCGCGCGGTTTCGGCTATGTTCTGCGGTATTTGCTCTTGTCCGGTGAGTTGTTGATAGAGGGCACGCGCCTCGGCCTGTTGCTGATTAAGATCGACCCGCTCCAGTGCAATATCCACCAGTTCGCGCTCTAACAAGAGTATGTGGGCAATCGGCAGTTCGCCCGCATCTGTGAGTTGCTTTTGCTGACTATGGAGTTTGTCGAGTAATTGGCTCTTGCGATCTAATTGGGCCAGTTTCACTGCAGCAAGACGATGTTCCCACAGGCTTTGTCGCAATAATCCCGATAAATACAGGCCTTGCAGCGCGACTTGTTGCGCCTGAATGCTTTGGGTGAGTTGTTTAATCTGCTTGTCGCTGCTGTGCAAAGCAGGGGATTTTATTGGCAAATTGAGTGAGAGTTCCTGCTCGTAGCTGTTACCATTATCTAGGCTACCTAAGTGACTCAGGCTAATGCTCGGCAGGCCATTGAGCCAAGCTGAGCTGCTCAAGCTTATTTGTGATTGCGGTAACTGGCCGCCCGATTGAGATAGAGAATGTAATCTAGCTTGGCTGGTGGAGAGTGCTTGAGATAGCTCGGAATTCGCGGCGTGGCACAGGAAACTGCTGCTGACTAAGGTCGCCAACAGACATAACTTGATACAAGACGTACTGACAGACATAGGACGATTCTATGGTAATAAAGTGTGCTGTCAGTGTAGGGATTGGTGGGCGAAAGTCGTGGGGGACATGTATCATAAAACCGTCTATGGTACATATGTCCCATAAATTAATTGGTTGATTTTGCTTTTATTTAGGAGTTTTTCGATGAAGGATCTTGTCATTATTGGTCTGTTGGCCTTGATCATATGCTTTAAGCTTTTTGACATCTCATCCGACATTCAATTAGGCATTCCCCAATGGCATATTGCTCAGGAAGCCATGTTATTAGTGCTCACTGTGATTGGTGCCATGTACTTAAGTTATGACCTTATTCGTCGCTCCCGCGAGGTGAAAGCGTTAGCTAAACGGTTGGAGCATGCGGATAAAAAAATCGACAATATGTCGACGCAAATGCGCTCTGCCAGACAAGAATACAGCCAAGCTGTGTCGCAGCAATTCGAGACTTGGGGCTTTACTAAGAGTGAGCAGCAAGTGGCATTTTTATTACTTAAGGGCTTAAGCTTTAAAGAAATTGCCGAAGTGCGCCAGACTAAAGAAAAAACCGTCAGACAACAGGCATCGACCATTTACGGTAAAGCGGCAGTCGATGGACGCCATACTTTTTGCGCTTGGTTTATGGAAGATTTTATTCAAGAACATAATCAAGATCTTGCTGCGAATGAAGCGGCATCAAGCCCTAAGGCGGCTTAATCAACGCAGGATTGGCTTAGCTGTTATAGCTATTTGTTATTGAAAATCGATATTTGCTGAGTTTTTAGTTCTAAACAATAATGAGCATCCCCTAAGTTTGCAGGAAGATGCAATTGAAAAACTGGCTGATTATCGTGTTTTGCCTGATTGCCTTGGTCGCTTCGACGCAAACCACAGGACTCGTGCGTTCACTTATCGAATTCTCCGCCTTTGTTGGCGTCCTCTACTGGGCTTGGCGAATGAAGCCGACGGCAGAGTAGATTGGCTTTGAGTTAAATCTTAGCTATTGAAAATAAAGAATATACACTAAAGACGTGATACCAATCGCTGCCCACAGCATCACCCCAAGTAACAAAGGTTTGGGGCCACTCGCCCGCATTTTCTGCACTGTAATTCCTGCACCAATCAAAAATAAACACAGGACTAATGCCCGTTTCGACACCATAAATAAGGTGTCATAAACAGCGTGGAATTGTGGCAACCAATGGGCTACGGCAATGGCTAAACAATAAAAACCGATAAAATACGGCAGGTTAAGCTTGCGCTTATCGCCACCAAACAATATAGCGCTGACTAATGCGATCGGGATAATCCACAGGGCACGGGCGAGTTTTATGGTTGTTGCGGTTTTTAAGGCTTCATCGCCGTAGGCCGAAGCCGCGCCGACAACCGATGAAGTATCGTGGATGGCGATGGCGCTCCACACGCCAAAATCGTATTGGCTCATATTGAGCAAGTGGCCGAGTGCGGGGAATAAAAATAGCGCGACTGAATTGAGCACAAATACGCAGGCTAATGCAGTGGCGGTTTGATCGTTACGCGCATTGATGGCCGGAGCGACTGCGGCAATGGCACTGCCACCGCAAATCGCGGTACCAGAGGCGATTAAGTGGCCCGTGACATGATCAAATTTCAGGGCGCGGGTGAGCACAAACCCTAAGCTGAGGGTGAAAAAGATTGAGCCAACAATCAGGCCGAAGTTGTGGGTGCTCGCCTCGATCGCCGCGTTTAAGTTAATCCCAAACCCTAAGCCAATGATCGAATAAGACAGGAGTTTTTTGGTGAGTGCGGCGATATTCCATTGCACTGGCACCCAACCAAGGCTGGCTAAGGTAAAACCTAACACTAGCGCCATGGGCGATGAGATAAAAGGCGCGAGGCATAACAAACCCGCACAGATGAAAACGATGCGATGAGTCTTATTATCTTGCTGTGATGTCGATGAAGAATTCATAACGCCTTAGGCTCGAGCGATTCGGTTTATCGTTCCAACCACAGATCTTCACATTAAGCGACGGATACAAAATGGCGATCAATTGGATTGATCATGGAGACAGATGCAAGAGGGCATTATAGCTGGGTGTATGAGCCTCAATAAAATCAATTAAACTTATCTAGTCAGTCAGTTTTATTGACTATCAGAGGATTGTGCAAAGCAGGAGGGTAAATTGAAGAAGATGAACTGAGCTCAGTTCATCTTCTTGGCTAGATAATAAATGGCGAGGTTACAAAGCGTGAAATTATAAATTTACGATACTTTTCAAGTTGTAATCGCTGCCATCCTTTGCGGTAAACAACTTATCTTGGGTGTCGTTAGCGCTGGACATACCCGCATGTAATAGGCTGAGCCAATGGCGCGATGCGGCAGAACGTGACTCTGGTGTTCCGACTACCATGTTTAATGACGTTCCGATTTGGATATCTTCCAGATTGGCAACGTCTCTCGCACCTATCATGCCACTGCGGTCGAAACTGAGTTCAACGTGGCAACCTAGGTCCTGTAACACTATGGCGCAAGGCGCATCTTTAGTGCCGTTAAAGGCCACAAACTGTTTTGGCTGACGTAAACCACTGTGGCTGCCGTCGGCAAAAAAGGCCAACAGGTGTTGGTAGTAAACCACATAGCTGCTCACATCTTGGTGTGAACCAGAGTTAAGTGGAAAGAGGCGGTCGAGGAATTGTTTCGCATTAGCGATCTTCTCGTGCTCGGCGACATTCACTTGGGCCACGGCTAGCACTTCTTCTGCGATGAGGCTGTTTAGATTCGGTTGGATCTGGTTGCTCTTGATAATTGACATATTCATCGCTTGTTCCTCTTACTCTTTCAATTTAAAAAAATTCAGGGTTTTGATTTAACTTTTGGCTTATCAAAGTTTGTCTTCAATTTGGTTTGTCCGCTTTGAGTGCTTAGCCACTTTTAGTGGGAGTGGTTAAGCCTTTCTTGTACTGGAATGGCTTAGCTTGTTCGCATTAGCCTTTCCTTGATTGCTTGATTTGTAGTCTAGTCTTTTTTTGACTACAATTTCACAATAAAAATTTTACACTGTGAATTTTACAAAATGCGCAATGACCAGAGCTTGATGAGAAAATCACATTTCCTAGGCACAAAAATACGTAACCTACGGAAACGTAATAATTTAACTATGGAAGATTTGTCGGCACGATGCATTCGAGTCGACGCCGGAAGTGCGCCCTCTGTGTCATATTTGTCGATGATCGAACGTGGCAAGCGTGTGCCGAGTGCCGGAATGCTGGCAGTCATCGCCGCGGTTTTTCAAAAAGACGCCGAATGGTTCTTAGACGATGTGCCCGAAGAAAACGCCATTACGCCAGACAAGGGCCGACGTGGTGGCATAAGTGGTATGGCACTTGAACCCAGCTTTTTGTTTTCCAATGATATTTTACAAATAGCGATACCTGAGATGCTGTCGCAGACAGGGATCTCAGGTCGGCAGTTTGCCCATTTATTGATCCGCGCCCATCAAGAACACCATCAAAATCATTTCCCCGATCTTGAACGTGCCGCCGAAGAAGTCGGCCTCAAACGTATGCCCCTATCTCTGGACGATATGCTGGATATCGCTAAGGGAATGGGATTAAAAATCAAGTGGATAGATAGTACGCCGCAGGAAGTTATCGATGAAATGGGCGTGAGTTCGCGCCAGTTGGTCACCTCATTTATTGAGCCGCCGAGCACGATTTATGTAAATAAAATCCTCAAAAATCGCCCCAACAGACTCAAATATGATTTAGCTGTGCACATAGGTCATTGCGTGTTGCACAACAAGGACGGCCTCAAGAGTGTGATGATCTCAGGCCGCAAATTAGAAGTGGATGAAGAGGCGGGTATGCAGTCCAATACCTTGAACGCGCAGGATATCTTGCATGCGTGGCGCGATTTTGAATCGAGCTTCTTCGCCGGTGCGCTGCTGTGCCCTAAAGTGCCTTATCGCCAATTACTCGACCGCCACGGCTATGAGATTGAAGTACACAAGCAACTGCAAGTGTCAGCCTCAGTCGCCATGCGGCGTATGACTGTCGTCTCTCCTTATCCCCATTGGCATTATTTCGACGCTTACGCACCAGGCAAACTCAAAGCCGTTTACCGTGGTAACGGTATTCCACTGCCTTGGGGCAATATGCGACTAGTGGAAGACCCTTGTCAGCATTGGGCCGTCTTTAGGATGATCAGTGAGCCGACGGTCGGTACTTCGGCACAGATTTCGATTTTAAACGTCGGCAACGAACCCCGCATTTACTGCTGTGAGTCGATTAAAGTCGAAGATTCTGCGGGTAACCCGCATGTGCTCTGCGCTGGTATTGATTTGAATCCGGCCATTGAAGCCCAAGGCAAAGATGCCCTGTCTATTGCCCACGATTTGAAGAATGCCTGTGTCGCCAGCGGCGGTTCAGTCGCTATTCCCAAACACATTAAAAGCGATCTGGTGAGCGTCGCAAAAATCCTCAATATCAACTGGATAGAACGTGGGATCAAAAACGACGCCCGCCTTATTTGCTCCCGCGGCGCCGTATGCCCACGTCAACCCAGTTGCTATCAAGCAGGTAAATCACAGTGTGATGGTACTGAATAAAGTATCGCAGATGGGATTGATGTTAAGCACTCTCACTTCAGTGACTCGCCGTAAACTCGTCCCTGAGGGCTCGACGGCGGCATCCATGCCGCCAACGGTCACTTCCATGAGAGTGCTTAACTCTGTGGACTCCTGTGTTTGTCTGTATCGCTCATTTAGTTGATAGTTAAACAAAATAACGACTTTATTCTGAAGTATGAGTAACTGATTAATAAAAAGGGATTTTATGTCTGATGATATTGTAGAGTTTAACTGGCAGAAGCCTATGTTATGCACTGATGGAACGGAATTATTTCCAAAAGACACATTAAACAGAGCAAGATACGCTTCATTTTTGCACAACTATTTGGCAAGTAATGCCATCGATGGCGGTTATGTATTAAACCTAAATGCTAAGTGGGGATCGGGTAAAACCTATTTCATTAACCGCTGGATAGAGAGCATTAAAGAGAGTCACCCTGTCGTTTATATTGATGCTTGGAAGCAGGACTATTCAGACGACCCAATGCTTACTGTGATTTCATCTTTGATAAACGCTTTAAGTGATCAATTACCTCATGGAAATAAAATAGTATCTAATATCAATGAAAAAACGGCTCGTTTTATCAAAGCTGCAGCACCTGCTTTACTCAAAGGATTGGTTAAAAAGGCAACTGGATTGAATTTAGATGACATTTCAATCGAAGACAAAATTACACATGAGCCTAAAAATGATGACAAAGGTTCATCAGATATTTTTAGTGAGTCTGCTGCAGCTATTGCACAATGCTTAGTGAAAGATCACAACGATAAACTGAAGTCGGTTGAATATTTACGATCCGAAATTAAAGAATTAATTACTGCGGTAATTGCACATAAAAATGATACTTTAAAAGCACCGGCTTTTATATTTATCGATGAATTAGACCGCTGTCGTCCAAGTTACGCAGTAGAGATGTTAGAAGTAGTGAAGCATTTCTTTGAGCTAGATAATATTGCATTTGTTGTTGCGACTGATACTGAGCAATTACAGCATGCAGTTAAAGCAGTCTATGGGGAAGGCTTTGATGCACAAACCTATTTAGGGCGATTCTTTAGGCGCCGTTATTCGTTAACTGAGCTTTCTCGCTATGAGTTTGTAAGCCGAATCGCAGAAAGCAAAGTGACTTATAATCCTAAGTGGAAAGAATATATTCCTAGATTAGATGAGATCGATGACTTCACAAGAGTTGTTTCTATTGTTGCCGATAGATTTAGACTATCGCCAAGGGAAACGGATCAGTTAACAGATAAATTTATAGCTGTTTTAAGCAATCAAAATAAGACTTTAAATCCTTATTTATTGTTAATTCTATTTGTATTGAGAGATAAGCATTACTCTTTGTATGAGGTATGGATTGAGTCAACCAATAAAGAGGCTAGTTTTGGACAATCTATTGGGAAATTAACTTATCGAATCGATATTTCCCCCATGGTTTATAAAAACAGAGAGCAAGGTTTTTTTCCAAGAGAGGTGGATACCGATTCTTTGGTTGATCTTCAACAAAGCCTTGATATGATCTTATCTAATATGAATAAGGTGTGTTCTCCTTGGAACCAGAGAGAAAAAGATAAATTTATAGGCAATCTGGAAGATTCATTATATTCATCTTCATCTTCATCTTCATCTTCATCTTCATCTCCGAACTTAACTGAAAGAGCAAATAAGGTGTATCAAATAAGGCTTATGAATCTCAAAGCTAATAAGTCAGATTATAAAAACTGGGTTGAGCTAGCGGTGTCTTTTGATGAATAGAAAGAAGCGCTTATCTATACTCCTAAGTCATTTTAGAGCTATCCATTTATGAAATTTTGGTATTAATGTAAGAATAGTAAGCTTCAAAAATACGCAGGAATTGACATGATTAAGCACTCGCGTGTAAGTGCTTAATCATTAGTTATGTCGTCACTCATTTGTTTATCGCTTTAAAAAGAACTCATCTCACAATCCCTACTCTATGATTTTTTAGCAATCAGTCTCGCTCATTCTTGACGTGATTTTGTGTTTAAAATCATTGGTTAATACAACAAGCCGAGCAAACACACTACGGTGCTGGCGGGTAATATGGGCTGTAGCCAACGCGGCTTGTAGCTGAGTAAAATCACTAGAATTATCGAACTCAAACATACCCAGCCAAGCAGTAATACGCTGGCGTACGCTGGGCCGTAATGACGACTGGCAAGCCAATAGCACAGGACGAGCGTTGCAGTACCAGCGGTGCGAAATCCGCGTGCCTGTGCATCGGTTAACGTGCGGTTACGCACGGCGCGGTGGTGGCTAAAATAAGATAAGGCCAACAGCCCCATGGCGATAAAACAGGTTAACAATTCGCCTGTGGCTGTCATGATTCAACTCCTAATTCTGTCGTCGTTTTGGTTACCCGTGTAGCCAGCACTTTTTTAGGGCTACGCAAGCGTTTGGCTGCCATGTAAAACAGCGCTGCAAGTGCGAACATCATGAGATCAAATCCTGCGAGAACATAGGCTTGGCGCTGTAGATTGCTTATCAGCTGATACTGCGAAGTCATGGCATTGAGCAGGGGTAGCAGGCCATAAAGCAAGGATGTGAGTAAAAAAAGTCGTTGCCATGTTTGTTTATTTCGTTTGAAACAAGCGAGCAGTGCGACTAACGCCCAACTGATAAAGAAACAATGGATTTCCCAGTTTTCTCTATCTGCAAAGGTGACGGGTAAGAGTCGATTGGCATAAAAATAACAGGCTAGCGCAATGGGCAGGCCACCAAAGGTGGCGAGATTCAACATGTTCACTAGCGTGAGCCCGCTATGATTCTTATCTTTTTTAAGCTGCTTTTGTGCCAGTTTATCGGCCCACATAATCGCGCCGCTGGCGATCATCACGCAGCCCGTTAATCCCGCCAGTAAATACAGTAAACGTAGGCCTTGGCCTGCAAAGCGACCACTGTGCAGGGCTATCATGGCACTTTGGGTTTGATTCGCTCCCGAAGTCACAGCCGACTGCGCCAACACAGCACCTGTCACAGTAGACAAGTGATACCAAGGCGCTTGCTGATTTAAGCTGTGCTCAGGGGCGATTTTGACTGTTACGCTGGCATTGCTGTCGTTGAGATTATCAAACTGCAAGCCTTCAAGTGGCGACTCACCGACGACACTGTGAATCGCACTGAGTAAACTCTGACTATCGAGCATAGTGGCTGGCGTGCCAGTGGCGGCGGGAGTTTGGTAAATGGGTTTCCATTGCGAATAAAAGGCTTGAGTTTCATCACCATATTGCGTGTTAAGTCCCCATGGCATATACATAAACATCAAAGTCACTAGGCCGGTGTAAGTGATCATAAGATGAAAGGGCAATGCGAGAACTGAGCTGGCGACATGGGCATCTAACCAAGAGCGCGGGCCTTTTCCGGGGCGAAAACTAAAAAAATCCTTAAAAATACGTTTGTGGATCACTATCCCGCTGATGATGGCGACCAGCATGAACATAGTGCAAAAGCCGACAATCCAACGCGCCGTGAGCACACTCATGTAGTACAAGTCGAAATGCAGTCGATAGAGAAAGTCGCCCCCTCGGCTTTCCCGTGCTTTAGGCAGGGCTTCACCCGTCGCAGGGTTAATAAAGCCTTGATGATAATTACCAAATCGCTGTCCTTCAGCGGCGGGATCGCTCCATGCATAGGTCAGTAATGGCACCCGTTGTGTGGGTAAGTAAATCCACCATGACTCAGCGTCAGGCGCTTGTTGTGCCAAGGACGTGAGGCCCTTGAGTATCAATTGTTGATTATCCGCATTGGCATCATATTGGCTGCCGTGGTTTTCGGGTTGCATCCACAGGTTGATTTCAGCACGGTAATAGGCCGCTGTTCCGGCGAAAAAAACCAGAAACAACACCCAGCAGGTGAGTAATCCAACCCAAGTGTGTAGCCAAGTCATTGAACGAAAAAAGGAGTCTTTCATAATCCACTCCCTTGAGCACTTGTAGCATCAAACGCTTTAGCGGCGAGGTAAGCTAAATACAGCAGACCGCTAAGCGCGAATAAATCCAGCCAGTATCGCCATGTTGATTTAACGCTGAACACCCAAATCACGGCGCAGGTGTACACAGTAAATGACAGCATCATGGCGGTTAACACCCGATCAACCTGAGATAACGGCAGGATTTACGCGAATAAAATAGTCGCTACTGCACTTAACAAATAGCCGCCAAAGGTTGCTGCGAGGCAGCGATTGCCTATGTGCAGGCTATCGCTCCAGATGGCTGACGTTTTCCAGCGCATCAGTCTTTGTGTTAACGGCGGAGTCATGTTGGTTTTTTCAGTCATTATGGTGTGCCACTTCTGCTGAATTTGTCTTGTGGGTGCGGGATAGCACAGAGATTAACAGGGCGGGTAAAAAGGTTAAGCTGAGTAGCGTTGCCACGATAAGACCTGCCAATACCACTATGCCAACGCCGCGGTAGAGTTCGCTGCCAGCACCAGGGAATAACACCAGCGGCAATAAGCCAAACAAGGTCGTCGCGGTAGACATTAAAATCGGTCGCAATCGACTGGCGACGGCAGATTTGACGGCGTCAACGACACCAAACTGACCCGATTGCAGGTTTTTACGGCTCTGTTCCACGATCAAAATCGGGTTGTTAACGACAGTGCCGAGTAGGATTAGAAATCCAAGCATAGTAATCATATCAAAGGGTTGGTGCCAACCTTGGCCGCCAAGATACGCAAATAAGCTGCCAATAGAATTAAGCGCTTGTAAGCCGACTAACCCGCCAGCAAGTCCGAGCGGGATAGTGATCAGCACAAATAACGGATAACCCCAGTGATTAAAAATCGCGACTAATAACAAGTAGATGATCAACACGGCGACCAGAAAATTGCTGGAGAGTGCCGCTTTTGTCGCTTCGAGCTGATCGGCTGCGCCCGAAATGTCCAAACTGACATCTTTGCCGACCGCACCTTGTTGATAGAGGATGGGGACTAGTTCTTCCCGCACCTTAGCCACAGCGGTTTCCAATGCAATGGAGCGCGGCGGAATAATGTAAAGGGTCACGGTTCTGCGGCCATCGACGCGGCGTAAACTGTCGCTATCCATCTGCTCGCTAATGTCGGCTAAGGCTTGCAGTGGCAGTACATTACCCTTAGGCGTGACTATCGGCGCGAGCGCCAATTGCGACAGACTCTGTTGATTGCCTGCCAGACTAAATAGAAAGATATCCACCTTGTTATCATTGAGGAAAAACTCGTCGACATAGGCGCCATCGCTCAGTGCCGAAACCGCATAACCAAACTCGCTGCCGCTAAAATCTTGTTCTACAAGACGTTGCCAGCGAGGGGAAATCTGCCACAGCGGTTGATCTAGCGACAAGGTCGATGGGTCTGAATACAGCTGTGGTTCGGCAAATACTTTTTCCGCCGCTTGATACGCCGCTTCTGCAGCACGATAGAGGCTGGCTTGATTTGGGCCAGAAATATCCAAGGCGACAGCGCGGGTGCCACCATCGTTGCTGGAAATAATGGAGCCCCGCGATGAATAGGCGCGCATGCCAGGATATTGCTCAAACAAGGCGGTGAGTGAGCTCATCATGGCATCCATATCTTGGCTGCGAACGGGCTCGCTCATCACCCAAATACTGCCGACACCCACGCTGAGGGTATAGTATTTTAGCGGCGGGATCTTTTGCTCACCACGTTCAAAGGATGCCGCCTCGGCATTGACTCTCGCGGATAGCTGAGTCGTTAATTCTTCAGCAATTTTAGCCATTTCCGATAGGTTGTAACCCGGCGGTGCGACCATAGAAGTAAAGGCTTTTGGTTCTTCGCCTTCGGGTAAATATTCGGCCGGAGGCATCAGCCAAGCCGCAAGCCCGATCGTCGAGACGAGTGACAGCACAATCACAAAGGTGCGGCGTCTTGCCGACAGTACAAGTTGGCTGACTAAGCTCAATATGCGTGATGCTTTGGGCGGCTCACTTTGGTTTGTCTGCGCCGAGTGCATCTTACCGAAACCAAAACGGGCAATAGCGGCGGGTACGATGAACACCGCGACCAGCATAGAAGCGATAATGGATGAAGCGATGGCAATCGCGATATCCGAGTACAGTTGTCCCGCTTCTTGTTTGATAAATAGAATGGGTACAAACACTAGTACTGTGGTGAGCGTCGAGGCCAGTACCGCAGGCCACACATCGTAGATACCACTTATGGCTGCTTCGAGACGCTCTAATCCGCGTCTGCGCGCTTGTTCAATGCTTTCGAGCACCACAATGCTGTTATCGACCGTCATGCCGATGGCAAAGGCAACACCCGCCAGTGAAATGACATTAATAGTGCGATTAAACACCAGCAGCCCGACGAAGGCGGCTAAGGTACACAGCGGAATACCGATAACACCAATCAGGGTTGCTCGATTCGAGCGCAAGAAGAGGTACATGACCAAGGTTGCCAGTAAGGCACCTAGACCTAAATTCACCCACACATTTTCAACTGAATCTTGCACATAGCGCACATCATCACTGAATAACTCTAACTGCATGGCGTGCTGGGCGAGTTGATTTTGATTGATCTGCGCTATCACGGGCATCATGGCATCTTTGATGGCGATAACGTTAGAACCGACATCCCGTTTGACCGCTAAGCTGAGGGTGCGTTCTTGTTCGGCAAAGGACAGTTCACGGATCTCGGCGTGGTCGAGTTTTATCTCGGCAACGTCTTGCAGCAGAATATTCGTATTACCTTGGCGTTTTAAAATCAGTTGCTTAAGTTGATTTAAATCCTCAAAACGGCCAATTACCCGCAGTAAATAACGTTTTTTACCACTGTCGATATCGCCCGCAGAAGTGTCCTTGTTGCGATCTCGAATGGCTTGGCGCACGTCCATAATGCTGATGCCGCGTTGGGCGAGTTTGGCGGGATCGAGCCGTATTTGAATTTGCCGTTCAGCGCCGCCTTGAATAGTGACAGAGGAAACGCCTTTGACGCGCTCCATTTGTGGGCGAATAAAGTCGTTAGCGAAATCGCGCATCATGTCTATGTCTAGATTCAGCGGGTTCCCCGCGACAGGCACGAGGCGGAAATACATGAAAGCGTTGTCTGAATATGAACTGCTGTAAAGCCTTGGTTGATCGACGTTTTCAGGGTAGGACGATACTTGGCTGAGCGCATTGCTAACACGAATAAGCGCATCGCTTATCTCTGTGCTTTGGGGGAATTCGAGTTCTATCCATGCCGAGCCCGTATCGGCCCAAGAGGTCATGCGTTGTAAGTTGGGCAGGGTGCGCAGGTAGCGTTCCTGCTCAAGTAGAATTTCTTTTTCGACGTCTTGCGGTGTTGCCCCCGGCCAACCTGTGGCCACGCTGATGGTGCGCACATCTAAGTCGGGGATCATTTGGATTGGGATACGCAGTGCGGCAGCTGTGCCCAATACGCAAAATATCAAGACGATGACCGACAGTAAGGTGCCATGTTTAATTCCAAACTTCAGCATCCCACTAACCTCTTACTGCAGAGTTGAGTACAGAGACTGGCTGTTGGTCTTGTAGGCTTTCGTTACCGCGGATCACCACGGGCGTATCTTTGGGTAATGGGCTAAGGATTTCAATCCCGATGGCGCTCGTATGGCCCACTTGAACGGTATGCCGTTGGGCTATGTTGTTTTGCACGGTAAAGACACTGAACTGGCCGTCGGGGTGACGGACTAGCGCATCTTGCGGCACGACAACACTGTGTTGCGCCCGCTGTAAGTGGAAGGTCGCAGTGGCCGATGTGCCGGGCATCAAAAGTCCACTCGCATCAGGAATGGTTAAGCGCACCAAGAAGCTACGAGCATTGTGGTCGCTCACGGGGACGAGTGCATTCACATGGCCGATAAACTGCTGTTCAGGCAGCATATCTGCGGCAATATCGACTTGAGTTGCAGTGGCTATGTTTTGGAACATTTCCTGTGGGACTTGAATATCAAGCCAGAGCTGTTCTTGGGATACTAAGGTGAAGATTTCAGTGCCGACATTGACCCATTCACCGGTTTCAGTTTGTTTGCTGGAAATCACTCCCGCAAACGGCGCGATCAGTTGGTGGCGGGCGACCACCTCTTTTTGGTGTGCTAATGCTGCCGTTAAACTCTGCAGATTAGCTTCGGCTTCGGTTAACGCCGCTTGACGAATCGCGCGCTCAGTTTCGGGGAATAATTGCTGAGAACTGAGTGTTTGCGCTTCGGTGAGGAGTCGCTGCTTTTCTGCCAGCATGGTCTTAGCGGCCATTACATCAGCCTGACGCTGTGCTAATTGGTGTATGGCTAAGGTGTCATCGAGTGCGAGTAGAGGCTGGCCAGCTTTAACGTTAGAGCCCGCATCGACCAGCACTTTGGCGACTAGGCCATCGGTACGTGCAGATAAGCGGGCTACCCGTGCGGATTTAATGGAGCCACTGAGTGGCAAAAGTTCATTGGTACTGCCTGTTTGGGGCAAGGCGACTGTTACAGGTGCTGTGCTTGCGTGGACTGCAGAACACAGCATGTATAAACCTATCATTAAATAACGCACGTTAACTCCATCTCACTATAAGATTATTACTGAGTGATAAAACTCGTGGTGGTGATGTGTAAAACGCTATCAACCTCGTTGCCTGCGAGTGTTTGTTTACCTTCTGTGGTGTGATTACTGACGAGCAAATAGCGGCCTGCATCTGGGGTATCGAGGGCGAATTTGCCTTGGGCATCGGTGGTGAAAGATTTACTCCAAAAACCGGGGCGATAAACTTGTACTGGATGATTCACCAGTGGTGCGCCTTTATAGCTAAGTACAAACTCGGGAGCGCCTGACTTTACTGGCGTAAATTCAAAATCTTGCAGCGCTTTTGTGTGTTCTTGTCCCGTGCGGGCATAGAGTATTGCAGCCTGCAATCCGGTCTCGGTTTTCCATGGTTGCCACGCGGTATCGGCATAGAAACTGATGTCACTCTTGCCATCTTGGGTTTTGACCAGTAGATGATCGGCCTGCGCTGTGGCGGTTAACGGTGTCTTGGCATTGGCGGCGAAAATACGCGCCGCGCTTAACGATGCTAACTCTTCTGCCGAAGCTTGCTCTGAACCCGGTTCGCCAAATTGCACTTTAACCGAACCATCGGTATTACGCTCAAGCCATACTTCATGTGCTTGAGCCGAAAAAGCGATACCGCCGAGTAAAGTGAGTATTACAAGTGCTTGTTTCATTTGATCATCCTTAATGTTATTTCGGGTTAGGGCTATGTTTTAGAGCGTCCAACGTAGTGACAGTGTGGCATTACGTGGCTCGCCAAAGTCGGCGTAACCCCAGAGTGAGCGGTTGTAGTTCTTGTCAAAAATATTGTTAATGTTCAATTGCATAGAAATAGAAGGTGTGATTTGGTAGCCAAACATTAAGTCAACGAGTGAGTAGACTGATTGTGTTTGGCGGTAAGCCACATTCGGCGCGCCATCGACACCCCAAATAGTGCCTTGATAGAAGGTGCTGCTCTGCCAGCGCCAGCTCGCACCTGCAGTAATGCCCGGCAGAATATCTTCAAAGTTATATTTAGTGGTGAGTTTGAAGATATCTTCGGGCAGATAAGTTTGACGACGTAGGCCATCTTTATCTTCTGCATTGTTGTGGGTATAACCACCGCTGATATCCCATAAGTCGGTAAGACGTCCGGCAATTTCTAACTCATAGCCCTTGGTGGTAATCCCATCCACACTTTCGTAGATAGAGTCACCGGAAGGTAGCTGACCTTTACCTGCATATTCGGGTTCGTTGTCTTTATTGGTTTCGTAGACGGCGGCTGACATGTTTAGCGTGTCATCGAACAGCGCGACCTTGACGCCGCCTTCGACGTTTGTGCCTTCTGCAGGTTCGAGCAGTTGGCCATCTTCACCAAAATAGGTGCCAGGTTTGAAGATTTCAGTACGGCTAGCGTAGACAGCAATCTGCTCGGTCACATCGTAGACTAGGCCGTAGTAGGGGATGAAAATACCGGTTTTTTCCATGGTCGCATCTGTGCTGTTACCCACGAGATCATGCTTTTCATAGGACCAGTTACTTACGCGTCCACCGACCATTAATTTCAGTGAATCCAATACATTGACACGGACCGTGCCGTAAACACCCGATTGGCTTTGCTCATTGGTTTGGCCATTGGTGGGTGAATTAGGAATATTAGGCTTGGGGTAATTGCCCTGATCCGCGACGTTATAGCGACGTTGGCGTCCAGATTCAGTGTTGATGTTATCGAACTCGTTGTCACCGTAGTTAAAACCGATCACAGCGCTATGTTCACGGCCGAGTAAGTCGAAGTTACCCGTTGCATACAGGTTGAAACTGTTGGTATCTGACTCGCGATCATGTTGGGCGGCATAGGTATCGCCCCAAGGGCCAACAAATTCGCCGGTTGATTTGACGATATAATCGCCTGGGTAAAAGGCCAATGCGTCTATGGTGGCGTTAGCAATACGATAGGCACTGACGAGTGACCAGTCGTTATCGAATCTATGTTTAAACTCGGCCATGAGACTTTTTTGGGTCACGTCCCAATGGGTCCAGTCCTGTGAGCTAGAGTAGTTGCGGCCAAAATCGACAGCTGTGCCATCGGTATAAAATGCGGGATTAGAGTTCCAGTTATACACACCGTCGGTTTGTGATTTTTGATAGTCCGCAAACAGCGACAAGCTAGTATCTGTGCCGAGACTCGTTTCAACTACGCCATAGAGCACTGTGGTATCGCGCTGATAGCGATCGATAAAAGAGTCGCCTTTCTTCACCGCACTCACGAATCGACCTTTCACATTGCCCGAATCCGTTAGCCAGCCAGAAACATCGGCCTCAAGTCTATAGGTATTCCATGAGCCATAACTTGCACTTGCCGTGGCACGGGTGTCATCCGTTGGACGTTTACGAATAAAATTAACCGTGGCAGAAGGTTCACCTAAACCACTTAAAATCCCTGCCGCACCTTTTAATACTTCAACCCGTTCGGCAATCACAGGGTCTAAACCTTGATCAATTGAGCCGCTGTAAACATGGGATGAAGAGGTTGTGATTAAGCCGTCAATTTGAACACCGCTGTCTAGTGCATAACCGCGCACGAATATCTGACTATTTTCAGAGGCATCGCCCACCATAGTCACGCCAGGAGTGTGATTTAACACTGACTCCATAGTGACCAAACCTTTGTCGCTAATCATCTCTTCGGTAATCAAAGTGACGCTTTGTGGGGTTTCTTTGAGTGACATAGACAAACCCGTGGCGCTATTCATTGCCGCGCGGGTGTATGTTCCTACCACGTTCAATCTTTCTATCTGTTCTGTATCTTTTTTCTCATCTTGCTTAGGGTCAGTATTGGCTTGAACCGTCAGAGTAAGTGTGCTGAGAAGTACAGGGATCAATGGCGAGCGCCAAGACGTTAAAACAGATAGGGGAGGCATGGTATTTCAATCCTTTCAGGCGATTTCAGATTAAATAATGATTGGTGATCCTGAGTGCAAACAAAGTGTTTAGGTGCAAATGAGAATCGATCGCATGATAGGTTTGTTTAAAATAAATGCAATATGCTCAATGTGTAAATTGTTTAAGCTGGGTTGTAACTTATTGGCGAATAGCTTGTCAGCGAGCTGTGATAAGTCATCGCAGTGGGATCTGAGGTTTTAGCGCATGCCTTACTATAACTCGGTTTCAGGGCATTGACTGGGAACTCAGGCTGTTGTGGATAGGGTCAATTTAGCCAACAAAAAGGCCACAGTCGTTACTGACTGTGGCCTTTAATCTTTACAATTGAATCGAAATCCAACGGACTTGTTAAGCCTAAAAGTATGATTTACACCTTAGGTTTACGCCCGCACTTGGCCTGTGCCTGAGACTAAATACTTCTCAGCGGTCAAGGATTCGAGTCCCATTGGGCCATAGGCATGTAGCTTAGATGTCGCGATGCCGATTTCTGCTCCAAGGCCAAGTTCGCTGCCGTCGGAGAAGCGCGAAGAGGCATTGACCATTACCACAGAAGCATCGACTGCACGTTGGAAGCGTGCGGCTGTAACTTCGTTTCCGGTGCAAATTACTTCGGTGTGCTGGCTACCAAAACGGGCAATATGTTGGATAGCATGGTCAAAGTGATCGACTTGGCGAATGGCAATTTCGAGATCTAAATACTCTTGGCCGAAATCGTCTTCTTCCATGTAAGTACAGTTTTCAAAATAACCACCGGCTTGAGTACAAGCATTGATTTTAACCTTATGCTCGGCCAGCGCTTTGGCTACTTTAGGCAGGAATTGCGAGGCAATTTCTTGGTGTACTAATAGGGCTTCGAGGGCATTACATACGCCAGTGCGCTGGGTTTTACCGTTGAGCAGTAAGTCCATAGCAATATCCAGATCGGCATCTTTATCGACGTATAAATGACACACACCTTTAAAATGCTGGATCACTGGGATTTTACTGTTGTCAGTCACAAAGTTAATCAAGCCTTCACCGCCGCGGGGAATGATCACATCGATATAATCTCGTTGCTGCAGCAGTTCTAGCATGAGGGCGCGATCTGGGTCGGGCACCACAGTGATTAACGCCTCGGGCAAGCCGTATTGTTTCAATACGCTTTGCAAAATAGTGGCGATAATTTTACTGGTGTGCAGCGCCTCTTTACCACCGCGCAGGATCACGGCATTGCCGGATTTAAAGCACAGGGCACCCGCATCGGCGGTGACATTGGGGCGCGCTTCATAAATCATACAAACCACGCCTAAGGGAACGCGCATCTTACTGATGGATAAACCATTAGGTCGTTGACCAATATAGCGTTCGTTGCCAATGGGATCGGGTAAGGCGGCGATGGTTTCAATGCCTACCGCCATAGCTTCTATACGCTCTGGCGTTAGCGTTAATCGGTCGAGCATGGCAGGGCCGACGTTATCGGCGGTCGCTCTGTGTAAGTCGATTAAATTTGCGCTTTGGATTTCATAGGACTTTTCGCGTAATGAGCGTGCCATATCGAGGAGTACAGTATTTTTAAGCTGTTCGTCAACTTGGGCGAGGATCAGAGCCGCTTTGGCAGCTTCTTGAGATAAATTTTTGATTAAAGTCATATTTACTCCGCTTAGATGTTTACTCGCTTAGTTTTATTCGGCTGATGCTTATTCGAGAATGGCGATGTTTTTCTCGGAAATGATCGGTCCAGTCTTTTGCTGAAATTCACTGGCAAACTCGCGATCGTCTTGGTCCGTAATAAAGCTAAGTAAACAACTGCTGTAATTGGATTTGGCCTTGGCCAATTTAGTGCCATCGTCTTTGCGTACTAAAATGGTGTCACCGACAGAAAAGTCCCCATTGATGGCAACGACATCGTCACTGGTCAATTGCTCGCTATGGATATCAAGGGCGATATTAAAGTCATTTTCAACAATGACTTCGCCTTGAGCCTGCGAGGTATGTGTCATCCAGTGCAAGTGATCCTGCATTGGCTTCTCATCAGGGGTAAATAAGGTTCCTGGGTTTTGGCCCTTCAACAATTGGTTGAATGAGTCGGCATCAAAACCATTGATAATAAAGGTTTCGATCCCGTGGGAAATCGCCTTCTTGGCGGCTTGTATCTTAGTCCGCATACCACCTGTGCCGACGGCACTGCTGGCGCCGCCTGCCATGGCGTAGATTTCGGCATTAATCTCGTTCACTTGCTTGATAAGCTGTGCATCGGGATTTTCATGGGGGTTTTGTGTGTAAAGCCCGTTCACATCTGAACAGATAATCAGGGTATCGGCATCGGCCGCCGCGGCTACCATGGCCGAGAGATTATCGTTATCGCCAACTTTGAGCTTGTCGGCGGTAACGGCATCGTTCTCGTTGATGATAGGCAATAGCCCATGTTCGAGTAGGCTGAAAATCGTATCTTTAATACTGATATAACGATCTCGATTGCGTAAATCGCCGTGGGTTAACAGTAGCTGTGCGGTCGGGAAATCAAATAACTTGTTCCATGTGGCCATCATATCGGCCTGACCTGCTGCTGCCATGGCTTTCTTCACAGTGACGCTCGGTTTATCCACCACGCCAAAGTGATGCCATCCCGCGGCGACGGAACCCGAAGAGACCAAGACAACTTGGATCCCTTGGGCACGACAATAAGTAATAAATTGGGCAATGCCGAGTAAGTAGTGGCTGCTGCAACCTTGTTTGTGTGGAGCAATCAGGGCACTACCTACCTTAACGACAATGCGTTTCCAGGGTAAGTCAGTCATACCTGCGCGCCTCATCTGTCTTCGGCTAAAACACGGCCAGCCTTATGGAATAATTTAGTGGTTTTGGCACAAGGATCAGTATCGAGTAACGAGACTATCCAAATCACCACACTGCTCACGGCAAAGCCGGGGATCATCTCATACACCACTGTGGTTAAAGCTTTACCGTCAGCAAGTACTGGTGCATAAATCCAAAACAGGACTGTGGCTGCACCTGACACTATGCCGGCAATCGCGGCTTTGTGGGTTAGGTTAGCTTTATACAAGCTAAACAAGACTAACGGACCGAAGGCTGCACCGAATCCTGCCCATGCATTACTCACCAATGACAGCACACTGCTAGAGCGGTCAAGCGCCAGTAGACTTGCTACAATTGCCACGCCTGCTACGCCAAAGCGTCCCATTTTCACCATGTCTTTTTCGCTAGATTCTTTCTTCGAGATCACGCGATAAATATCTTCCGTTAGCGAGCTTGATGACACTAATAGTTGCGATGAAATGGTGCTCATGATCGCGGCCAGAATTGCGGCTAATAAGAAGCCACTAATGATCGGATGGAACAACAACTCAGAAAACACGATAAAGATGGTTTCAGGATCGGTCAGCTTCATGCCAAATTTATTGGCGTAAGCGATACCGACAAGACCTGTTGCCAGTGCACCCACAATGGTCACTGTCATCCAGCCCATACCTATGTGTCTGGCGGTTTTAATGTCAGCGACTGAACGAATTGCCATAAAGCGGACAATAATATGCGGTTGGCCAAAGTAACCGAGTCCCCAAGATAAGCTTGAGATAAGCCCTAACATAGTGACGTTCTGCATGGCATCGGTGAAGTGTGGAATCGATTGATACGCAAAGTTCAGCATAGTGTCAGCGCTGGTAAACTCTTGATATGCCACCACAGGCACTAAGATTAAAGCGACAAACATAATACAGCCTTGGACAAAGTCAGTGAGGCTCACTGCTAAGAATCCGCCCAACAAGGTATAAGAAACCACTACGCCGAGGGTGACGACTAAACCTATGTCGTAGTTCAGGCCAAATGCTGACTCAAATAACTTACCGCCAGCCACTAAACCCGCTGAGGTATACAAGGTAAAGAAGATCACAATGATCACGGCCGAGATAATTCGGATACTGCTGTTGGCATTGCCGAAGCGTTTAGCAAAAAACTCCGGGATAGTGAGGGCGTTATCCGCGACTTCGGTATAGACCCTTAATTTGGGTGCAACGACCAAGTAATTAATTAGAGCACCAATTAATAGTCCAAGTGCGATGTAAATGGTTTCGAAACCAACCAAAAACATTGCGCCGGGAAGACCCATTAGCATCCAGCCACTCATGTCAGATGCACCCGCTGATAGTGCGGTGACCTGTGGGCTCACCTTGCGGCCGCCCAAAATATAGCCGGATACATCGCTGGTGGATTTTTTATAGGCGAATAAGCCAATAGCAAGCATGGCGATAAAGTAAATCGCTAAGGAAACGTAAGCCAGGTAATTCATGGGTTATTTGTCTCCTAACGCTTTGTTATTTTGAATAATACTCGGTTTCAAAATGACAAAGAGATAGGTGCTTAATATTGCGCATAAACACATAAACTGCATGGTTTCCTTGGCGTGTAATCGGGTAAAGCTTGCTACTTGCGAGATAAGATTTTCCTCTGGTGGGTTCTCCGTAGACATAATTGCTCCTTGGTTGATAATTGAATTTATATCACCAATATAGTTAGTGATCTAATTATATTAAGGCATTTTATCGGCCAAATATCAAGCTTCTATTGGATTTAAGTGGTTTTGGCGGCAGCACGAGAGTGGCTTTTTTGGCGGAAAATAGTTTGAGAACTGACTATTTTTCAGAGGTGTTTTTCTGCTCGGCGATACTGTGGGCAGTGCGTTCGAAGGTTAAGGTGATGCGTTCAAACATCCCAGTAATCAGAGTGAATTGTTCGTGGGGTAACGGGCATTGCGCCAGCGCTTGTAATAAGGCTTCGCTGCTGGTGTTAAACTCTTCTGCGACTTGGCCGTGGGCGCAGGCGATAAATGCCTGACCTAAATTGTATTGCCAGAGGTTGAGTGCATTTTCTAAGTCCGAGTGCGTATCTGATATCCCCTGCAACATGCGTCGCATTCGAATCGACACATGGCCTAGATTCAGTGCAGTGAACACCAGATCGGTAAATACCCTCGAACTCTTGCCCGAGCCTTTTTCGTAACTGGCTATCCGCAGCAGTCGATCGCCCATGCGGGCGTTAAACCAAGGCTCAGGATCGTCATGCTGCGCGATATGCACTAGATCTTTTTGGATGGATTGCAGCAGACGATATTGCATCAACCGCTGGCTAGGTTCGGTAATCAATTTAAACAACCAATACAGCACAGTAACGCCAACAAAAATCGCTAAGGCATTGCTGACAGTGTTTTCTATCGCAAATGAAATGGTGTTACTGGGCTGTACTAATACCGCAAACGGCACGCAAATCCCAAGACCATAGGGCAAGGTCGGTCGATTCGCTAAGGCGAGTAGCCCAATAAAAAAGGGGCCTGCGAGCACTAAAATGAGGATTTCGAAATCGCCGCTACTCTCTGCCAGCAAAGGTAAAGCGTAAAACACTGTGAGGGGTACAGCGATAGTGATACCGACAAGAATACGGCGCAAAATCGTGGTTAGCATTGGTAGTGGCTGGCGCGCCATCATGATGGAAAAAACCACTGGCATCAGGATCATCATGAGTACCGCGCTCGACCCTGTGCCAATCCACAGCGAAGCACCAATGACAAATACCGCCATGCTGCGTAGACCGGTCGTAAACCCTATCAGTGGATCTCGGTGAAATTCCATTGGCGGCGCGTTGAGTTGTACCGCAGAATTGCTTGTCAGTACGTTATAACTCTTGAGTACCATGATTAGATCGGCGCTTAACTCCATCGCAATTTTGAGTAAGCGAGTCTCTAATGGGGTTCGGTCGCGGTATTGCATCAGGTTTTGTTGGAGTTGATACCTTAAAGTACGCGCCATTTTGTAGCATTCTTGGTCATCAGTGGATTGCGCCATCAGGGTAAAACTGCTGCGCATATTGGCTAAGGTTTTCGCGAGCGGTTCGCTGACCAGATGGGAATGATTACGTTGTAGTCGGCCAAATATTTGGATTGCCGCCAACAGCGAAAGGGTTTTATTGCAGAGAAAGTTCGCCGCATGGCTCTGCCCGCGACCTTCGGGACCTTCATAAATCACCGCGCTGGAGTCGTCACTCAGCGCCGATACTGATTCCATAATAGTGTCGATATGTTCATGGCGGCTCGCATGTACGCCCTGTAAATCTAGTTCTAATGCAAGATATTTAAGTGTTTGATTAATTGTGTTTTTAGCATGCAGTTGCAGACCATGTTTTACCTTAGTCGGCCAAAGTAGCGAACTGACCAAGACGGCACAAATTGCGCCGACGATAATTTCGCTGATCCTCGCCTGCGCCACATCGAATATTTTTGCACTATCGGCTGTGCTCGGGCTCGCCATCACAATGAGCACTATCAAGCAGGCTGTCATGCCCGCCATAGCAAAGGCATAGACAAAGTTTTGCTGGCGCACCATGGCCGACAACCCAGAATTTAACCCTATCCAACAGGCGAGTAATCCTAAGGCGAGTTCGGGGTAGGGCGTAAACCCGTTGAGTATGGCAATCCCTGCAAGTGCGCCGACTAAGGTGCCGCCAATTTGGCATAAGCCCTTTTCGATCACGAGGCCACTTTCGGGGCGAATTTGCAAAAATACCGCCGACACCAGCGCCCAATATGGCCGTTCTAAATTTAAGAACATGGCCACATATAAGGCGAGCGCCATCGAAATCACGCCTTTAATCGCGAAGATGAGGGTTCGTCGGTCAGGAAAAAATAAACTCTTAAGGAACAGCGTCATAATGACTATTTGTCAGTCTGTAGCTGGATGGAAACTGTCATGCCGACACTCAGCTCTATGTCCTTAGGAATGCTATCTAGCTGGATATCGACCGGAATCCGCTGCGACAACCTCACCCAATTAAAGGTTTGGCCGATTTGCGGCAATAACTGCCCATTAGCGGTGACATTGGTATTTGCAATCGCCTTACCTATGCTGACCACTTTACCGTGCAAGACATGGCCGCCACTCATCAGGCTGACATCGGCATTTTGACCTATGTGAACCAAGGGGATTTTGGTTTCTTCAAAATACCCTGTGATATAGAGAGAATCTTGTTTGACGAGCGAAAATACTGAGTTGCCTTTGCTGACATAGTTGCCATTACGCAGGCTTAAATTGATCAGTGTGCCATTTTCGGGAGCGTGAATTTGCGTCCGCGCTAAGTCAATTTTGGCGGTATTCAATTGCGCCTGTGCGAGTTCATAACTGGTTCTTGCCAGTTCGGTATTGATAAAGGCTTCGTCGAAGGTTTCTTTGCTGACTAAGTTGTCATTGGTCAAACCGATACGGCGTTTGTACTTATGTTTTGCCAGTTCCCATGCCAATTTTTGGCTTTCCGCTTTGGCATTCAATTCGGCAATGGTGGCTTTGTAGCGGGTATCGTCCACTGTGAATAATACATCACCTTTATTAACGACTTGATTGTCTTTTACATTCAGTTGGTTTACCCAACCGGATACATCTGGCGCTATGGTAATGATTTCGGCGCGAACTCGGCCGTCGCGGGTCCAAGGAGAATAAAGGTAGTGCGACCATATCCAATGTCCGGCGATACCTGCAATCGCGACCACAATAAGGGTGAGGCTGATACGAAAGATTTTTCCCATGAACAATCAACTCCCAAGCAAGTAAATGACCAAAGCCAGATAGCAGATAAACAGCCCAACTTCGAACCAAGCTGCGCGCCACAGCGTGTGATAGAGCCCAGTTTGATAGAGTACCCAGCGAGTGATGCAGGAAAGCAGAAAAGCTAAGGGGATAAAGATAATTAATGGACTAAATAACAAACCATCGAACGCGAGTTCTTTAAGCATTACGCTATTTATCCCGATAACAGTGGCGCAGCGATAACAGCGCTAAGTGTTTAAAATGCAAAGTACTCAGTCGAGATTATAGGAAAGTCGCGTGAGAGTTAATGGTTTTATGCTATCTGTGATCAATTAGGGCCAGCATAAGCTGGCCCTAAATATGATGAAATCAAAGCGAAAATCGCTTCTATCTCATAGTAACAAACTCTTCCGCGCCCGTGGGGTGGATAGCAACGACCGCATCGAAATCGGCCTTAGTCGCGCCCATTTTCATGGCGACGCCGAAACCCTGAAGGATTTCGTCCATACCAAAACCAATACCATGAATACCGACGACTTTTTCGTTCTTGCCAGCGCAGACTAACTTCATCTTACAGGCTTGGCGATGGGCCGTGACGGCTGTGTACATTGAGGTAAACGTCGACGTATACACTTTGACGTTATCGTCGCCGTATTGAGTACGGGCTTCTGGTTCGGTCAAGCCCATAGTGCCGATAGGTGGATGGCTGAATACAACGGTTGGGATCAGGTTGTAATCCATTTTGGCATCTGTCATGCCGTTAAATAAACGCTCAGATAACAAACGGCCCGCTTTAACCGCAACAGGGGTGAGCTCTACGCCGCCCGCCATAATGTCGCCGACACAGTAAATCCCTTTGTGAGTTGTATTTTGCTGCTCATCAGTGATGACATAGCCTTTGCTATCTAATTGCACTTCGGTATTTTCTAGGCCGATATTGCCTGTTGCAGGTGAGCGGCCAATTGCCCAAATTAGGCAATCGACTGTAATGCTTTCACCGTTTTCTAAGTTTAATGTCAGGCTGTCATCGGCATTTTTAACCACGGCTTTTGGCACGCTATGGGTGTGTAATGTCGGGCCTTCGGTTGCCATCGCATCGACGAGAGCATCGACTAATATAGGGTCAAAGTTACGCAGCGGCGCATGTTTACGCACTAATAAGTGAGTTTCACTGCCCAGAGCGTGTAACACGCCAGCGACTTCAACAGCGATATAACCCGCGCCAACAACGGCAACGCGCTTAGGTTGCTCGCGTAGAGCGAAGAAACCATCGGAATCGATACCGTATTGCGCGCCAGGAATGTTCGGAATCGTCGGTGCGCCGCCAGTGGCGATAAGGATGTGATCGGCGGTGTAATGTTCGCCGTCCACTTCGATGGTGTTGCCATCCACAAAACGGCCGTAGCCATTTAACAGCGTCACTTTATTGTTGGCAAAACCACGGCCATAGGCATCGTGAATGCGACCAATGTAGGCTTCGCGGTTTTCGACCAAAGTGTTCCAATCGAATTTATTAACAGTGACGTCGAAACCATAATCTTTGGCGTAAAGGTTCATCGCTTCGGCAACATGGGCGCCATACCACATGACTTTTTTGGGCACACAACCTACGTTTACACAGGTGCCACCCACGTGTTTGGCTTCGATGAGTAGAACCTTAGCACCACGCATTGCCGCTCGGTTTGCTGAGGCGATACCGCCGCTGCCTGCGCCTAGGCAGATATAGTCAAAATGTTGAGCCATGAGTTTCTCCGTCTTACTTCAAGGATGAGATGCTTTACAGCAGAAGGTCATTGTAGGGGGCTTTGCGGTAACAGACCAGCCTATTGCATCACTAACGTATAAGGCATTGCTTTTAATAAAAATACTCCTAAAGTTGCATTCAGTTGTTATCGTGTGGCTGTTTCGCGGCGATATTGGCACTTAGAGTGATCGTTTTGAGCTGGGCCTTCTGCACCACATTTCAAACATTGCCACTCCTTTTGGCGGGCGCTGAGTTCGTCGGCTTGATGTTTAGCAGCGTTATCTTGCTTGTCGCCGAGTAGGGACTCTAGCTGATCCATACGTTTATCGAGCCAACGGCAGTTAGGATCATTGGCGACATGTTCACGACTGGCGAGCTGTTGTTTGCGACTGAGTTTTTTACTCTTAGCGGCTTTGTTCGATTGAGTGGCTTTAGTTGATTTAGTGGTTTTGGATGGCTCTGCGGGTGTGACAGTGGGGGGCGAATACTCGAATGCACTTTGCACTTGGTTAGGCACATTAATCGGCTTGCCATCATTGTCGAGCAAAGTGCCTAGGGGCAAAGGCGCGGTTTGTGTCGGTTGCGCTAAGGATTCTAGACTCGGTTCAGGTTCAGATACCTGCTGCGCATTTGTCGAGCTTGTCACTGGGATAAAAAGCAGGGGCAAGGTAATGACAGCGGTTCGGATAAAATAGAAATGATACGTTAACATTCCCTGTTCCTCGGCAAAATCGATATGAATAGTGAGTCGCTCCGTCGACATTTTGAGTTTAGTTAGTGAGCTTTGTTTTTGCCAAATGTCGCGGGATAAATTGACAGAGGAAGGTTGCAATACAGCGCTAGAAACACAGAGCTAAAACGACGTTAAAACGTTATCGCAAAGTGGATGCCTGCATAGGTTTGATCCTGTGAACTCATATCGCCATTGGCTGAGGCTTCTTGCTCAATATCACTCTGGGCAATGCTGTGGCTAATGTGTCCGCTAATACTCATGCTTGGGGTCAGTTGATAATTCGCTTCGAGGCCAAACTGCAGGTTATTACTGCCATCGTGTTCTTCTGTGCGGTATTTAAAATCAAACCCTTGAGTGATATAGGGCGTGAGGCTGAACTGGTCTGTGATATTCCAATAACTGTGCAAACTCACTTCAACAAAGTAGCCTGCCGCCTCTGTGGAATAGACATAACTCACCGATGGTACCAACCAAGCTGTGGCGTTGTAGGCGAGTTCTGCAAATAGCTCGTTATCTTGGCAGCGGCTATTGCTATAGCCTTCAATGCGCTGACATCCCAGATTAGCCTCTAGGTTTTCGGCTAAGTTGAACCCATATTCAAGGCCGATATTCCACTCTGTATAGGCTTGGCTATCACCGCGTCCGACTAAGGCATAAGTGGTTAAGTTGCCGTGTTGAATGGCAGCATTGAGCCAATAAATACCCCCATTTTGCAAGTTATTGCGACCCTGTGAGACATATTTGCTGTCCCAACCTAAATCCAGCGTCACCGCCAAAGGTTCTGTCATCTGGCGGGGTAATATGGTGTTTGAAATACTATCGACTTGTTCTAGGCCCTCATTAGCAACTGCGTTGTGACTAAGGCAGTTGATCCCTAATGTGCAGAGGACGCTGGCGATAAGTTTCACTGAGTGTGTTGCCATATTTTTGCTGATTTTGGTCGAGGTACGTTAGTTATGCAGATAATACCTTGCCCACATACAAACATTAATGCGAATTGATTCGATTTGCGATCGAGATTGCAACAATGTGTAGGTAAATAAAACGTAAATCCTAAATGCGAACTAGTTCACTTTTTTTCAGGGGAAATAGGGTTAAGTAAGGCGTTCGAAGGGGACAATCGGTTTTCTCGCCTTGATAAATAGGCCATTAGCCCTTATCTATAAGTGATACAGATTGTTGAGGAGTCAATATGAGCAACCCTTTGCTTAGCGGCGCAAAATTACCGCTTTTTTCACAGATTAAACCGGAACATATTCAAGTCGCCGTTGAGCATGCCATTGCTCAGTGCCGCACTAAGATTGATGAAGTGCTGCAGAATCAAGGTCCTTACACTTGGGACAACTTGGTCGCGCCACTAGAACAGGTTGACGATGAACTGAGCCAAATTTGGTCGCCCGTTTCTCACATGAATTCAGTGACCAGCACAGATGAGTGGCGTGCCGCCCATGATGCTTGTTTACCTCTTTTATCGGAATACGGCACTTACGTTGGCCAACACCAAGGTTTGTATCAAGCCTATAAAGCGCTGCGAACATCCAATGAATTTGCACAATTGAGCCAAGCCCAGCAGATGGTGATAGAGCACAGCCTGCGCGACTTTGAACTATCGGGTATTGGCTTAGATGACGCGCAAAAAGTGCGTTATGGCGAGATTGTAAAACGTCTTTCTGAACTCACCAGTGGTTTTTCGAATCAATTACTGGATGCGACGCAAGCTTGGACTAAGTTGATCACTGATGAAGCTGAGCTTGCTGGTTTGCCTGAGTCTGCCAAAGCCGCCGCTAAAGCGATGGCGCAGTCGCGTGAGCTAGAAGGTTGGTTATTTACCTTAGATTTTCCCTCTTATCTACCCGTCATGACCTACAGCGAAAACCGCAGTCTTCGGGAAGAATGCTACCGTGCGTTTGTCACTCGCGCTTCAGATCAAGGTCCCAATGCCGGAGAGTTTGATAACAGCCCGCTGATGGACGAAATTCTTGCTTTGCGCCACGAACTCGCATTGTTACTCGGTTTTGACAGTTTTGCTGACAAATCCCTAGCGACGAAAATGGCTGAAACGCCGGCGCAGGTGATGGCATTTTTAAATGAATTAGCGCTGCGCTCAAAGGATCAAACTAAGGCAGAACTGGCTGAGCTGAGAGCGTTTGCTGAGGCCGAATATGGCGTGACTGAAATGGCCTCTTGGGACTTAAGTTTCTATGCTGAGAAGTTGCAGCAGCATAAGTATGAGATTTCACAGGAAATCCTGCGTCCGTATTTCCCCGAAGATAAAGTGCTCTCGGGTTTGTTCTACACAGTATCGCGTTTGTTCGGCCTTAAAATCCTTGAGCAAAAGGATTTTGACCGATGGCATAAAGACGTGCGTTTCTTCGATATTTTCGACGAAACTGACGAACACAGAGGTAGTTTCTACCTCGATTTATATGCCCGCACAGGTAAACGTGGTGGTGCTTGGATGGATGACTGCCGTGTGCGCCGTCAAACCGCTAATGGATTACAAAAGCCAGTGGCTTATTTGACCTGTAACTTTAATGGTCCGGTCGATGGCAAACCCGCGCTGTTTACCCATGATGAAGTGACAACCCTGTTCCATGAATTTGGCCATGGTATCCACCACATGCTGACCAAAATCGATGTTGCAGGCGTGTCGGGTATCAATGGTGTGCCTTGGGATGCGGTCGAGTTACCAAGTCAATTTATGGAAAACTGGTGTTGGCAGGAAGAAGCATTAGCCGAAATTTCTGGCCACTTTGAAACCGGCGAACCATTACCTAAAGCCTTGTTAGATAAAATGCTGGCAGCGAAAAACTTCCAGTCTGGCATGATGATGCTGCGCCAACTCGAGTTCTCGTTGTTCGATTTTAGAATGCACCACGAATACGACCCAGCTAAAGGCGCGCGCATTCAAGAAACCTTAGACGAAGTGCGTCGTCAGGTGGCCGTATTAACACCGCCGGATTTTAACCGTTTCCAACATGGATTTGCCCATATTTTTGCGGGCGGTTATGCCGCAGGTTATTACAGCTATAAATGGGCAGAAGTGCTGTCGGCGGATGCGTTTTCTCGCTTCGAAGAGGAAGGTATTTTCAACCCTGAAACGGGTCGTCGTTTCCTGCACAATATCCTCGAAATGGGTGGTTCAGCCGAGCCGATGGACTTGTTCAAACAGTTTATGGGACGCGAGCCGAATATCGATGCCCTGTTAAGACATTCAGGTATTGCTGCATAAGCAATTGTGAGTTTTGATAAATCAGCCCATTTTAATGGGATGATTATCTGAGGGTATTTAGCTTAATCGCACGATAAAAAGACGCCTTAGGGCGTCTTTTTTTGTGAGCTATATCTCGCTTGCCCTGTGGTATGACCTCTGTTAGCCTGTGGCTCTTATTTCAAGGGCGGCGCGTTATGAATCTGTATTTTCGTTTGTTTTGGTTGTTATTCTGGCGCACGCGCCATTGTCGTAAGATCGATTTTCTAGGGACAAGCCGTATCACTTATCGTGCTTTACCGAGCGATTGCGATATCAATTTCCATCTAACTAATTCTCGCTATCCCGCGTTTATGGATCTGGCGCGGACTTATATGTTGGCTGAGATGGGTCTGCTGAAACGTTTCTTAAAGTTGAAGTGGATGCCGATAGTCAACGCCGCCGAATTTACTTATATTCGCGATATTAAGCCGCTGAAAACCTTTGAGATTGAAACCAAAGTCGTCGGTTGGGATGAAAAATATTTCTATATTGAACAACGCTTTGTGAGCGAACGTGGCCTACATTGTATCGTGCATGTGCGCGGTGTGTTTGTGTGCAAAGGTAAGCAAGTGCCGTTAGATGTACTAGTGAAAGAGGCGGGTTATACCGATCCTGCACCTGAGTTGCCGCCAGAAGTCGTGAAGTGGAAAGCGTTTTTGCAGTTGAAGAAAGAACGCAATATGTGATTGTGTTGAGGCATGACTTACTCGCTAAGGTATGCCTCTTATTCCTGCCGTTTCCTCCATCTCAGCCAGTAACACCTCTTCTTGTACTAACATCCAAGCGCCACGCAGTTGTGCCTGCTGCCAATAGCGCACGATTTCATCTAAATCCAACAGGTTTAGATGTTGGAAGCTATAGCTTAAACAAGGGATGAGTGCACAGTCGGCTAAGGTAAAACTGTCGCCACAGACCCAATGATGTTGTGTGAGTTGCGCGTCTAAGCGTTGAAACTGTGTCAGTAGTTGCTTCTCTAATTGTTTGATTTCGAATTCATTGCTGTCTTCTATGTGCTTTAACTTTTCTAATTGAAATAATGGGTTGTTAATATCATTGTCTATGATGCGATCGAACAAACGTACCTGTAAGTTGCGTTGTGGTTCTTGTGGCAGCAGCTGGGTACTGTTTTCAAAATGCCTATCTAAGTACTCGATAATAATGCTGGATTCGGGTATCAGCTGTTCATTTTGGGCTTTAAGCAGGGGGATTCGCGCTTGCGGATAACGTTGGTGAAATTCCTTGCGGGACAAAGGGTCGCGTAGATCTATGATTCTGGGGTAGAAGTTGGCCTGCTTTTCATAAAGTGCGATGAGCACTTTCTGTGAATAGCGTGATAACGGGTGATAAAAAAGCTCCATAGGCACTCACTCCAAACCCAGTCTTTTACGGACTTTACGTTTTAACTTTAGTCGTAATTGAAGCGCTTGCTGTAAGAGTTTTCTTAAAAAATGCTGGAATAAACACAATTTTTCTTGGCAAAGCCAAGTGATCCATCAGGGGTAAAAATAGGTATTATGAGCCCATATAGGAAGTGTCGGGATTTAATCATTTTAAAGGTAATAATATGAGCCAGTTAGAGCGTTTTTCATCTATTTATGCCAGAGCCAGTGAGCGCAAAGGCGGACCTGCTGGACTCGAAGCCTTATTGTCTGGTTGCCTGTCTGATGATGAAATTCGCCAATATCGGGATGCTGAATTATTGTCGGCGATGAGCCGTCAGGTGTTTCAAAGTGGTTTTGTATGGCGGGTGGTTGTGAACAAATGGCCCGAGTATGAGAAGTCTTTCTTTGGGTTCGAACCGCATAAAGTATTAATGTTATCGCCTGAGCAAATTCAAGCGCGGGCAAGTGATGCGACCTTGATTCGCCATCTTAAAAAGACTCAAGCCATTTATGATAATGCTCTGATGATCCACGATGTTGCTCGCGAACATGGCAGCTTGGCGCAGCTGATCGCCGCTTGGCCGACGCAGGATATTATCGGGTTGTGGGCATTTTTAAAGAAACGAGGTACTCGATTGGGCGGGAATACGGGTCCCTATTTTCTGCGCGGTATTGGCAAAGATACTTTTTTGTTAACCGATGATGTACAAGGTTATTTTAAAGCACATAAGTTAGTCGATGCGGGCTTTTCATCACAAACGGCGCTTAAGCAAGTACAAGCCGTATTTAATCAGTGGCAACAGGAGTCGGGTCGTTGTTTGGCTGATATCAGCCGTATTTTGGCTTGCAGCGTGGGCGATAATCGAATTTAGTCCTGTTAAGTTGTGATTGAAGATGAACAAATTAGTTTTAATAGACAAATATTGCTTTGCTAGCAATATTTGTCATTACAGAAGCATTATTTGTGGGAGTCTGAGTTTCATTTAATGGGGTATTAATCTGAATTTCGGGTTTGCTCCGTTTTGGGGTAACCACTAAAATAGCCCGCTAGCTATTATTTGTGACTGTTTAATTGTGTGGCGTTACCTCATAACGCTGGCGCTGCCTTTTAGCCGTGCACAAATAGTAGATGTAATAAACTGCACAGCAATCCGCTATCGGATGTATTCATGTTTTTACGCACAAGCAGTCTGAAGCCAGCTCTTTGCTTACTCTCTTTCGGTATTGTCAGTCTTGATAGGGTCGTTTTTAACGACTTGATGCTGAGAGTGGCCTGAGTAAAAACAAGCGCGCTGCGTTTTCGTCTCTATGTACAAATTATTGCAACAAGTGACGGTTAAGCTAACGTCATTGAGCTGTGGGCCTTGGCCTGCCGCAAGTCTAGAATATGAACAGATTTGCAACATATTCAATATGGAGTAGGCTTATTGGGTGTTTTACGGCATATCTCCCTAACAATGCCACTCAAAGTTAACCGATTTTTTAAATCGAATAACAATTCGATGAATATAGTAATGCTGAATGAGTGAAAATTTTCATTAGTTTACAATTTAGTTTCGTTATCTTCCTTGTTGATTCATATAGGCTATGAGATAAATAACGGATTTGATTTTAGTTACAATTACGGCTCGTGTCAGCGCAATAAGTGTACTGGTATGTGGGCAGTTAATATTTGAAGGAGTTCTCATGCGGCAGACAATTAAACTTGCCTCAGTTATAAGCGTGGCGTTATGGATGGCAGCTTGCAGCCCTCAAGAAGAGAGCGCTCAGGCGGGTGCTGGTCCACGTAGTATGGAAGTGGGAATCCTTAATGTTGTTGCCCAGCCACAAGTGATTCAGGTGGAATTACCAGGACGCAGTAAAGCTTTCCTCGAGGCTGAAGTTCGTCCACAGGTTAACGGTATTATCACTAAGCGTAGTTTTGTTGAAGGTGGCAATGTGAAACAGGGTGAATCCTTGTATCAGATTGATTCTTCAACTTATAAAGCTGCTTTAGTGAGTGCCAATGCTGATTTAGCCAGAGCGAATGCGGGCTTAGCCTCAGCAAAAGCTAAGGCGGCACGTTATCAGCAATTGGTAAAAACCAACGCCATCAGTAAGCAAGAGTTCGATGAAGCTGAAGCGGCTTATAAAGAAGCATTAGCGAATGTAACCGTGGCTGAAGCTGCGATTAACACCGCTAAAATCAACCTGCAATATACTGAAGTATTAGCGCCTATCTCTGGTCGTATCGGTAAATCGAGTGTGACTGCGGGTGCGTTAGTCACTGCCAACCAGAGCCAAACGCTGGCGACGATTCAACAACTTGATCCTATCAATGTGGATATCGCGCAATCGAGTGCTCAGTTGTTACGTCTTAAAGCTAAGTTGCAGCAAGGTAAGCTACAAGCTTCAGAAAATGCAGACGTGAAATTATTGCTTGAAGATGGCACTCAATATAGTCATCCGGGTAAGTTGCAGTTCGCTGAAGTGAGCGTGGATCCAAACACTGGCTCAGTTATTCTGCGCGCCGAATTCCCTAACCCTGAAGGTATCTTGTTACCTGGCATGTATGTTCGCGCTATGTTAAATGCGGGTACTGATCCACAGGCTATCTTGGTTCCACAAAAAGCGATTACGCGTAACTCTAAGGGTGAAGCTGTGGCTATGGTGGTGAATGACCAAGGTTTAGTCGAAGCGAAAACAGTGACGACCGCAGAAGTGATTAACAACCAATGGCGAGTCACTTCTGGTTTAACTGTGGGCGACAAGTTGATTGTGGAAGGATTACAGAAAGTTCGTCCCGGCGCTCCAGTAACCACCAAAGTTATTTCTGAAACGCAAGCACAATAGGGCATAGCTATGGCACGTTTTTTTATTGATCGCCCCATCTTTGCGTGGGTGATCTCCTTGATTATTATGCTGGCGGGGATCCTCTCGATCCGCTCGCTGCCAGTGTCCCAATATCCTAACATTGCACCACCGACCGTGGTGATCAGTGCTAACTATCCTGGCGCTTCCGCTAAGATTGTTGAAGATTCTGTGACTCAGGTGATTGAGCAACGTATGACGGGTATCGATCACCTCCGTTATATCGCCTCAGCCAGTGACAGTTTTGGTAATGCTGAGATCACTTTAACCTTTAACGCTGAAGCCGATCCGGATATTGCACAGGTTCAAGTACAGAACAAGTTACAGGGCGCTATGACCCTGTTACCGCAAGAGGTGCAGGCGCAAGGGGTTAACGTTAACAAGTCGAGTTCAGGCTTCTTAATGGTATTAGGCTTCGTATCGACCGATGGTTCGTTAGATAAAGGCGATATCGCCGACTATGTTGGTGCGAACATTCAAGATCCTATGAGTCGCGTACCTGGCGTAGGTGAAATTCAGCTGTTTGGTGCCCAATATGCGATGCGTATATGGCTAGATCCGTTGAAATTGACTCAATACAACTTGACCAGTTTAGACGTTATAGCAGCGATTCGTTCTCAAAACGCTCAAGTTTCAGCTGGACAGTTAGGTGGCGCGCCCTCTGTGGCTGGCCAAGAGTTGAACGCAACGGTATCGGCTCAAAGCCGCTTACAAACGGCAGAAGAGTTCCGCAAAATTATCCTTAAATCGGATATTTCAGGCGCAAACGTCTTCCTAAGTGATGTGGCACGGGTTGAATTAGGTTCTGAAAGTTATGCTGTGGTGTCACTGTATAACGGTCAACCTGCGACAGGGTTAGCGATTAAACTGGCAACGGGTGCTAACGCGCTTGATACTGCTGAAGCCGTTCGTGAAAAAATTGCTGAGATGAAACCTTTCTTCCCGCAAGGGCTAGAAGTTGTTTATCCTTACGATACAACGCCTTTCGTTGAAAAATCGATAGAAGGTGTAGTGCATACCCTGCTTGAAGCTATTGTACTAGTGTTCATCATCATGTACCTCTTCTTGCAAAATTTCCGCGCAACTTTGATCCCGACTATTGCAGTACCTGTGGTATTGCTGGGAACCTTTGCGATTCTGTCGTTAGCGGGTTTCTCGATTAACACTTTAACCATGTTTGCTATGGTGCTCGCCATTGGTTTGCTGGTGGACGATGCGATTGTGGTGGTGGAAAACGTCGAGCGGGTAATGGCCGAGGAGGGCTTAAGTCCACTGGAAGCGACGCGTAAGTCGATGGATCAAATTACCGGTGCTTTAGTCGGTATCGGTCTGACCCTCTCCGCAGTGTTTGTCCCTATGGCATTTATGTCAGGTTCAACTGGGGTTATTTATCGTCAGTTCTCTATCACTATCGTATCTGCGATGGCGTTGTCTGTTCTAGTTGCTTTGATTTTAACTCCTGCACTTTGTGCGACTATGCTCAAACCGATTAAGAAGGGCCATGCTCATATCGAAACTGGCTTCTTTGGTTGGTTTAACCGTAGTTTCGATAAACTGACTAATCGTTATGAGTCGAGCGTTGCAGGGATCATCAAGCGCGGCTTTAGAGTGATGGCGATTTACGTTGTGCTGGTTATTGCAGTGGGTTGGATCTTTATCCGTATGCCTACGGCATTCTTACCAGATGAAGACCAAGGTATTTTGTTCACGCAAGCCATTTTGCCGACTAACTCAACTCAAGAAAGTACCTTAAAAGTATTGGAGAAAGTGTCTGATCATTTTATGGCTGAGGAGGGCGTGAGATCGGTGTTTAGCGTAGCGGGCTTCAGTTTTGCGGGTCAAGGGCAAAACATGGGTATCGCCTTCGTTGGTTTGAAGGATTGGTCTGAGCGTGAAGCGCCTGGTATGGATGTGAAGTCTATTGCTGGTCGCGCTATGGGTGTGTTCGGTCAGATGAAAGATGCCTTAGTATTCGCCTTCGTACCGCCTGCGGTAATCGAGTTGGGGACGGCGAACGGTTTCGACATGTACCTGCAGGATAAGAACGGCCAAGGCCACGAGAAGTTAGTGGCGGCACGTAATCAACTGCTTGGTATGGCGGCACAGAATCCAAATCTGGTGGGTGTGCGTCCAAACGGTCAAGAAGATGCGCCAATTTATCAATTACATGTAGATCACGCTAAGTTGAGCGCGTTAGGCATTGAAATCACTAATGTGAACAATGTGCTTGCAACGGCTTGGGGTGGTTCTTATGTGAATGACTTTATTGACCGCGGCCGCGTGAAGAAAGTATATGTGCAAGGTGATGCCCAGTATCGTATGCAACCGGGAGATTTAGATTCTTGGTACGTGCGCAATAACAAGGGTGACATGGTGCCATTCTCTGCGTTTGCCACTGGTGCATGGGAATACGGTTCTCCACGTTTAGAACGCTTTAACGGATTACCATCGATGAACATTCAGGGTGCCACGGCTCCTGGTTTCAGTACCGGTGCAGCTATGACAATTATGGAAGACTTAGCCAAGCAGCTTCCTCCTGGTTTTGGTGTCGCGTGGAACGGTCTATCGTATGAAGAACGTTTATCGGGTAACCAAGCGCCAGCGCTGTATGCTCTGTCGATCTTAGTGGTCTTCTTAGTATTGGCTGCACTCTATGAAAGCTGGTCGGTACCCTTTGCAGTTGTGCTCGTGGTTCCGCTCGGGATCATCGGTGCCTTGATTGCAATGAATGGTCGCGGCTTGCCAAACGACGTGTTCTTCCAAGTGGGGCTGTTAACCACAGTAGGGTTAGCGACTAAGAACGCCATTTTGATTGTGGAATTCGCTAAAGAGTTCTATGAGAAAGGTTCAGGCTTAGTTGAGGCGACCTTGCATGCGGTGCGTGTGCGTCTTCGCCCCATCTTAATGACGTCTCTAGCCTTTGGCCTAGGTGTTGTGCCGTTAGCAATCAGTACTGGTGTCGGCTCTGGTAGTCAAAACGCCATTGGTACAGGTGTACTCGGCGGTATGATGAGCTCGACTTTCCTAGGGATCTTCTTCGTACCATTATTCTTCGTGATAGTGGAGCGTCTCTTCAGTAAGCGCGAGAAGAAAGGTAAAGAACAGAAGCCAAACTCAGCTGAATAAGCTCGATCGTTTCTAAACTTCTAAACTAAAGCCCTGCAATTGCAGGGCTTTTTGTTATTTTAATGCTGTTAGTTATAAAGATGGATAGGCACTGTCCGCGAGTTCTGGCATATTGCGCTTAGGCAGTTAAGAGGATGAAACATGGATGATGCTGCGTTGGAATTGCAAAAACTAGATGCACTCATTGCTAAAGGTAAGATGTACGTCATTTTGGTCTTTGGTGTATTTTTCTGGGGTATGCTGACCTCCCTCGTGGTCGCCTTAATACATTATTTTATCTCGGGCGATCCATTCTGGGCGGAACTGCAAAGAGCGCTCTATATTTATCCCATTGGCGGTATTTTATTTGGTTGGTTTGTGTGGGGGCAGATTAATCGTAAGCGAGATAAACTGCGCGCCCAATAGTATCAATAGTTCTGGTTAAGCTGAGTATAGGAGTGACATGGTGTTTTCGTGGGGTAATCTTGCCACTAAGCAACTTATCGTGGGAATGATATGTCATGGCATAGCGCTTGCATTTTTGGCCTATGGCGTTTATGCATTTTACTTGCAGGAGCTTGTACTGCCAGAGTTAACTCGCTGTGTCGGTGCTGCAGTGTTATTTGTGGGCATGGGGCTAGCCCCTCAATTATTTTTTATGTCTGTGAGCCAGATAGTATCGCAAGCTGAGGACTCGACATTAAAATCTACCCTACAGACCTATGTGTTTAATCTAGGTATTTTTTTGATGATCTGCAGTCTGTTAATGGAATGGCTATACGACTAAAGTTATCGAATAAAGAAAGGGTGTCGACTTCACCATCGACGCCTTTTTTATTGCGATTAAGGCGTGTAGTAAGTCGCGGCTCCCGGCCCAACGGGCAGACCAAAGCCAAATACCCACAGGAAGAAGAACGCTGTCCAACCCACGAAAAACACGAGCGAGTACGGCAGCATAGTGGCGATCAGCGTACCTATCCCTAGGTTTTTCTGGTAACGACAGGCAACCGCTAAGATCAAACCAAAGTAGCTCATCATAGGTTTGATTAAGTTAGTCACCGAATCTCCAATACGGTACGCCGCTTGAATCGTTTCGGGCGCATAACCAACCAGCATGAGCATAGGCACAAAAATAGGAGCGGTAATGGCCCACTGGGCCGAGGCACTGCCAAGCATCAAGTTGATCATGCCGCAGAGCATAATAAAGAACAAAAATACGATCGGGCCCGTCAAGCCTATGGATTGCAGTGCATCGGCACCTAACACCGCCAATACTGCGCCTAAATTACTCCAGTTGAAGAAGGCGACAAACTGTGCGGCGAAGAAGACGAGGACGATATACATGCCCATAGTGCTCATGCAGTGGGACATGGCATTGATGACATCTTTATCATTTTTGATGCTGCCCACGACTTTGCCGTAAATAAAGCCCGGTATGGCAAAACAGATAAAGATAAAGGCGACTATGCCCTTGAGGAATGGCGAACCTGAGATGAGACCGGTTTCAGGATGGCGCAGCGGTGCGCCTTCTGGTACGACTGAAATCGCTAAAATAACCGCGAGCACTAACATAGATAACCCAGCCCATTTTAAGCCGCGTTTCTCAATAGCACTGATGCTCTCCATTGATTGCAGTACGGTTTCGTCTGCATCATCATTTTGGTATTGACCTAACTTAGGTTCGACGATTTTCTCTGTGACAAAGGCGCCAAGGAAAGTGATCACAAAGGTGGAGACAAACATGAAGTACCAGTTTACTTCTGGGCCGACGTTGTATTGAGGATCTATCATGCGCGCCGCAGCTTCGGTAATGCCCGATAGCAAGGGATCGACAGTACCAAGCAATAAGTTAGCACTATAACCTCCTGAAACCCCGGCAAAAGCGGCAGCTAAACCTGCAAGTGGATGGCGGCCAATGGAGTGGAAAATCATCGCCGCCATAGGGATTAGTACCACATAGCCAAGCTCGGCAGCGGTGTTAGACATAATGCCGGCAAATACTATGGTCACAGTGACTAATCGTTTAGAGGCGCCCATGACTAAAGCACGCATAGCCGCAGATAATAAGCCAGAGCGTTCGGCAATCCCGACACCGAGTAGCGCCACTAGCACAGTGCCGAGCGGTGTAAAGCCAGTAAAGTTGGTCACTAGATGCGAGACTATCATCCGCAAACCTTCGGCGTTCATTAGGCTCACCACATGGATTAAACCGTCGGCACTGCGGCCGTGTGAGCCAATAGGTCTAGGATCCACCACGGTTAACCCAAAGTAGCCCGCAATACCTGAAATAATGACCACGGCAACACAGAACAGTGCGAATAAGGTGATTGGATGGGGCAGCAGATTGCCTAAGCGTTCAACAATATTGAGAAAACGTACAAACCAACCACTAGAGCTGATATCGCCCTGTTGTGGATTGGGTTCAGAAGCTTTTTTGGGGGGAATATCGCCGGAATTAAAACTCATCGTCCTTCCTTTATGTCGACCTTTACGCAGCGCAATATTTTGACCCTATAACAGACTCGAGACATTGCCGACGGCCGATTGTGGATGACGTGGCTGAGGGGATAACTCTAGGTGCAAGACTCGGAGTGAAAGCTAAGGTAAAAGTTAAAAAATTAGCGGCAAAGTATGATTGTTAAGTTTTAATTGAAACTTAAATGTTGCTATTGACTGTGTTGAGGTGAGGAGGGCTAAAATTAGGATAAAAAAATGGACTCTCGAGGAGTCCAGTATTCACGAGCAAAATTGGATGCTCTAATGTTGTGCCAATACACTATAGACCTTGTTTGCTGTATCGGAGCTGAATATCGATAAATTTATAGGTTAAATACTGTTTTTTATGCAGATGATCACTTTTCATCGCTGAATATGGCCAGTTTCGTTGATGATTGCTCGTTAGATGACATCGCCAGCTCTGACCAGCGAGTAATTTCATTGTCTTAATCAGCCCGCAGGTGAAATTTTCACTCATTTATGGTTAGCTGTATCCTATTAACAAGAATAAGAAACCTAAGGATGGAAGATGGAAAAATTGTTATTGGGATTAACGCTGATTTTTATCGTGACCTATCTTTGGTACGTCAGCCTAGTCAAAAAGCGCAATACCGCGCTCGAAGCCTTGTCGGGTATCGATGTACAGCTGACCAAGCGTGCCGACCTTGTGCCTAATATTCTAAAAATTGCTAAACGATTTATGGAGCATGAAAAGTCACTGCTCACTGAAATCACCGAATTACGCACTCAGCTCAGCCATAATTACAACAAGGCCGATCCGAGTGCCGTTAAAGAGCATTTAGTTCAGGCCGAGCGGTTGAACGACAAAATGAGCACCTTGATGGTGAATGTGGAGAACTATCCTGAGCTCAAGTCCGACAACACTATGTTGCAGGCGATGCAGACCTATAACGAGGTCGAAGCGCATATCTCAGCTGCGAGGCGTTTTTACAACTCGGCAGTTTCCGAGCTTAATACTGCGGTAGAAATCTTCCCCGGCTCGATTATCGCTTCTATGGCGAGTATTAAAGTGATGCCATTCTATGAGGTGAGCGAAGCGGCAAAAGCGCCCGTAGATGCGGCCGAATACTTGTAAGCTTAGCTGTGCAGGGTGAGTTATCACCCTGCAATACTATGACATCAATATGAATATCATCACTTTTATTTTAGGTAGCCCGATTCGGACTTATCGGGGGTCTGTTGGTTTGTCTGCGGATTTTGACGAACTACCTCAACTCGAAGCCTATTACGAAGAACATATCGCGCCCATCAGTCGCAAATATGAAACTAAGCGTGTGGCTTGCCTTAAGGCGGCGCGTAAACGTTTGTATTTGAGTTTGATGATAGTGCTTGGGCTGAGCTTGCTCACCGTTATTGGCTACTACAGCGGTGGCGCTTATTTCCCGCCTTTGCCATTGCTTGCCTTAGTCGGATTATGCTGGTGGAGCTTTGCTCCGACTCGTGAGTTTAAGCATTTGGTTCAAAATGATATTTATCCGCTGATGTTTAAATATTTCGGCGATGATTTTATTTATAGCCGCGAAATGCGCCTCGACATGAATCGACTCGTTGCGGCTAAAGTATTACCGCGATACGACAAAGTCAGCTTCGGTGACTATATACAAGGCTGCTATAAGGGCGTTGAGTTGACGGTCAATGAGCTTACCTTGACCAAGAATGTGCAAGTCGAAGAGCTGGATGTCAGTACCAGCAGGCGCAGAACTGTGACCCGCACGGAAACCCAGTTTCGTGGCTTAGTGGTTGAGCTGAGTAGCCATAAAGCGTTTATGGGTCATACTGTTGTGCTGAGGGATCGCGGTGGTTTAGCAAATTTCCTGTCCGACAGCCATGCGGGACTGGTACGAGTCAAACTTGAAGATCCGCAATTTGAAAAAGAGTTCGACGTGTTTTCAACGGATCAAATCGAGTCACGCTATTTGCTCAATACGGCATTTATGGAGCGCTTGCAGGAGCTTGCAAAACATTTCGATGGCAATATTCAATGTGCATTTTTCCGCAATAAACTAACTTTGTTCCTACCGAATCGCAGAACGCATTTTCAAATGCAGTCCATTTTTCATGGCGCAACCTTTTCAGTAGAATTTAGTCAGATAAACCGAGAAATGAAGCAACTCTTTGCTATTATTGAAGTACTTAAACTTAATCAGTACACGGGACTTTGATGTTGCTTACTCGCTTAGCGCTTGCTCGTACACTGACTTTTGCAGCCTTTTCATTGCCCTGCAGATTTGAGGTACTAGGCCTGTGCTTATTATTGATTTCGAGTTTGATGATAAATGCAAATGCTGAGGAGGCGCGCGAAAAAGCTAAGCCGCGTATTGTGGCGCGGTACTCACAAAGCGGCATAGTGAGTAGTGAAGGTCTAGAAAAACTCAAAATTTATCAATACCAACAAGCTAATGGTGTCACCGTATTTACCGACAAAGCCCCCGCAAATAACCAGTATCAAATTTTGTTATATGACTGTTTTGCCTGTCGTCCCGATTCGACCATAGACTGGAATGGTATTCGGCTATTTACCGCTAATTATGATGCCTTGATCTCCCATGCAGCCCATAAGCATCAACTTGATCCCGCCTTAATCCGCGCTGTGATCCACGCGGAATCAGCCTTTAATGCGCGTGCACTTTCGCGAACTGGCGCCATGGGATTAATGCAATTGATGCCAGAAACAGCAAAAGAAATGGGTGTGGCAAATGCGTTTTTACCCGAAGAGAATATCTTAGGTGGCAGTAAGTATTTGGCACAAATGCTAAAACAGTTCAATGGTGATATCGCATTGGCCTGCGCGGCTTACAATGCGGGGCCGACGACCGTGGTTCAGTACAATGGCATTCCGCCCTATCCTGAAACCCAAGCCTATGTTGAGCGTGTGAAAATTTTATTGAAGCGTTACCGCGAGCAGAAAGACGTTTAGTTACCGCATTGATAAGCTGAAATGAAGTGGCGAAAATCCAGAGATCATCGCCGCCATTCGAGTCGAAGGTTACTCGCCGACTTCCCATTTTACGGTAATGTTACCGTCCACTTGTCCAAGTGTTTTACCCAAGTAATCCATTAATTCTGTTGCGATTTCGTCTAACTGCCAAGGTGGATTGATGATCCATAATCCTGCCGCAGTCATGCCAAATTCATCTGAATCGGGCTTAATGGCTTGTTCAATTCTCAACTGACGTTTAATGCCACTGCTGGCGAGGCGCGATAACATACCTTCGGTCTGAGCGCGATTTACGACTGGATACCACAGGATAAACACACCCGTAGCAAAACGCTTGTGCGCTTTTATCAGGGTTTCGGCCACATCTTGGTAGTCGGTTTTCATCTCGTAGCTAGGATCGACGAGCACCAGAGCACGACGCTCTAATGGTGGTACTGCGGCGATAAGGCCTTTTAAGCCATCGCCTTTGATCACTTTAACTTGTCTGTCTTCGCAGAAATAATCATCCAATAACACATAATCAGTGCTGTGCAGCTCGTGCAAGACCATGCGATCTTTAGGCTCTAGCTCCATGTCGATAATGGCGGGTGAACCTGGGTAGAAGTTTAGTTCGTCTGGATTTTCTTCATTAAAATGGCGCACGGCGGCGACATAGTCCTGCAGTGATTGTGGTAGGTCAGTTTTATCCCAAAGCTTAGCTACACCTTCGAGGTATTCACCTGTTTTCTGTGCAAATTCATCGCTTAAAGCATAACCACCCGCACCTGCGTGGGTATCGATATACACGAGTGGTTTGTCTTTTTTGTGCATCAGCTGCAAGGTTTGTAGCAAGATGGCGTGTTTCAACACATCGGCATAATTGCCAGCGTGATAACCATGGCGGTAACTTAACATGGGGGATCCTAGTAATTTGCAAACATAGCAAAGAGAGGCAAATGCCAGTCGCCAATTATACCTGCGATGCTTCTAGGCGTAAATTTAATACCTCAGTTGGCGCTCTTTTTATTGGCAAACCAATGTGTGGGGGTTTGCATTTGAAAGGTTTTCAGCCAGAGATTCGCTGGTGCGGGTTTACCGAATAAATAACCTTGAAATTGTTCGCATCCTAGCGCAGTGAGTTGCAATAACTGGGCTTCGGTTTCGATACCTTCGGCAATGACGTTGAGTTTTAAGCTCTTGGCTAACAGGATGGCAGCGTTAACAATTTGGGTATGGCGTTCACTAATGCCCATTTGACTGACAAAGTAACGGTCGATTTTAATTGTGTCGGCACTGATATCAATGAGCTGGCTTAATGACGCATGGCCAGTGCCAAAATCGTCAATGGCGATAGAAACCCCCATGCGAGCTAAGGTGTTTAGGCGTCGGCCTGTTTCTTTATGGGTTGAAAATACAGAGGTTTCAGTAATTTCAATTTCCAACAATGGGATGAGTTCAGGATGATTCATATAGGTTTGGATTAACACCTTAAAGAAGCGATCCGACAGAATATCTTGCCCTGATAAATTAAAGGCTATCCTAACCAGAGGCACATTCTTAGGCCAAGAACGGATCAGTTGTAGTAATTGCCTGAAGACTTTTATCGCAAAAATCGCCTGCAATTGAGATGACTCTATGATGGGGATAAAAGTGTTCGGCATGATCATAGTGCCGTCTTCGTCAAACATTCTGGCTAGCGCTTCAAAGCTAGTAATGTGGCCATTGGCCATCACTTTAGGTTGCAGCCACATTTCAAGGCGGTTGTGTTTCAGCGCGTCACGGATTCTGGCTTTTTGCGATGAAGCTTCGAGCAGATTGTTAATCAAACCAATGTAATACACCATCACTGGGCTAGCTTGGGTGGTTTGTTTTATGGCAATTAAACATTGCTCCGCGGCTTGCTGCGGTGAGGCTTTATTACCAGAGCTGCAACCGACTCTGCACTCGAGATGATATTCAGTCTGTTGTTCTTGCTTAAGTTGTAGGTTTGTTGGAATACGCTCGCGTAATTGTAGCGCTAGGTTTTCAGGGGAGATAAGCGGCAGGCTAGTAAACTCGAGTGCAAACGATGCTCCTCTAAATCGGTATATTTTTGCGATATGACCAAAGCGATTTTTGAGTTCAATAGCAAAGGCCTTTAGGATGGCATCTCCGACGCTGATACCGAAAGCAGCATTAATTTGGCTAAGATTATCAATTTTGATTAAGGCTACGGTCATTTCCTGATGGATCAAGCTTGGCGCTGGGTTATACCAGTGATTTTCGTTGGGTAATCCCGTCACTAAATCATAGAAATGCGTGCTGATGTGGTGCTTTTTAAGTCGACTCAGCTCAATCGCATGGTTTGCCTGTTCTGTGACATCGTGGCAGTGAAACAACAAAGTATCGTGGTGCTGTAATGAGGCTTTTTGCAGCAGATATTTAGTGCTGTTATTGTTCTTTAAATGGGTCGGAAACGAGGCCGCCAGTAAATTCGTGCTGGTATCTTCGGTAAGTTCAAAAATGTCACATAGGCGAGTGCGGTTTAGTGTGACTTCTCCAGCGATTTCCCTCGCGGCATTATTCAGGTTGAGAATGACTCCATCCTCATTGCAGAAGAAAGAGGCTGTACCATTATTTTCAAAGATTTCAGCATATTGGTCTAATGTATGTTGCAGTGCATTTTGATGCTGGATCATTTGCTGCGCATGGATTTTCTGGGTTTTTAGCAGGCGCATCGCCGACAACGGGATACAGATATTAAAAAACATAAACAGCAAACCGTTTAGATAAGCGTGGGTCGCAGGTAGGCTGATATCAATATCGATAATGGGTGGCAGGTTTTGGTTACGCAGTAGCAGTAAAAAAGGCAATACGTTGAAACACATCATAATAAAAGCGACTTTTCTGCCAAACAGGAAAAGCGCCATCAAGGGCAAGGTATATAAGAAAGTAATACCTACCTGCGATAAGTTAAAGTCAGGGATAAACAACAGCATAGATAAACAGGCTGCAATAACCATCGCCAGCAGGCTGATAGAGCTGACGAGTAAATATTTGCGCGTAAACCATAAAGACAGGAATAGTACGGTTAAAAAACTGACCGTAATGCTGATAATGAAAGTGAGGTTTAACTCATACGCAATTAAAGAGCTATGCAGCACTATGCTAGTGGTCAAGATGGCGCCACTGAGCAGAATAATCCGCAATAAGCTGGTTTTTAATATCGTTTTGTCAGGATTTAAAAAATCTTGCTCCCTGATAAACAAAAAACCTTTTAGCCATTGAAGCAAAAAAAGTCCTTATCCCGTACGGAAGTCACGCAGGTTGGCTGGGGACGTAACATATAACATAAATCACTAAACTGTTATACAAATAGATTGCCGCCTTTATAAATCAGTACATTACAGTGTGATGCTTGTTTGAATTATTAAGGGCGTACTGAGACAAATTGGCTAAGACAGTGATGAGCTTAGCGATGTGTTTTGCTTACTAGCATATTCATAAACGAGATTTTTAGGCATAATGGCCATCATTTTCGTTGGTTAGAAGACAGCCTGTGACCCCGATTTTTTTCAATCAGCAATACCCAACACTTGTGGATATTTGTGCACGTTGGCAACTCGTCTACGATGCGAATGCGACCTTCGAATTGCGTTTTGAATCAGATACTTTATCACTGCATAAACGCGATGAGCCTAAGCTCGATGGCATAGTGGTGGATTTTGTGACTGGCGCCGTCGCCCATAGACGTAAGTTTGGTGGCGGTCGTGGCCAATCTATCGCTAAAGCGGTGGGATTAAAGCAAGGGGTAACACCGAGTGTGGTCGATGGCACTGCGGGTTTAGGGCGCGATGCATTTGTGCTCGCAAGCCTTGGTTGTACAGTGACTATGGTAGAGCGTCATCCTGTGGTTGCGGCATTGCTTGAAGACGGCCTGCGCCGCGCCTATCAAGATGCTGAAATTGGCGATTGGATGCGTGAGCGGATGCGCCTATTTCATGGATCTAGCCTAGAAGCACTATCGAAATTGGCACAAGAGGTGGATGTGGTTTACCTCGATCCTATGTACCCCCACCGTGATAAATCGGCCCTTGTTAAAAAAGAAATGCGTGTATTCCAATCCTTAGTCGGTGCCGATTTAGATGCCGATGGCTTACTCGCCCCAGCTTTAGCCTTAGCAACTAAACGTGTCGTCGTTAAGCGCCCAGATTATGCCGAAGATTTGGATGGGGTTAAGCCTAATACGGTTATTGAAACCAAGAAAAACCGTTTCGATGTCTATGTAAAAGCCGCGATGAAATAGGGAATATTTTTCTCATCGTGAACATAGTATGCTTTCAGTGACAACGGCTTAGCTCATGTCGATATTTCAGTTTTATGGGCTATTTTCTTTTTTATACCCACTTGTGATTTTTTATATGAAACTCATTCCTCTGCTAAAACAGCCGCGTATTCACTGACTATTCTAATGTAAAACTTCTCATAACATTATGTTTCGTATTAACAATTTTGTTTATAAAGAGGATTTGCAATGCAGAAAAAGCATTGGTCAAAAGTTCAGTTATTGCATGAGGTAGTCACCAATCCCAATATCATAGTCAAAGGTCAACATAGCTATTACAGTGATTGTTGGGATGCTGGCTTTGAGGGATCTGTAGTGAGATATCTTCATGGCGATGAAGTGAGCCGTGAGTGGGAGCCTAAGTGGCCTATCGATAAACTTTATATCGGTAACTATGTGTGTATCGCCGCCGAAGTTGTGATCTTAATGGGCGGAAATCATACGCATAGAGCAGATTGGTTTTGTTTATACCCCTTTGTGGATTTTATTGAGGATGCCTACGTAGGCAAAGGCGATACTCATATTGGTGATGGGGCTTGGTTAGGTATGAGATGTATGCTGATGCCTGGGGTGACGATAGGTGAAGGTGCGGTTGTTGCCGCAAATAGTGTTGTCACCCAAAATATCGAACCCTACAGTATTGTGGCGGGATCACCCGCGAAATTAATCAAGTATCGGTTCGATAAAGACGTTATTACTGAGTTACTGGCGTTAAAAATCTACGATTGGCCTGCCGAAAAGTTTGATAGCTTAAAGCAGCATTTGTGTTCGGCGGATTTTGACGCGCTCAGGAAAGCGATCACTCTCTATGACCAATCTGTACATCAAAATAAATAGCCGTTAGTCCCAAAGTGAAAGGTCGCGATTAGTCGAGGCCTTTTACTTATCCTGCCTTAAATCTGCTTTTTGGCGCTTTCGCTAAGTCGGCCAGTGCTTCGATGATCACTCGTAGCTTTGGTTGGAGGTAAGGAGTTTTAAGCCAAATTAAGTGGATGGGTGTGTCGTCACTGGCGAGTTCGTCTAGTACCGAGATAAGTTCACCAGTTTTAAGATAGTCCTCAACTAACCATATCGGCACTTGTGCTAAACCCACTCCCGCCAGTGTGGCCGCTAAAATGGCTTCGCAATCAGCTATTTCGTGGCGTACTGGAATGTCATAGGCCTCGATGATCCCATCCTCATTTTTAAGTAACCAGCGATGTTGCTGCCCAAGCGGCCAGCCGACAATGCATTGGTGCTGGCTGAGATCTTCTTTGCCTTGTGGCGTGCCAAGTCGAGCGAAATAGGCGGGAGATGCGCAGATCACTCGGCGTTGTTCTCCTAATCTACGGGCGACTAAATCAACAGTGTCGCCGAGTTGTCCGACACGCACCGCCAAATCAATGCCGTCACTAAACAAATCGGTCGCTCTATCGTTAAAGGTAATGGATAACTCGAGCTTGGGATATTTTTGCGACAGTGCTAATAGGGTTGGCAGTATATATCGCCGCCCAAACGTCACAGGTAAATCCACTCGCACTCGACCTGAGGGAATTTGCTGTTCGCTGCCGAGTCGGCTCTGTGCATTGTCTAGGATTGCCATGGCATTTTGGCAATCTGTGAGATACGAATCGCCATCATTGGTTAAGCTCACACGCCTTGTGGTGCGGTGCAGCAGCTTAGTGCCTAAGCGGGTTTCTAATCGCACTATGCTTTTACTGAGCGCCGAACCTGTCATGCCTAACGCCTGCGCCGCTAAGGTAAAACTGCCGAGCTGGGCAACAGTGACGAAATGGCGTATCTCAACAAATTGATTATTTATCACGGCAATTAATTCCTTGAAGGACTCAGTGATGGTCATTTTAGTGACTTAATCATGGGAAGTGAATCGCGTAAGCTACTACCACAGTATGAAAAAGAGCGTTAACTAACGGGCGATCGCCATTTTGCGATTGATTAACAACGCTTTTCTTTACCATAAATTTTATATTCCTATTGAGTGAGCTAACTATGAAATCGTCAAATAATCTGCAAGGTAAAGTGGCTTTTGTACAAGGCGGTAGCCGTGGTATCGGCGCTGCCATCGTTAAAAGATTGGCGAGTGACGGCGCCGCGGTTGCCTTTACCTATGTGTCATCTGAGGCGCAGTCACAATTACTAGTAGATGAAGTGCTAGCTCAGGGGGGGCAAGTCATTGCCTTTAAGGCTGACAGCACAGAGCCGGAGGCAATTCGCCGTGCCATTCGCGAGACCAAAGCGCATTTCGGTCGATTAGATATTGTGGTCAATAATGCGGGCACGCTGATTTGGGATAGCATCGAAAATCTGACGTTAGAGGACTGGGATCGAACAATTAACACTAACGTGCGCAGTGTGTTTGTGGCGAGCCAAGAAGCGGCGCTGCACATGAATGACGGCGGCCGCATCATCAATATCGGTAGCACCAACGCTGAACGTATTCCGTTTGTAGGTGGTGCGATTTACGGCATGAGTAAATCGGCATTAGTCGGCTTGGCCAAAGGATTAGCGCGGGATTTAGGCCCACGTGCGATTACGGTGAACAACATTCAGCCAGGCCCTGTGGATACCGATATGAACCCTGATAACGGCGATTCATCTGAGCCCGTTAAGGCGATAGGCGCCCTAGGGCGTTATGGTAAAGCCGAAGAGATCGCTAGCTTTGTCGCCTTTATTGCGGGCCCAGAAGCGGGCTATATCACAGGGGCGAGCTTGATGATTGATGGTGGGTTTTCAGCATAAGTTTTGTTGACATTTTAAAGTAGGTTCACTGAAAGGTTTAATGATGATTAAAAAAATGAAGTACTTGATGTTTGCGGCATGTACAGCGGCCACTTCGTTGACGGTAAACGCCACGACTGAGTTCCCTATTCCATCAGGATTTGAGAGCGGTTTCGAGGAAGTTAATGGTATTAAGATGCACTATGTCGCTGGCGGCAGTGGCCCAGTATTATTAATGGTGCATGGGTTTGCCCAATCATGGTATGAGTGGCACCAACTTATGCCTTTACTTGCCAAAAATTATCGAGTTATCGCCATTGATATACCGGGTCTAGGGTTATCTGATCCGCTTAACAGCTCTTATACTGGGGAAGACGTTTCCCCTTATATCTATTCACTCGCGAAACGTTTTAGTCCAGATGAGCCATTTAATCTTGTCGCGCATGATATTGGCATATGGGCAACTTATCCTATGGTGGCAAAGTATCAAAAGGATATTGCTAAAGTGGCCTATTTAGAAGCAGTGATCCCAGATGAGAGAATTTACGCTTTCCCAGCGTACACACCTCAAGGGGAATCAACCGCTTGGCATTTTAGCTTTTTCTCTGCGGATGGCAATTTACCAGAAACCTTGGTCTCGGGTAATGAAAAGAAATTCTTCTCGCATTTTATTCGAAAGCATGCAGAAAAGCCGGAAGCCTTTTCAGAGGAGCTCCTAGGACTTTATGCAAAATCATATGAGAAGCCTCATACATTGCATGCAGCATTTGAATACTACCGAGCTTTACCAAAGTCGGTTCTACAAAATAAAGAAATATTGGCTCAAGGTAAGCTAAAAATGCCACTGTTAGCGATATCGGGTAATGGTCTAGGCAGCTTAGGTCAAACTCAAATTGACCAAATGAATGAGTACGCTACTCAAGTTGAAGGACATATATTGGATGGATGTGGACACTGGCTAATGGAGGAGTGTCCAACTCAAGTGGAACCATTAGTGCTTAAGTTTTTTAATACTAAGTAACAGAAATACTGTATTCATATCGAGTCTAATGCCGAGTAATTTAAATGCTCGGCATTTATTTTTTCGTTAATTTACCTCAAATCTATTGTCCATAGATTTAGTCGTTAGAAGTTGCAACGCTTTCTTATGATCCCAATATTCTAAGAGTTTTGAATGATGAAAAAAGAAAACATATTGTTATTCTCACTGTCGTTAGCGGTATTTGGCATCATAACAACAGAGTTGTCTATTATTGGTTTGCTACCTTATGTTGTTCAACAATTTCAGGTAGACATTCAACAAGCTGGTTTCTTAGTTAGTATTTATGCCATTGTGGTTGCATTCACTGGTCCTTTTGTGACGCTATTTATGTCTGGGTGGAATCGTAAGTATGTGCTGGCTGGGATACTTGCATTATTTGTGGTGTCAAACTTGGTGTATGCGAATACGCAAGAATACTCCACCATGATGATATTCCGTATTTTACCCGCGTTAGTCCATGCGGTGTTCTTCTCGGTAACTTTAGTGGTCGCTACCAGTATGGTTGCAGAGAGTGAGCAGGCGAATGCCGCAGCGAAAGTATTTGCAGGTGTTGCAGTTGGCCTTGTTTTAGGTGTTCCAGTGAGTTCATTTATTGCGGAGCAATATTCTTTATCAGCAGCGTTTTATTTCGGCCTAACAGCATGTGCTATCGCTCTGGTGAGTGTTTTATTGTTGATGGAGAACATGCCCGTAAGAACTAAGATGTCATTTGGAGCGCAGGTAAATATCTTACGAAACCCTGCTATGTGGTTATCCTTGATGACTGTCGTGTCTATCTTTGCTGCAATGTTCTCTTCATATAGTTATATCGCTGAGTATTTGAGCACAGTGACAGGTATGAGTGGTAAGTTAATCAGTGCAATGCTGATGTGTTTTGGTATTTTTGGCGTAGTAGGTAATTTCATTTTTGGTCATCTAATTAATGCCAATATGCTAAGAGCCGTAGTGTTATACCCGATAATGCTTTTAGTGATATTTGCAATGATAAATTTTTTAGGTTTCTCATATTATTTTATGATTGCTATTATCGTTTTCTGGGGCGCGGTACACTCTGCAGGTTTATTGGTCAGTCAGACATGGATTATGGATGACGCTGGTGATGCACATGTTTTTGCTAATAGTTTATTTGTTTCATTTTCTAACTTAGGCATCACGATTGGATCGGCATTTGCCGGGTGGTTTATATATAAGATTGGCATCGAAAACTTATTTATGGTGAGTTTTATGTTCACTGCTTTAGCATTAGTCAGTATTTTGATTAAAGTTAAATTATATAAATCCCCCTTAAAAGAGTTAGTTTAAACCTGTTTTTCTTAGCGATTCAGTTTTAAGATATAAATGCGTTTGTATTGAAGGATAAACTTTCAACAAATTGTAAGGCAACTAATTCCTTGTACGACTTAGTGATGGTCATTTTGATGACTTAATCAGAGTAAGTTAATAGCGTAAGCTACGACCAGAGTATGAAAATGGGTGTTAATCACTGAGCGGCAGCTAATTTGTGATGGATTAACAACGTTTTTATATACAATACTTTCGTATATCCATTGAGTGAGCTAACTATGAAATCGTCAAATAATCTGCAAGGTAAAGTGGCTTTTGTACAAGGTGGTAGCCGTGGTATCGGTGCCGCCATCGTTAAGCGTTTAGCGAGTGACGGCGCCGCGGTTGCCTTCACTTATGTGTCATCTGAAGCCCAATCACAATTGCTTGTTGACGAAGTTATCACCCATGGCGGTCAAGCCATTGCCATTAAGGCCGACAGCACTGAGCCAGAGGCGATCCGTCGTGCCATTCGCGAGACCAAAGCGCACTTCGGTGGTTTAGATATAGTGGTCAATAATGCGGGCACGCTGATTTGGGATAGCATCGAAAATCTGACGTTAGAAGACTGGGAACGAACAATTAACACTAATGTGCGCAGTGTGTTTGTGGCCAGTCAAGAAGCGGCGCTGCACATGAATGACGGCGGCCGCATCATCAATATCGGTAGCACCAACGCCGAGCGTATTCCGTTTGTAGGTGGTGCGATTTACGGCATGAGTAAATCGGCCTTAGTCGGTTTAGCCAAAGGGCTCGCGCGGGATTTAGGCCCACGTGCAATTACGGTGAACAACATTCAGCCTGGCCCTGTGGATACCGATATGAACCCTGATAACGGCGATTCATCTGAGCCCGTTAAGGCGATGGGCGCCCTAGGGCGTTTTGGTAAAGCCGAAGAGATTGCTAGTTTTGTCGCCTTTATCGCGGGTCCTGAAGCGGGCTATATCACAGGGGCGAGTCTGATGATTGATGGTGGGTTTTCTGTATAAGCTTTGTCTGTATCCATTTTTCAGGCAAGACAAATTAATTTGCTTGTTGAAGAACTATTGTTACAATCCGCCGGTCTTATCTTCAGCTATCTGTTGAAAGACACTCATTTTTATCTTTATTATCAAAGAATAAGACGAATGGAAATCCAAATTTCTAAGTTATCGACTAAGCAAACAGGCAACCTATGGGGTGTTATGGTGTTTACCATTCTGACCTTGTTCTGTTTGACTCAAAATAGTGGAATACTTAACTTGTTGCTCAAGGAGTCGAGCGCGCAAGCGATGTCGGCTGCGTCTTTTTCTGGAGCTGGTTTTAGCGCCAACTCAGTTTTAAACTCAAGTTCAGCTTTAAACAGCAGCTCAGCTTCAAGCAATATGGCGAGTCACGTCGATGCCCAAGTGGCGGGTACTGAGCTGGTCAAAAGCGAGCCTAAAAAATGTGAATTGTCTGAGAAATCGATCCGAACCTGTATCGATGCTCCGAGTTCCATTCCATTTCTTATCCTGTTGTTCCTGCTGCCATTACTTCCCCGCGCCTCCCGCGTGATAACACTGTTACCCATACAAGGTTATCAGGCTAAACCTAGGCGAATACATCTCACTCTCTGTCGCTTTCAAGAATAGAAATAATTTACTTATCAAACTGATAGGTGAGTTTATTCTGGCGCCCATTCTCTAGCTCAATAGTTGGCTTTTCTTACCCGTTTACCGGTAGAAAGGACCATTACCCAGCTGCAGAACGTCTGATTTTACACATCCTATCCCAGATCAAATTTCTTGAATTAAGCCTGCTATCACACTGATTTTTCTTAAGCCATCACGCCCTTTGTAATGGGGGCAGAGTTAAGCAGTAAAGCAAGCATTTACAGGGCATAACGAACGGTTCATGCCAATGGGGACAAAATGAGTACATTAAAATCCATGTTAACCAGATTCTGGATACTCGCCTTGATAGTGACGAGCCCGTCGCTCATGGCGGCATCGACAGGATGGTTAGTTAACGATAATCACCCGCCAGCCAAAGTACGTTTTATGCTGACGGGCGAAGTTGATCCCGCAACGAACACTTTGCCCGCTGTGCTTGAAGTACAACTTGAGGGCGATTGGAAAACCTATTGGCGCAGTCCTGGGGAAGGCGGTATCGCGCCTACCATCAAGTGGGATGGCTCTCGCAATCTACAGCAAGTGGATTGGAGATGGCCAGCGCCAGAGGAATTCTCATTATTGGGATTACAAACCTTTGGTTACAAAGGTAATACCACCTTTCCATTAACCTTGAAAGTCGATGATATCTCTGCCCCAACTCAGTTGCGTGGCAAAGTGACCTTGTCGACCTGTACCACTATCTGTGTACTAACGGATTATCAGATTAGTCTCGACTTCACGCCCAATGCGCTGCAAGCAGATACCGATGCCATGTTGGCTTACAACAAGGCCGTGTCACTTGTGCCACAAAAAGTGTTGACCCAAGAGGGCCAGAATCCTGCCATGACAATGGGTTGGGATGCCGCCAAAGGTCAACTTGAAGTCAGACTCAATGATGCCAACTGGCAGAGTCCAACCGTGATTATCGATGGCGAGCCAGATACCACATTCAAGCTAGTGAGCTTAAAACCAAACGAAAGTGATGCTAACGGCAAGCAATTGGTCGGTATTTTCACTGGTCAAAGTTGGCTGGGTGAGCCTGAAGTTTTGGGTAAATCGCTGAACATGACTGTCGCCGATAGCGAGCGAGCGTTGGAATACAGCGCCGAAGTGAAGCCTGTGGTGATTACCCAAGCAAGTACCTCGATATTTGGCATGATTTTGTTAGCGCTTATCGGTGGTTTGATCTTAAACGTCATGCCCTGCGTGTTACCCGTTCTCGGCATGAAGCTCAGTTCAGTGGTTGCTGCGCCTGATCTGAAGCGTAATCAAATCCGCCAACAGTTCATCGCATCAGCGCTGGGGATATTGGCCTCATTCTGGTTACTGGCTGGCTTTATCTTAATGCTTAAGCTCACGGGTCAAGCGATTGGTTGGGGTGTGCAGTTCCAAAACCCTTGGTTTATCGGTTTTATGGCGCTGGTGACCACAGTGTTTGCCTTCAATATGTTAGGTGTGTTTGAGATCAACTTACCCTCTAACGTGCAAACCAAGTTGGCGACAACGGGCGGCAATAATAACAGCGGTCACTTTTTACAGGGTATGTTTGCGACGCTACTGGCGACACCGTGCAGTGCACCATTTTTGGGTACCGCGGTCGCCTTCGCTTTGGGCGCCGATGTACTGAGCCTGTTTGCCATCTTTACCGCGTTGGCCGTGGGTATGGCGTTCCCTTGGTTGATTGTGGCGGCATTTCCACAAGTGGCGGGTTATTTCCCTAAACCCGGTCGCTGGATGAATACAGTCAAAGTGTTTTTCTCCGGCATGTTGCTCATCACCAGTTTGTGGCTGATTAGCCTGTTGGCCAGCTTTATTGATGTGCTCTACCTGTGGCCGTTAGCGGGTGTCATTACACTGATATTTATGGTGTTTATGGCTAAAAAGTATGGCGCGATTGCCATCGTGAGCTGCTTAGGTATCGGCATTTTACTGTCGGCGGTTATTGCATTTATGACGGCGAACCAGTGGGCTAAACCTTTACCTGCGGATCTTACTTGGACGCCATTGGATCAAGCATTGATTAATCAGCAGGTTGCCCAAGGCAAAACTGTGTTTGTTGATGTCACTGCCGATTGGTGCATTACCTGTAAGGCCAATAAAGTTGGCGTGATCTTGCAAGATCCTGTTTATAGCCTGTTGCAACAGTCGCATATTTTGTCGATGAAGGGCGATTGGACTACGCCTTCTGAGCCCATTACTCACTACCTGCAAAGCCATAATCGTTTTGGAGTGCCATTTAACGTGGTTTACGGCCCGGGTGCACCGCAGGGGATTGAGTTACCGGAAATTCTATCGACTGACCTTGTGCTTGCTGCGATTGAGCAGGCCTCTGCGTCCCCTGAAAAGTCATCCGTAGCGGCAGGGAAATAACGCTAACGACCAGCCATTCACTCGGATATGTCACTCGGCAATATCACTGGCGAGTTTCATTCAATAGCGAGTCGAGTGGCACTCAACAAATACTCAGGTCAGGAAGCTCCTGACCTGAAACAATGGAAATCGATTATGAAACAGACAATTGAAGCACAAAACATCACTGAATCAATGCGGAATACTCAAGTCATCGGAGGCACTAAAATGTCGAAATTTAGCTCTTTATTCAAACATCGCAAGTTGCAGATGTTTGCTGTCTCGGGTGTCGCCATGGCCATGCTGGTGGTTTCCTTGCCTTCGGTGAGCACCATGGCCTATGCCAAAGACAGCAGTTTATCGGCGGCGCAGCAGCAAGAGGTGCGAGCGATTCTTAAAGATGCCTTGATCAATGATCCTGACCTAATGAGAGAAGCAATTATTGCGTGGCAAGCAAGGGAGCAAGAGGGTGCAAATACAGCCATGCAAACCAGTCTTGTGACTCATCATAAAGCCATGTATGAGACCAAAAGCGATCCGTGGAAGGGCGCTGCGACACCTGAGATTGAGATGGTGTACTTCACTGATTTTAACTGCCCATACTGCAAGAAAATCGAGCCTTCGCTGAACCAGCTGATTGAAGAATTTCCGCAGTTAAAAATCATAGTCAAAATGGTGCCGCTGCAGGGCGAAGGCTCCAAAATGGCAGTCGATTTTGCCCAAACGGTTTGGTTAAACGAGCCTGAAAAGTATCTCAAGGTAAAGGATATGTTGATGTCGAGTCCGCGTGGACTCGATGCCGCCGCCATCGCTAAGGTCGCTAAACTGACGGCAACTGAGCGTTGGGTCGGCAACACAGATGAGCGCGTGGCTAAAATGGTCGATGACAATGTTAATTTAATGAATGAGTTAGGCATAGGTGGCACTCCAAGTATGATAGTGGCTGATACGCTTATTCCCGGATTAGTGCCTTACGAAGTGTTAAAAGAGCAGCTCGAAGCCGCGATTGCCGCTAAAGATAAGACGCAGAAGAGCAGTTAAGATGTCGCCAAAGGAAACTGAAAATATGAGCGCCGAACAGGTTTCGACATCTTTACCTAAACGCATATTGGGCTGGATTAAGCAGCTGGCACTTTGGCTGCTCATTGCCCTTATCGTGACCAGCGTGATGGACATCTGGCGCGGCAAAGATATCCCGCGGGATAATTTGCCACAGATCCAAGGGACGACTTTGGCTGGGGAAGCGCTTGATATTGCCAAGTTAAGCCAAGATCAGGCGGTATTAGTGTACTTCTGGGGCACTTGGTGCCCTGTGTGTAATTTTGTCAGTCCGGCGGTCAATCAAATGTCGGCCTATTACCCCGTGGTGACGGTTGCCATGAATTCGGGAGAGGATGAGAAACTGAGAAAATATCTTCAGCATCAAGGCTATGGCTTTGACACTATTAATGATAGTGACAGCAAGATTGCCCGTGATTGGTCATTGCAGGCGACGCCAACCATTATGATCTTTAAAGAGGGTGAGCTAAAACACTATACGACAGGCTTTACTAGCCTACCCGGTATGTGGTGGCGAATGATGTTCACTTAGACGTGATGCTTCAGGGGCTGTTTTAAGGGAGAAAAAAGCGCTAATTTAGGTTAGCGCTTTTTATTATCAACTTATTTCAGGACTAGGCAACTAGCTGAAAGCTTAGGATTTACTTCACTAAGGTGAGCAGTGGCGCCTGACTCACGACTTGGAAGTCGAGCGCCATAGTCACACTGAGCGCCGTAATAGTGATAATTGAAAAACCAAACACTTGGCGAGCCCAGCGGTGCATGTCGACGCCGTGGCGATAACCTTTTAATGCCATGGCAAGCCACCACAGACTAGTGGCACAGGTGACCGCCATAAAGGCGATACCTGTGTAACCCGCGAGTGGTAACAGTGCACTGACTAAGGCGAACACAGCAATATAAAGCACGATATGCAGTTTTGCCTTGGTCATGCCTTCTGCAACCGGCAGTACAGGAATATTAGCGGCCGCATAGTCATTAAAACGGAAAATCGCGATGGCATAGGAATGTGGCATCTGCCATAGACTGAACATCAACAGCAAAATAGCTGCGCCCATGTCCATTTGCCCTGTCACACTGCAATAGCCAACCACGGGCGGTACTGCACCCGAGAAGCTGCCAACCAAAGTGCCATACACTGAGTTACGTTTCATGTAGAGGCTATAAACCCCCACATAAACGATGTAACCAATAACGGCAAATAGCAGGGCTAATGCATTGGTAAACAAGGCTAAGATGCTAAAGCCTAACACACCTAAGGCGAGTCCAAACGCGAGTACGTTACCCACGGCAATTTCGCCCGTGACGGTCACGCGTTTGCAGGTTCGCTGCATCTTGGCGTCGATATCACGGTCAATACAGTTATTGATTGCGCAGCCCGAGGCTACAACTAAGGACAATCCTACTAAGCTCGCCAGCATCAAGACCAAATTTACGTCGCCTTTGGCGGCTAATAAAAAACCGCCAGCAACGGAAATCAGATTCCCGAAAATGATGCCAGGCTTAGTAACCTGCACATACCCTTTGAAGCGTGCTTTCCATTGCGGTGACATAAATCTGTCTTGTGTTTGCATAGACTGTTTCTCGTTACATCATCAAAGCGTTGGCTTCGAGTATGATCCACACCGACAGGCCGACTACCATGACAATAATCAGGGCGGTAAACAGGAAGGAGAAGGTATTTACTTTGCCTTCTTTCGAGAAATCTAAGTGCAAGAAGTACTTAAGATGTACCACTATCTGCACTATCGCCATCACTAGCACTAAGCTAAGGGTGGTCGCTTTCTCGAAGTGATGGGTCATTACAGCCCAAAACGGAATGGCGGTTAATACCACTGACAGCACAAAGCCCATTAGATATGACTTAATGCTCGCGGCCAGATCGTCAGTGCCATGGCTAGGCTTATGAGTATGACTATGTGCGCTCATTACAGTGCTCCCAATAAATACACGACCGTGAATACACAAATCCACACTATGTCGAGGAAATGCCAGAACAGGCTTAAGCAGCTCAGGCGGGTGATGCTGCGATGACCTAAACCAGTTTTCGCCACTTCAATCATCATAATCGCCATCCAAATCAGACCTGCGGTCACGTGCAAGCCGTGCATACCGACCAGAGTGAAGAAGGACGACAGGAAAGCGCTGCGCTGCGGGCCATTGCCATGTTCAATAAGGTGATGGAATTCATAGACTTCCATCCCGATAAACACACAACCGAGGGCGAAGGTGACGAGTAACCAAGCCAAGGTTGCGGCTTTGTTGTGGCGCTTAGCAAAAATCAGCGCCATGCCATAGGTAATACTACTGACGAGCAGGGCGGCAGTTTCGATCAGCACAAAGTCCAATTCGAAAATGTCTTTACCCGAAACGCCACCGTCCGTGTTCATGTAGAGCACTGCATAGGTTGCGAAAACCGAGGCAAACAAAATGCAGTCGGTCATCAGGTAAATCCAAAAACCAAACAGAGTGTTGCCACTCGTATCATGGTGTTCGTGATGATCTTCTGCGTGAGCTACTTCTAAATCTGCTGGGATTGCAATACTCATATCAGCCCCTTACTACATTGTTTAAGTGGGCATTTTCAATGCGAGCCACTTCATCGGGTTGCACGTAATAGTCGACGTCATTGTTATAAGCACGGAACAGGAACACCACGAAAGCGCCCACTAAGCCCACAATGGCTAACCACAGGATGTGCCAAATAGCGGCAAAACCAGCGGCAGTGATCCCCAGCGCCATTAAGATACCGCTTGAGGTATTTTTCGGCATATGGATTGGCTGATAGTGTTTGAGGCCTTGATAAGCCACGCCTTTTTCTTTCGCATCGGTAAAGGCATCAATATCAGCAACCTGTGGCAGCTTAGCGAAGTTATAGAACTGCGGTGGAGAAGCGGTTGACCACTCTAAAGTATGGCCATTCCATGGATCGCCCGTGGTGTCGCGGTTTTGGTCGCGGTCACGGATACTCACGTACAGTTGGATAAACTGCAGAATGATACCGACCATGATGATGCAAGCACCCACGGCGGCTAAGTAGATCCACACGTTCCACGCTGGGTTATCAATGTGGTTGATACGGCGTGTCATACCCATAAAGCCCAGTACGTACAGCGGCATAAAGGCCACATAGAAACCGATTTGCCAGCACCAGAATGACGCTTTACCTAAACGCTCATTCAAGTGGAAACCTGTCGCTTTCGGGAACCAGTAAGCAAAACCTGCTAAGTAACCAAATACCGCACCACCAATAATAGTATTATGGAAATGCGCGATTAAAAACAAACTGTTATGTAAGACGTAGTCGGCACCCGGTAAGGCTAATAACACCCCTGTCATACCGCCTATGGTGAAAGTCACCATAAAGCCTAGTGTCCACAACACAGGTACCGTTAAACGTAGGCGGCCACGGTAGATAGTGAACAACCAGTTAAACAGTTTTACCCCGGTTGGAACCGCAATCACCATAGTCATCACCCCGAAGAAGGCGTTGACGTTGGCACTTGAGCCCATGGTGAAGAAGTGGTGTAACCAAACGATGAAACCTAGAATTGAAATCGCACCACTCGCCCACACCATAGAGGTGTAACCGAACAGACGTTTAGAGGTAAAGGTTGAGATCACATCGGAGAAAATACCAAAAGCAGGCAAAATCAGGATGTAAACTTCAGGATGTCCCCACGCCCAAAACAGGTTGATATACATCATGGCGTTACCGCCACCGTCATTGGTGAAGAAGTGGAAATCCATGTAACGGTCGAGTGTCAGCAGGGCTAACACAGCGGTTAAGATTGGGAATGACGCGACGATCAATATGTTCGCCCAAGTACAAGTCCAAGTGAAGATTGGCATTTGCATCAGCTTCATGCCTGGGGCACGCATCTTCAGTACGGTGGCGATAAAGTTCACCCCGGTTAAGGTCGTCCCTATGCCCGAAATCTGCAGTGCCCAGATATAGTAATCGACCCCAACCCCCGGACTGTAAGCCAGCTCTGAGAGTGGTGGATACGCCACCCAACCTGTCTTAGCAAATTCACCTAAACCCAAAGAAATATTGATCAGCACAGCGCCCGAGGCGGTAAGCCAGAAGCTGAGGTTGTTCAAGAATGGGAAGGCAACGTCGCGGGCACCAATTTGCAGCGGCAACACTAAGTTCATTAGACCTATCATAAATGGCATCGCCATAAAGATAATCATGATCACGCCATGGGCGGTGAAGATTTGGTCGTAATGTTCAGGCGGCAGATAACCTGCGGCGCCGTTGGTGGCAAGTGCTTGCTGGGTACGCATCATAATGGCATCGGAGAAGCCACGAATGAGCATCACCAAAGCTAACACTATGTACATGATACCGAGGCGTTTATGGTCAACTGAGGTTAACCAGTCGTTCCAAAGTACGCTCCATTTTTTGTGTTTAGTGATCAAGGCTGCGATATACAAACCTACCACTGCGACGACCGCTAAGGTCACCATGATGATAGGCTCGTGATACGGAATCGCATCTAAGCTTAATTTACCGAGAAATGACATGATTACTCCGCCTCCACTTGTTGAGTGGATGAGTGCTCTAAGGATAAAGGTTCTGTGGATGAGTCCTGTGTTGATGACGGTACAGAAGGTGTTGAGCTATCCATGTCGGCCATGTTCTGTGTATTTTCCATCGCGTGCTCGCCTGCCATATGTGCCATGTCGTGCATACCTTTCATGTCTGCCATGTCAGATGTGTGCTCAGTGCCCATAGGTTCCATGCCTGCGTGCATGTCCATTCCTTCGTGACCTTTCATGCCGTCATGTGAGTCCATGTGCATGTATTGCATCACGATTTGGTCAAACATCCCTTTGCTCACTGAGCCAAAGTATTCAACCGGATTGTATTCACTCGGTTTAGCCAGTGTGGCATAGGCCGCTGAGTCCAATGTCTTGCCCTGTTGTTTTAACTTGGCAACCCATGCCTCGAAGTCGGCAGGTGTCTGAGTGGCAATCGCTTTAAACTTCATGCCCGCAAATCCGGCGCCGCTGTAGTTAGCCGAGATACCGTCGAAGGTGCCGGGCTCGTTAGCGATCAAATGTAACTTAGTGGTCATGCCCGCCATAGAGTAAATCTGGCTGCCTAACTGAGGAATGAAGAAGGAGTTCATCGCAGTGTCAGAGGTGATCTTAAAGTTCACCGGCACATTGGCTGGGAACGCCAACTCATTGACCGACGCCACGCCTTGTTCTGGATAAATGAATAACCATTTCCAGTCCAGCGACACCACTTCAACCGTGACGGGTTTAGCTTCGTGATCTAAAGGTTTGTATGGATCAAGATCATGGGTCGAACCCCAAGTGATCACACCGAGCACTATTACGATCACAATCGGCACTATCCACACTACGGTTTCAATCGCTGTTGAGTGTGCCCATTTAGGCGCATAGATTTCTTGATCACGGCCATCGCGGTATTTCCACGCGAAGTACAATGTCATGGCAATCACAGGGATAACGACAATGAGCATGAGTAGGGTGGCGACGATAATCAGGTGTTTTTCATCGATACCGATTTGGCCCTTAGGGTCCAATACTCCGCCATCACAACCCGCGAGCATGAGTGCTACTGCCGCGATTGCCGCTTTACTTAATTTTCGAATTAACAAAGGAAGATTCCTCTAACCCTAAGGTTTACAACTCTGCCAAGCGTTAACCGGCAGTCGCACTAAGCGGCGTTATCTGAGCGCAAATCCTGAGACCCAAGAGGTATGACACAAAATGTGCCGCTATCCCGAGGCCAATCGAAGATCAGCTTTCAGCGCTTAATGCTTAATTTAAATTTAAAAACAGAGGGTTAAAATGGCGGAGCGCGACAACCGTGGGCGGTATGTTCGAGGGATTTTAGCCTTGGGGGTGCTAAAAAAAGTGAAGCGTTAGTTAAATCGAGATGATTGAAAAATTTGAAGCAGCAGTCGATTAAATGCCATAACTGCAGAATAACGAAGGGATTGAGTAATAACAGGCTGAGCAAACTGGCGCCGATAAACTCGACTAAAAAGCCATTGCTGAGGCTGATGAGTTCACTAATATCAACACAACCGCCGATCAACACGGATAAAACGTCAGCAATAGGCAGCACAAACAATAACCCGAAAAACAGGGTTAGATTTGTCATGCTAAAGGTTGAAAGCCGAATAGTTAGGTTCAATCTTTCAGCAATGAATTGGCTAAGAGCTAATTTCAATTAATGAGTCCGGCTGAACGGGAAAAGGAGTCAGTTGGCAGAACAAAAAATATTCAGCATGTAACTTTTTTATGCGGCAGGAGGATACCAAGAAGCGGCTATTGAATGAAAGCGGATCCCCGTAGTAAAAGGGCTTAAGTATTAAAAAAACCTTAATTAAAACTAAATGAGATCGTTAATTTTACAAAATTAACAGTATTTAAACTGATTTTGTTCTCATAAAATAAAAAATTGTGAAGCCTCTCATTTATTCATTTTAACTAAAGTTGATTTGCTTGTGGTGTCATTGAGTTGATTATAGCTCCTATAAACATGTTAGCTTTACCCGCAAAAAGACTAAGCTTAACTTCTATGGCGGGGCTAATGTTGCCGATAGTTGTCTTGATGGGTTAGCTTGTTTGTCGCAAGATTGGGCTCGCCAAGTTTGGCTGTGTGATTAAGTGCATTTGAGATCGGCATCCCAAATAAAAACATCACGTTAAATGAGTGATTGCGTCAGTCATTTACGCTATTTACATTAGATAAACCGATTATTAAACTGTGAACTTATCTCGCCCCTGATATGTGCTTGAGATTGAGCCTGTGAGTAGGGCATGATGCTTCTCAATTCTTGAAGTGCGTCAGCATGAAGGACTACACATAAAGTCATTTATTCCATACCTCAAGGTAAACATTTTCATCGCCTTAGCTTACGTTATTGTAGGTAAAATTGGTTTGATGATTGCTTTGCCGCCTGGATATTCTGCTGCAATTTGGCCTGCCGCAGGTATTGCCATTGCCGCTTGTGTTTTATGGAAAGAATATGCGCCTTGGATTGGCGTGTTCATTGGTTCTTTGTTGATTAATCTCAACATCAGCGGACATATCCATTGGGGGTGGTTGCCCTTTGCGATTTCAATTGGCTCATCTATACAGGCAGTGCTTTCTGCCTATGTTCTTGGGCGGGTCGATCATTTATTCACCCTAGATAATCCTAACGCCGTCATTAAATCCTGCTTGAGTTTAGCTTTAACTTGTACTGTAGCGACTGTTTTTGGCAATTTCTCCTTAGTGATTAACGGTACGATTCCACAGTCCGATTTACTGGGTAGTTTAATAAATTGGTGGACTGGGGATTTGCTCGGTGCCGTGATTTTTATCCCTCTGACTATGTTGCTATTTGATAAGCGAGTTATTTGGCGTTCTCGCCGCATTCAGACGGGTGTGCCTCTGCTGGTGGGCTTTTTATTTTGCGTGGGGATTTATTACTACTCAGATATGAATCAGCGCCAACAGTTGCAGGATAAGTTTCTGGTTCAATCTAATGCGATTATTAGCAATATTGAAAGTTTTCAAGATGCGAACCTCCAACAAATTGTTGCCTTAGCAAGCTTGTTCGATAATAGCGAGCAGGTTTCTGAGGATGAGTTTGTACAGTTTGGCAAACGCAATATGTTGATGAAGGATGGCTTTAGAGCTTGGTCTTGGTCACCGCTTGTGGCGGCAGCCGATCAGCAAAGTTTTGAGGCATCCATTCGTTCTGTGGTTGGTGGTTCCTACAAAGTGACTCGTCCCGAAGGCTGGCAGGCGAATACTGATGGTTGGCTAGTCCCTGTGATGTATATTCAGCCGCAGATAGGTAACGAAGCGGCCTTGGGATTAGATCTCAATAGTGAGCCGACGCGAGCTGCAGCCATCGCAAAAGTGCGTGCGACGTTAGCACCCGTGATGACAGCCAAGATTCAATTAGCACAAGATCCCAATGGCCCTGGTGGCACCTTACTCATTGCTCCTGCTTTTGACAGATTGGGTAAGATCTCAGGGTTTTGTTCAGCTGTAATTGATTTGCAAGGCATTATTGATGATGTTGATAGTGTAAAAGGCTTGCAGTGGCAACTGACAGATATGAGTGCGGGCGGTACCTTACTTTATAGCAATACTCAAAAATCGTTTCCCGAATTTAGCAGCAAGCTCTTCAGCGATAAAACTGGGCAGTATTTTCAGGCAAACCTGATGTTAGCGGATCGTCATTGGCATATAGTGATTTATCAATCCTATGCGGTGCTGATGGGCGATACTTTTAGCTTATCGCTACTGATGCTTCTGCTCGCATTTATCACTTGTGCGGTCGTGGGCGGTATGACACTGGTTTCCTCCGGCGAGCGCCAACGTATTGCCGAAAAAGTGACAGAAAAAACCATGGCATTGTCGAAGGAAATTGCCCGCCGTCAGGCTTTTCAAGCTACCTTGGTCGAAAGTGAGCAAAAATATCGAAACCTATTTGATAAGGCCCCAGTGGGGCATGTGCTTAAACGTTTAGATGATGGTCAATTTGTGGCGATTAACCCCGCCTTTCAAGCGATTACGGGTTATTCACTCGATGAGCTTAATCAACTTGATCCTTGGGATCTTACCCCAAAGCGTTATCAATTAAGTGAAGAAGAGCAATTAGAGCGCTTAAAGCAGACGCGCCGTTACGGCCCCTATCAGAAGCATTATTTACATAAAAATGGCCAACTAGTGGCTGTGCGCCTTAATGGGGCTTTAGTTACTGGTGCCAATGGTGAACAGCTAATTTTGTTTATCGTCGAAGATATTACCGAGCAGGAGCGTACCGTTGCGCGGGTAAATCTCTTAGCGCAAGTATTTCAGCAGAGTGGTGAAGGCATCACGATTATGGATGCCAACGATATCATTGTGGATGTGAATAGCGCATTTTCTCAGATCACGGGTTATTCCCGAGAGGACATTATTGGTAAAAACTGCCGTTTTATAGAGGCTGAACGAACGGATAAAAGTATCGATTCTCAAGTCCGTGCTGCCCTCGAGCAAACGGGTTTCTGGCAAGGTGAAGTTTGGGACAGACATAAGCATGGTTACGATTTCCCGAAATGGTTGATGATGTCTGTTGTGCGGGATGATTCTGGTGCCGTGAGTCACTATATTGGCAGCTTTACCGATATCAGTGAGCGTAAAGTCAGTGAGGAACGCATTCATTTCCTTGCCCATCATGACTCTTTGACCTTATTGCCTAATCGACTGAGCTTGCAGTCGCGCCTCGAAGTGGTGTTTAAGGATGCTCTTGTATCCCACAGCCAAATAGCGGTAATGTTCATCGACATGGACCACTTTAAAAATATCAACGATACCTTGGGCCATCATGTGGGCGATCAACTGCTGCTAGAGGTGGCCCGACGTTTGAAATACATCGTTGGTGATAATGATACTGTGGCGCGTTTGGGGGGCGATGAGTTTGTGGTTGCCTTGTCCGATACGAACCATGATGAAGTGGCCAGTTTAGCCGAGGCGCTGCGCAGTGGTTTGAGTCAAACCTATGTGATTAATAATCAAGCATTACATTCATCGCCAAGTATAGGGATCAGTTTATTCCCCAATGATGGTGACAGTGTTGAAGCCTTGATGAAAAATGCCGATATGGCCATGTACCGCGCAAAAGCGGCTGGACGCAATAACTATCAATTCTTTACTGCGGCAATGAACACTTTGATCACTGAGCGCCAGCATATTGAAACTGGCCTGAGGCAAGTGTTAGCAAACGACGAATTGCGGCTGCATTATCAGCCACAAATTGATATTAGAAGCGGGCAAGTGGTCAGTGTCGAAGCGCTTGTGCGCTGGCAGCATCCCGAATTTGGCATGATAGCGCCTGACCGTTTTATTCCCATTGCCGAAGAGATTGACATGATCATCCCAATTGGCCAATGGGTGTTAGAAACGGCGATGGCGCAACTTGCTGTCTGGCGTGCTGCGGGTGCCACTGAGTTGCGAATGGCAGTGAATCTGTCAGCGCATCAACTCCGTAAGGATACGATAGTCGCCGATATTACCAATGTGCTGGTGAAGTATAAGTTGGGCAAAGGCGCGCTGGAGCTGGAGATTACCGAGAGTGTGGCGATGCAATATCCTGAGCAGAATGCGCGCCTATTAGCGGAATTGCGCCAACATGGTATCGAGCTCGCTATCGATGATTTTGGTACAGGATATTCCTCTTTATCCTATTTGAAACTCTTGCCCTTAGACAGGTTAAAGCTCGACCGATCCTTTGTGAAGGATATTGAGACCGACTCGAACGATGCAGCCATTAGCGCTGCAACTATTTCTATGTCCCATGAATTGGGGTTAACTGTGGTCGCTGAAGGGGTTGAAAACGAGGCGCAATTGGTATTATTGTCGAGCATGGGGTGCGACTTAGTGCAAGGGTTTTACTTTAGTAAACCCTTAGCGGCAGAAGAGTGTTTCCGCTTTATCCAGCGTAATTTATAACGGCAGAGTGTTGTTGTTTTTCTAATGCTGGCGCAGAGTTGGACTATACTTGAGTTCGCATTATGCATGCGTTAATCAAAATACTAAGGATGGTTTTATGCAAGTCATCTTCACTAAAGGTACTCAGCGTTATGGCCAGTTGCGCTGTGTGCGCATGGACGGTAGTGCGACCCAAACCCAAATGCCAGAACAAGGTATAGCACCTCACGATATGATCCACTATGTGGTTGAAAAACGCCTGCATATTCAAGGCGCTTTCTTCTCGCAGATCAGAGCTGGCGCCGATATCAGCTTTACCTTAGAGCATAATGAAACCTCCCGCGCCATCGCTGATAAAACGGAGGTGTGGCAAACCGAATCCATAGTTGAGACTCTGCAGTCGCTACTGTGGTCGGGTGAAACGCCAACCTATGACGGCTTTATTTATCTGTTAGAGCAAGCCTGTAGCAGTCGAGACTTAGCCGTTCCTACTGTTAACCAAACAGATTTTGATCATATTCTCAATGAGATTATGGATTTGAGTGTTGAGTGGCAGGGAATGGGTGAAGGTCAGTCCTTGACCTTGAAGTTCTGATCTATTGATTAGGGCGGTGAGTGGCTAAATACCTTCCCCTAAAAAGACTTTGGTATAGCGCGGCTGGATCCAAGCGCTATCACCTTTGTTTATGCCAAGCTGTTTAAATTGCACTTTAGATAATTCAACATGGATCAGTTGGTTATCTAGCTCAGTTAGGACTTCTAATCTCACTGCAGGGCCAACTATGGTCACTAAGTCTAAACTGACTTTAAGGGCATTTTCAGTTGGTTGTGTCAGTACTTCGATTTCGTGTGGACGAACATAGGCCAAGCCTTGTTGCTCTTCGCTAATCGTGTGTTCAGGTGAGGGAATGTGGATATTGCCTATAGTGCTATGCCCTTGTTTTACCCGGGCATGAAATAGGTTCACATTGCCAAGAAACTCGTACACAAAAGGATTGCTTGGATTATCATAAACTTCTTCTGGCGTACCTTGCTGCTCGATACGACCTTGATTCATCACCACGATTTTGTCTGCGACTTCGAGTGCTTCTTCCTGATCATGGGTCACAAATACGGTAGTGACATTAATCTCATCGTGTAAGCGTCTTAACCAGCGGCGTAATTCGGCGCGGACTTTTGCATCGAGTGCGCCAAAGGGTTCGTCTAACAGCAATACCTTAGGTTCGACCGCAAGTGCGCGGGCGAGAGCGATACGTTGTCTTTGTCCGCCAGAGAGTTGCGATGGGTAGCGATTGGCGGTCCAATCTAATTGAACAAGTTTGAGTAATGAATGCACCTTATCGGCAATGTCTGCCTTACTCGGGCGTGTCTTTCGTGGTCTGACAGTGAGTCCATAGGCGACATTTTCGAATACAGTCATATGTTTAAATAGGGCGTAATGTTGGAATACAAAACCGACACCGCGTTCACTCACATGCTGTGTGGTGATGTCTTCGCTATTAAATCTGACTATGCCACTGTCGGCCTGTTCGAGTCCGGCAATAATCCTGAGTAAAGTTGTTTTGCCTGAGCCGGATGGACCTAAAAGGGCCGTCAGCTCTCCGGTTTTGATCTCTAAATTGACCGAGTCTACGGCAACAAAATCACTAAAACGCTTATTAACTTGTTGAATGTGTATGCTCATAATGCTCTGTTCCCAAGGACGTTGCGTTTAGTTAATTTGATGTTTGCGCTCATCTTTCCACTCCACGAGGCTTTTCAGCACGATAGTGACTAGTGCTAAACCTGTGAGCAGGGATGACACGGCAAACGCGGCAGTAAACATGTATTCGTTATAAAGCACTTCTATGTGTAGCGGCATAGTATTGGTCTCACCGCGAATGCGCCCAGAGACCACTGCTACCGCACCAAACTCGCCCATAGCACGGGCATTACACAGGATCACGCCGTAGAGTAAGCCCCACTTAATATTTGGTAACGTGACGTACCAAAAGGTCTTTAAACCACTGGCACCTAGGGTGAGTGAGGCCTCTTCTTCATCTTTGCCCTGTTGCTGCATCAGTGGGATGAGTTCACGGGCAATAAAGGGTAAAGTGCCGAACATGATGACAATGACTATGCCCGGAACGGCAAAAATCACTTTTAAATCATGGGCAGCAAGCCAAGGCCCAAACCAGCCTTGGGCACCGAAGAGGATCACAAAAATCAGCCCGACCACGACGGGTGAAATAGCGAAGGGCATATCGATTATCGAGATCAGTATGGTTTTGCCTCTAAACTCAAATTTAGCAATGGCCCAAGCGATGGCGACACCAAAAATAGCATTGGTGGGTACAACAATAATTAACACTAACAAGGTGAGGCGAATGGGAGCGAGCGCATCGGGATCGGTCACGGCTTGCCACCAGACCTTGAGACCCGCTTCGAAGGCGCCGTAGAGCACAACCGCTAATGGCAAAACCAGAAACAGTGCGAGAAAGCTTAATGCGATCCCGATTAAACTCCACTTTATCCAAGGTGCCTCAGTGGTAGCTTGATAATTTACAGTCGATATTTGGCCCATAGACTTAACCTCTTTTACTCGCCCACCACTGTAGGCTATTAATTAATAACAATAAGAGGAATGCTGCTGCGAGCATGACCACGCCGATAGCCGCAGCGCCGTTATAGTCATATTGCTCAGCTTTGGACACTATCAGTAGCGGAGTAATTTCGGTGTGATAGGGCAAATTGCCCGAGATAAAAATGACGGAACCATATTCGCCTACTGCACGTGCAAAGGCTAAGGCGTAACCTGTTAATAATGCAGGTAATACCGCAGGTAGGATCACTCTTCTTATGGTGGTTAATCGATTAGCACCGAGGGATGCTGAGGCTTCTTCAAGTTCTTTCGAAAAATCAGCCAAAACCGGTTGCACTGTTCGCACGACAAAGGGCAATCCAATGTAAGTTAAGGCGATCACAACACCAATTTGACTGTAGGCGACTTTAATGCCCCATAAATGTAAATATTGACCTACCCACCCGGTCGTTGAATAAAGCGTCACGAGCGCGATACCTGCGACAGCCGTCGGTAAGGCAAAAGGCAGATCGACTAAAGCATCGACGACTTTTTTACCAAAAAATTGATAACGTACTAACACCCAAGCGACGAGAGTCCCAAAAATGGCATTAATGCTGGCGCCAATAAAAGACGCCGTAAATGACAGCTTGTATGAGGCTACAACCTGAGGATGACTAATGGCGACCCAAAAGTCAGCCCAACTCATTTGCAGCGTAAACAGAACTAATCCGGCTACAGGAATAAGAAATAGCAAACTTAAATATAAAACTGAGAAGCCTAAGGTAATACCAAATCCAGGTAGCACAGATTTTATGACAACCTTGCTCATATCATTATTCCGTCGCGAGATAAGTGAAACCAATGGGCGGTTTCGTATGAGTGAAACCGCGTAAAAGATTACTTGCTAATCTTGGTTAAAATAGAATCGAATTGACCACCATCATTAAAATGCGTTTTTTGTGCTTTGTTCCAGCCACCAAAAACTTCATCAATGGTAAAGAGCGTCAGTTGTGGAAATTTGTCTTTGTATTGCAACGCAACGTCTGGGTTTGTCGGGCGATAAAAGTGTTTTGCTGCTAGGTGTTGTGCTTCATCAGTATAGAGATGTGCTAGGTAAGCTTCTGCTAACTTACGTGTCCCTTTGCGATCGACATTTTTATCTACCACTGTCACTGGTGGCTCGGCAAGAATGCTGACACTTGGAACAATGATTTCAAATTCACCTCTTCCTAACTGCTCAACAGATAATATGGCTTCATTTTCCCAAGCGATGAACACATCGCCAATTTTACGCTGTACAAAGGTATTGGTTGCGCCACGGGCGCCTGAGTCCAGCACAGGTACGTTTTTATAAATCTGAGTGACAAACTCTAACGCTTTTTCTTCTGAGTCGTATTGCTTCAGTGCATAACCCCAAGCGGCGAGATAGTTCCAGCGCGCCCCGCCTGAACTCTTAGGATTTGGGGTAATGACCTCTACACCTTCTCGAACTAAGTCATTCCAGTCATGGATATTTTTGGGATTTCCCTTGCGAACCAATAGCACTATGGTCGAGGTATAGGGCGAGCTATTGTGTGGCAGGCGACTTTGCCAATTTTCAGGAATTAAATCCGCTTTTTGCCTTAATGCATCAACGTCATAGGCCAGTGCCAGAGTGACAACATCCGCTTCTAATCCATCTATAACTGAGCGAGCTTGCGAGCCTGAACCACCGTGAGATTGACGTATGGTTGGGGCTTTATGGCCTTGTTTTTGCCAGTATTGGCTGAAGATTTGGTTATATTCCCGATAGAATTCACGGGTTGGATCATAGGAAACATTCAATAGCGTATCTTCAGCGAGTGCGAGAAAACTAGCCGAGGCCAAAACTAAGGTGAGTGTTGCTTTTTGTAGGTGAGATAAAATATTCATACCGAAATCCTCATATTATTTAATAAGGCTTCCGGTTGACCGGTCAGCGATGTGGTCTAACTGTGTTGATTGGGTGGTAAATTTCGTTTTTATTTCGACGGCGTAACTTGGTCTAAACGAATTTTTTCTTTCTTTTCTAATTGCACTAATTTCCCATGGTGAAAGGTTAATTCCACTGTCCCAAACTCAATTCTACCCAGTAGTTTTTCTAAACTATTGACGAGCACGGGGATCACGGTTTGTAGATCTTCTTTGGTTGCCATATAAGTCCTCATGTAAGTGGTTTTTGACAACGTAATTGGAATTATAATCAAATATTGATAACTAAAAAGTTACATTTTGCGATTTGATATTCTTTTATGTAATAAGTGTGTCTTTTGTGTGTTTGAGTTTGCGAGATCGTTAGACTGGCTCAGAGTTGCACTTTCTATTTGATAGATAAGATTACCAATAAGCACATCAATGAGGGGCCACTGTCCATGTCCGGAATCGACATTAATGTGGCCACTTAACCCTAAGTTGATTGTTGGGAATCCAAATTTTTTTGCCAGTTTTGCAGCTTGATTAAAGGGCATCCAAGGATCGTTTTCACTGGCAATGACAAGTCCAGTGACACCTAAGGGGTGTTTTGGCAACAAGTGTTTGATCGTTTGAGTGCCATCGTGTTCAGGCAGAATGTGTCCATTCTCAGAAAATCGTGCTGGTGATGCTGGCGCGACTAAAATAGCTGCTGCTACCCGCTGTGGATGATGAGCGATGGCAAGGCTTGTCGCTAAACAGCCAAAACTGTGGGCGAGGATCAGGATTTCACCTTCGATTTGATCGATTGCGCGGCAAATGGCATTGGCCCAGATATGAATCTTAGGCTCCAATAGTGGTAAGTCATTGACCCATATAGCTGATTCATATTTTTGTGCAATCCAACTTTGCCAATGTAAAGGGCCGCTACCACCAAACCCTGGCACAATTAATAAGGTTGCCATATTTCATTCTCCAAGATGTGAGTTGATAAGAGAGCCAAATGACGACCGGATGAAGCCAGTTTGACTCGCACTCTGACTATATCTACAAATTTGGTTATTAAAATTGTTATTTGTAGTTCATTTTGGAATATGAGATATATTTAGGATATTAACTCTGGAGGAAGTTTCCTTTGTGAGGTGATGTTACAGATAAATAATCCATAAAAATGCCCAGTAAGAGGGTGAGTCTTCTGGGCACTCGTTTTCAGTTTATATCTTGTTATTCCCTATGACGACGTTCTTGGCTTTGAGTTGATCGACCTTGGTTATGTTCTACCGAGCGAGCGGTTTGCGCATTTTGGCGTGGCTCACTTTGTCTCACTCTCACTTCTTCGCGTTGTCTAGGCGCCGCTTGTCTTGGTTGTTCAATGCGTTGTTGCTCTGTACGTCTTGTTTCAGGCCGTGGCGTTTCAACTCTTGGGGTCATAGTTCTTGGTTTTTCTTGCCTTTGTGACTGTGCCCTTTGTTGATCGACATTACGCGGCTGTGACTCCCGAGTTTGATATTGCCTTTGCTGAGGCTCCTTTGATGGCATTGGCTTTGACTGCACGGATCTTGATTGCATGTCATTACGCTCCTTGTGGGTTGGTGTTTGTACCATAGTCGCTGCGCGACGCTCCTTTAACTCGGCTTGCGTTTTCTGATAACTCGGCGCGCGGTTATCACGTTCACGGCTGACGTTATGATAGTCTTTATTATCACGACTTTTATTGCCCTGATTACTCATATTACCCAGATTACTATGGGTATCTTGACGTTCTCTAGACTTCGAATATTGGCTATTGAAGTGCTGTTTACTGCCGCTTGAGTGTGAATCTCTGCCGCGATATTTATCATCATGGTAATAGCGTTGTTTCACCACTGGATTGTGATAACTCACACCGCGTCTATGTTCGGGTTTATGTTTCCAAGGTTGTGCGCCATGGCTAACACTGTATCTTTCCCGTGGGCGATATCGGTGTGAATGGCGATAGTCGATCACCACCACTTTATGGTTGTGCCAGTGGAACGAACTGAAGAAGTAGTTAAAGGAAATATGGATGCCCGGTGACCAGTAGAAATGGTTATGACTCGGACGATAGGGATAGCCAGCATAGCCGCCAAATTCCCAATATACGGGTGGATAAGCCACTCCCCAACGCCATGTGCCGTAAACCACGCGTGGATCGTAATAGGGGACGTAGACGATTTCTCGCTTAGCGGGTTCTATGATGATCTGATTGTTGGCGCGGGTAATTGCCATGTTATCCATGTCCGCTAAGCTATTCGCTTTATCAGCCTGTTGTCTTAGGGACTGAATGCTGTTCATCACTTGGCCTTCATCTTCTAAGAAGGCTTCACCGAGTCTTTGAGTCCATTCGAGATCTTCACTCATTTTTTGCAGCAGAGTCGGGAAGGCCAGCAAGGCTTTGACGCTCGGGTCCCAGTCCTGATCTTCGGCTTGCGACATAATTTGGTCGATCGATGATTTGGGGCGTTGGGTTAACCAACGCTGTGCCTGCACTATTTCGAGTGGATAAGTTGAGGCAATAAGTATGTGGGTCAATAAGCTATCGGGATACAGGGCAATAGGCGCCAGCATTTGTTCGAGTTCGGCTTGGCTTGCCGCTGTGCTCGATCCTTGGCTCGCAGATATGCCCGCAGCCTGTGCTGTGGTAGTGAAAGGCAAGGCCACTAATGCCGCCGTTAACACTAGCCAATTCCATCGATGTAGTCTGTTCATGGTTTGCTCCAATAATCCTGTTCGAGGATGTTATGGGCATATTAGGCGTGTGAATATGAACATAAGCTGAAAGTGTTTTGCGGTTAAATATTTATTTATAGCCAAGTTTTAAGAGAAGCAATAAATCTATCACATTGAAAATAAAGACTTAAACTGAGTGTGCAAAGCTGATGCTAAATTTGGCACCACCTAAGGTTTCTGAACGAGAGACAGAAATTCTGCCGTTATAGCTGTCGACTAAATCGCGCACGATAGCAAGCCCAATACCATTACCTTGAAGGTAGGAGTCTGCGCGAATACCACGTTCAAAGATTTGATTTTGCAGGGCTTCACTGATCCCTGGACCATCATCTTCGATACAGATTAGCAGTTGATAGGCATCGCCTGTGACCGTTAATGTCACCGTAGACTTCGCGGCTTTACAGGCGTTGTCGAGTAAATTGCCTAGAATTTCAGTCAGATCTGCTTCATCCCCCTTGAATACTGCGTGTTCTACCATCTCGCCGCTGAGATTGATTTGTGGCTCTCGATAAATTTTAGCTAATGTGCGTAATAACTTAGCGGCGACTTCATCGACACGAATACCTAAATGCCACGAGGCCGCCGCTGCGGTTTGGGCGCGTTTTAGCTGGTGGCCAATGATCCTGCTGATCACTGATACTTGCTCACTGGAGGATTCGCTTAAGTCGGCCTGACTCTTGATCACCGCCAGTGGTGTTTTGAGGCTATGGGCTAGGTCGGCCAAGGCATTACGATAGCGTTTTCGTTGGGTTTGTTCGGTATTGAGCAAAATATTAAGCTGCCGAGCAACCGCTTGTAATTCAGTGGGGTACTGGCTACTTAGCTGCATCGACTTACCTTGCTCGACGGAATGTAGCTCTTGGGTAAAGCGTGCTAAAGGCCGCAACGTCCACAGTAACCAACTCAATTGAAACACTAACATGACTAACATTAAGATCAGCAGCCAAGTCCAAAGCTGTTGATTAAACTGATCAATTTGCTGCTGAAATTCTCGCTCATCTTTAATGATGTGGATTGTCACTGGCACGTTTTGATTTTGGCTGGCAAAACTGACACTAAAGCTATAAATCAAATGGAGTTGATCGGCGAGCTCAATTTGCTCAAATGCGCTTTGACCCGTGGCTGGGATGGTAAAATGTGGCGGTGGCGTAATCCCCATAAAAGATTGCGAATGCCACACTATATCTTGTTTGCCGCTGGCGTCTTCAGTGGTTGCAATGGCATACAGCCCTGATTGAATGAGGTTAAAACGATTCTCTAACACTAACTCTGGGATGGAGATTTGTTTGTTTTCGACTTCAGTCACCGCGAGAATTGAATAGACATAGGCACTGAGTTCATTCTTGGTTGCGCTTTTAACTTGTTCAGTAAAGGCATCGTTTAAGGCAACGCCGATCAAAGGTAATAACACTAAGATAAATAATAGCGCGCTGGCAACTAAGCGTGCTTTTAGGGAGTTCAACACTTGCCACGCCATGGCGCGTTTACTCATCGGCTGCTTGCCCGGACGTTAACGCTTTTAGGCGATAACCTTGGCCGCGCAGGGTTTCAATTAAGTTGTATTGATTATCTGGGTCGAGTTTTTTGCGTAACCGGCGGATAAAGACTTCGATAACGTTAGAATCTAAATCAAAATCCTGATCGTAAATATGCTCTGTGAGTACAGTTTTTGATTTGACTTCGCCTTGATGCAACATAAAAAATTCGAATAACTTGTATTCAGAACCACTGAGATTAACCAGTTCTTCGCCTTTACGTACTTCTAGACTGCTGGTGTTAAGGCTAAAGGGGCCGTTGTAGATCAGGGGGCTGGCCTTACCGGCGGAGCGACGGATCAGGGCTTTTAGTCGTGCGATGAGTTCTTGGGGATGGAAAGGTTTCGTCAGATAGTCGTCGGCACCAGCATCGAGTCCTTCAACCTTATCTTGCCAACTGTCCCTTGCGGTTAAAATCAGGATAGGAAAGTCGCGTTTTTGTTCACGCACGCTACGGATCAAGGCGATACCATCGAGTTTAGGCAAACCGACATCGATAATTGCTGCATCATAGTTGTATTCGAGCGCTTGAAATAAGCCTTCTTCACCATCACTCGCCACATCGATACTGTAATGGGCATCGAGGAGATGTTGCTTTAAGTTAGTCTGTAGTTCTATATCATCTTCAACTAGTAACAATCGCATCGTTAGTTCCTCGAGACTCGGCCCGTTGCGGCATCTACTGAAACAGAAAATACTTGGCCATCATTATTGAGGATTTTAATACGATATCCCGATCCGCTGGATTGTACACTCAATACTTTGCCTTGAAATTGTCGTTGCGCCATTGCCACCGCTTGATCAGGGCTATTGACCGCTAGACGGCGCTGCTCATTCTTCGCACCTTGGTTACGAGGCGGATTGCGATCATCATGTCTATCATTACCTGCTATGCAACCAAAGGAGGCTAATAAGCAAGTGATTAGGGCCAAGGTCAAACCAAGTTTCATATCGGGTACCCGCAATGTTCAGCGATCTTAAGTTAATGAGTGAGATGGATAACTTATCGAGTCGACTAAGAATACCTCATCACCTTAACAAACACATAGAGATCAGCCAATTGGTTGGCACAATTCCTTCAAAATTAACTCTGGCAGTTATTTTGTTATTCGTGACAGAACTGAAGTTCTGTTGGCGAGTCTATCTCTATGCTCGCGCTTGTATCGTTTAAGTTTTGTGAGTGTTACCCATTCCAGATGAACTCGGGCTGAACGTACTTCTGACTGAGAACAGTGGGCATTGATGTTCAGCTTATGTTCACCTTCATTGCACTTTAATAGCTCCAATTTGAACGGGTTATCCATAGGATATTCAAGATGAACACACTCAATAAGCAAGATATGGCAGCCACAGTTAATGTTAAGCTGTTTATGGCAACGGCTATTGCTGCGCTGTTTTTAGCGTCATCTGTCGCTAGCGCTCAGCCCCGCGAACTGGAGTCATCGCAAAGCTTAACGCCATTTACTGCAGCCAGCGTTGGCATTGCTAAAAAAGCGGAAAATAGCGAGCAAGCTGCCGAGCAGGAACAACAAGCCTTAGCTTTGTTACAACAAGCCGCGCCCGCAAAAAATGTCACTGAAGTCGCCGCTGCGGCCGTGAAATCCTTGGCGCCAGCCTTATCATCCAAAGCGCCGACGACAAACCGAGTGCAACTTATGGGCGCCTCGCCGATGACGCGTGAGCAAGTAACAGCGAAACATGCGAGCCAAGGGATTCCGAGTTCGAGCGCGACCAGTGAAGATCCCTACCGCGCACCTGTGTATCACAGCTTTTCGATTTTTGATGCCAGCAGTCGTTTGTTTGAAGACTTTGATTACGATGGGTTTTATCAAACGTTTAGCGTGACCTTCGACGTTGATGTCAATGGTGCATATCTTAATGAAAGAGCTGATTTATTTGCCGAGCTTTATCTCAGTCGTGATGGTGGCCCTTGGGTGCATTACTACACCACAGACGTATTTACCATTTACGGCGATTCGACACAGGACGATTACGAAGTGTTGACCACGCTTTACACGGGTTATGCGACGGATCACTATGATGTGTTGATTGATGTGTATGAAGTGGGTTACAGCGATATTGTTGCGACCATTAGCGCCGATGAGACCGATAGTTTGTATGCGCTGCCATTGGAGAGTAGCGATCGAGACAGAGAGCCCGACATTATCGTTGTTGAGGAAAGTGGCGGCGCCTTCTCAGTATTAGGTTTGTTATGTCTTAGTTTGTGTGCGGGGCTGCGGTTGAATCGAACTCGAGCCTAATCGCCCTTATTTCTCTCGGTGTTTATCTGCGGTAAATAGGGCTAGTATGGATGAGTTATTTTAACTAAATGGAGAAAGACATGATTGCTCAAGGTCAAACATTACCTGCTGCCACATTAGGTCAACTGACTAAAGATGGCATGGTGAATCACCAAGTTACCGAATTGTTCGCGGGTAAAAAAGTCGTATTGTTTGCAGTGCCAGGTGCTTTTACTCCAACGTGTTCTGAAGCGCATTTACCTGGCTATGTGGTATTAGCCGATCAATTTAAAGCGAAAGGCGTGGATTTGATTGCCTGTGTTGCTGTGAACGATGCCTTTGTGATGAAAGCGTGGGGCGAAGCACAAAATGCCTCTGAATTAATGATGTTAGCCGATGGCGATGCCAGCTTTACTAAAGCCTTAGGTTTAGAGATGGATACTGCCGGTTTTGGTGGCGTGCGTTCACAACGTTACGCCATGATCATCGATAATGGTGTAGTGACTCTACTGAATGTAGAAGAGCCAAAGGCTTTTGAAGCCAGTAAAGCTGAAGTTGTTTTGGCTGCTATCTAAGCGTATTTAAGACATGAAGTTTGGATGTGACCAAAGCCAGCCATTCATTGGCTGGCTTTAACTAAATCCATTTATTGTACGATTTGAATGTTGTCTGCATCTATGGTCACTTCAGACCAATCTTTATCCACTTCACCACGAATAATGACCTGAGTCTCAGGTGTTACTGTGTTGCCGCGCCATAAATCATCATCAATTTCGACCTTAATATCACCCGTAGCGTCACGGAAAATATAATCATCGTGTCCAATGGAAGAAATGATATGGCCCGTTAACTCAATTTGGGCGTCATCACTGGCATTGAGCGCGCTTACCACATCATGAATCACTTGTCTTGCGCTCGGCCCTTGGAAGCCACCCTGTATTTGAGGTTCACCCGTTGTAGGTTGAAAGCCTGCTTGGCTGGCCATAGTCGTGAATGAAAGTGCCATTGCGAAAACGGTAAGAGTCATTTTATTCATCTGTTTGTCCTTTCTATGGTTTTATGTAACTCAGCCTCAATGGCTATTACAGTGTTGCGAGCATAGTGCCAAGACAAGCGTGAAGCGGTTGTGAAGATTGGGTTTGCAACTCAGAATTTGCTAAAACGAGGTCATTTATCCAAGCTAACTTCGGTTAATGGGTATTATCTATAAACTGAACATAAGCCTGATAGCTAGCACCATCGTTTTGGGTTGAAAATGCCCAGCCCATTCGCTCGCAAATACGTTCAATAATAATTAATCCGCAGCCATAGCCTGAAGTATCAGTACTTTGAGTACTTAGTGGATTCAGTATCCATAATTGGTTGCTTTGCATCGTAATTTCAATGTTTCCGGCACTGTAATTGAAAGCATTTTTAATTAAATTACCTATCACTATGTCAATAAAGCTCAGTGGCGCCTTGATGCTCAAGCAATCTTTAAGCGTTAAGCTGTAGGTGATTTCTTGCTTGGCAAAGTGCTGTGCCATCTCAGCTAAAATGTGTTCAAGGCGTGGTGCTAAATCAATTTGGCTGTAGTGCTGGGATTCAATGTCTTCTTTTCCGAGAAGTAAAAAGGCCTCGGTGAGCGTTTTCATTTGATGCCCTGCGTAATCAATACGTGTAATGGCTTTTTTGACCATTAATTGTTGAGCCTCGGTTGTCGCATTGGGGATTTTTTTGAGCAATTCTACCGAACCTTGGATCACCATAATGGGCGTGCGTAGTTCATGGGAGGCAAAACGGCTAAATTCTTGTTCCCGAGTGAAGTAGGCGGCAATTTTAGCTTTGTTGCTTAATAGGGTTTGCTCAATCTGGCGGGTTTCACGGTATGAAGTACTCGGTGTTGATGTTGGTCTTTTTGGTGATAGTTGATTGATTTTATTTTCAATCTCAGCAAGTGGACTGGATAGCAGACGTACAAAATACAATCCATACGCCATGATAAACAGGAGCAAACCGATCCCCATAATAGAGATCAAAATGTGCATTCTATCTTCATAGCTATCAAGGAAATCGTCCGCGTCATCCTTATAAACCACATACAACAGCCCTTGCCCAGAAGGATGAGCGGATATTAAAAAGTGTTTATCTTCGTCACCCAGTTGATGTTCGTAAAATCCGGTGTTTTCATAAGGTTGCAGCCAAGCTGGTACAAACTCTTTGCTCCAATATGTTTTCAATTCATTGATATCGGGGAGCTGTGCTTTATCACCAAACCTTTGATAATTCTTTAGATATTCGCGAGTCTCTGTGGCCAGCGTTTGCTCGAGGCTAATCTTCTCAATTTGTTCTTCGGCGATATAAATGAGGCTCCAAAAAATGGCAAACATCAAGCTAGTTAATATTAAAAAAGTGAGGCGGATTTTTTTATATAAACTCGGAAAATGCTCAGGGGATAAGTCGGTAACCTTGGCCATGGATAGTCTCTAATTTTGAGTCTGAAAAACCTTTATCGAGTGCACTGCGTAAGCTGTATATGTGGCTGCGAAGTGAGTCACTCGAAGGTGCATCATCTCCCCATACTGTATCTACCAATTGCTCTTTACTCACGATAGCGGGCGCATGTTTTAGTAACAGTGAAAGAATGGTGCGCTGAATTTTACTGAGCTTAATTTCTTTACCAGCACGGGTAACTTGATGGGTTTGCAAATTTAAACTGATATCACTGAAGCGCAAAATACCCACATCTAAACGTGGGCCACGATTATGCAGTGAATGCAGTCGTAAGCATAATTCTTCCATCGCGAAAGGTTTATTTAAAAAATCATCCCCACCTGATGTAAAAGAATCAATTTTATCCTGCAAACTATCTTTGGCGGTTAAAAATATAATCGGTGTATTACAATAAATTTCTTCACGCAGTTTTTTGACCGTATTAATACCGTCTAATTTGGGCATCATAATATCCATTATGATGACATCGTAATGGTTTTGTTGAATTAAATTGATTGCACTTTCCCCGTGATATGCACAGTCGGCAATAATACCCTCTAGGGTTAAATAATCCATGATTGTCTCAATAACATCATGATTATCATCAACAATTAATACTTTCATCGGTTAATTCATTTCTTCACATTTGCTTGACGATCTTCATACTAAGATGCCCAGCACTGATTTAACAAGACATAATAGGGAAGAAAATGAATAAACTCTTAGTCTGTATTACGGCCATTTTGCTGGCAGGTTGCGGTGGTAATGATTCATCAACTGATACCTCTAAACCCGATCCTATCGTTCCACAACCTACGTTACCCGCAAAAATTAACGGTACAGTAACAAATATCGCTTCTGACAATAATTCGATTACTGTCAACGGATATAGCGTAAATATCGCTAATGCTAAGATTCACTATGGACAACAGCCGTTAGCGGTTAATGCCATTCAAATGGGGATGAGGGTCAAAATAGATAATGAAGGCCAACAGGCTAAAAATGTCATATTAGATCCAAGCCTTGTGGGTGAAATCAGTTCCGTTAATCAAAATACTATTGCCGTTAATGGGATTAATTTAGTCGTTAAACCAGCGGACGCGACCCAGTATAAAGTAGGCGATTGGGTGGCGGTAAATGGTTATCCAACGGTAATGGGAGAATGGCAGGTTAATTCTATAAACCTTATCCCCAATTTTGTGTTTGCTGAAATCGAGGGACGTGTCTCTGGATTAAATAAGACTGCGCAACAATTCAATATCGGTTCGGCAGTGATTAATTATGCCAACGCACGTTTAGAAGGCAGCTTACAGGAAGGCGCATGGGTTGAAGTGGAAGGCCAGCAAAGTGGTGCTTCATTTTTGGCCTCTGAAGTCGAAGTGGAAGATACGGCGTCTTTTAACGATATGGAGCTAGAAGGGACTATTACTTGGGTCAACCAAGATAAAACGCAGTTTGAGCTGAATGCCCGTACTCGACTCTATGTCACTACAAATACTCAATTTGAAGATGGCAAGCAAGCTAACTTGGTTGAAGGCAAGCTAGTCGATGTAGATATTCAATCTATGCCGCAGGGTTTATGGGCCAGAGAAGTTGAATTTGAAACATCACATGATAATGGTGGAATACCTCCAACCTTAGGTAAAAAGTTCGAGCTAGAAGGTCTGGCGACACTGACTACCAATAATCAGCTACAAATTAATGGATTTACATTTGATATTGATGCCAGAACTCAATTCGATGACGGTTTAACCTCAGCGACACTTGACCAAAAATGGATTCAAATAGAAGGTGTTGAACTCGCAGACAACCAGTGGTTAGTGAAAGAAGTTGATCTTGAAGTGCAAAGCAATGAGCTTGATTTGTCGGGTTTAGTGATGCAAAAGACCTTGTGGGGCTATCAAGCGACTGATGCTTCATTAACGCCATTTGAAGGCAAATGGGTTGATGTCGAATGTCAGTTCGATGGCTCTAATATCCACAATTGTCGAATCGACGATTAAACACAAATAGAGAAATTAAGTGAATAAACGTGCGGTTTTAGGCCGCACGGTTTATTTGGCTTTGCCCAATCCCCAAGCTGGTTTCAATATCTTCTACACTCTGCTGTACTTCTTGGGCGATGACCTCACTCTGCTGTGAACTGGTTTGTGCTTGTTCTTTTAAACTATCCATAGTGCGAACAAATTCATCGAGATAATCGACTTGCTCTTTGGCATTGAGTGAGCCTTGTTTGGCGGTATTAGCCATTTCACTTGCTTGGTTTTGCACTGTTTGCGCCACTTGCCACAGGCTCTGAGCACGCAGTTTCTGGCTGCTGGTGGCCTGTGCTATGCCATCGACACTCTCACTGAGGGCATGATTTGATTGGGTCAGTTGTTGCAGAATTTTCACGATCTCATTCAAAGACACTTGGGTGCGTTGGCTTAAATTACGCACTTCATCGGCCACCACGGCAAAGCCGCGACCTTGCTCGCCAGCCCGCGCAGCTTCGATGGCAGCATTAAGGGCGAGTAAGTTAGTTTGCTCGGCAATATTGCCAATCACATCAATGATTTTCGATACATCCGTCACTGAGTTATTTAGGCTTTCAAGGGACGAATGGCACAGACCGACCGCGGTTTGTGTTTGCTCGGTCGCGCTCAATACCGCCTCTGCTTGTGCTTGACTCGACTGCATTTGGCGCATGGTTTCGGCGGCGCTGTCTTCCACGAGTGCTGAAGTGTGGCTCACCTCATTGGCGAGGCTGCGGATATGTTCGGTCTGTGTTTGCGTATCGGCCACAATCGTTTGGGTGTGCTCTGTGTGTTGTGATAGCTGAGTAATGCGCGCCACCAGTTGGCTTAATGATTGAGAAACCTTAGTGATTTGCTGGCGCTGTGCCTCGTCTTCCTGTTCAAACCTTTGTAGCAATTGGTTGAAATGGCCAGCTATTTGGCCAGTTTCGCAGCGACGATTAATGTCTAAACGCTCGCGGCTGTTCGATTCGCTTAATTTCATAAAAGCTTGGTTGAGACGTTTTAGCGGTTTGACGACACGATTTTGCTGCAGGATTAAATAACCAATCGCAAACAAGGCCATGATGGAAACCATAGTGTAGAGGATTAGCTGTAACTCATATTTCAGCTGCTGGTTCTTTGCAGCCTGAGCCTCACCTAAACCAATAAGCTGTTGTTCCACATTGCTAATCGCTTGAATGAGTTGATCTTGCATTTCTTGGTTTGTTTGCAGTAATTGGTGGGTATTGGCGACTTCTTTGTTGTATCGATTGGCGAGACTGAGCAGTTCACTGCGGTCACTCTCGCCGATTTCAATTTGTTCCGGTTCGCTTGCGCCGAGGGCAAATTCATCGGCTTCTTGCTGTTCATATACGCCGATTAACGGCAGTGCGCTTAGGGAGTCGTGCCACGTATTTAGCTCTTTGCTGGTGCTGTCTAAAATACCCTTGAGCTGCTGATTTTTACCGATCAGATAACCATCGGTCAGCTGGGAAAGTTGGTAGACGATAGAAGGTAAATCGCGGCTCAATTGCAGATATTGTTCGGCGACCGCCGCATTTGTGGCTAAGCCTTTATCGGCATAGCTGCCCAGACGACGGTTGTAGTCGAGCATTTCAGATTCGGCGTGGGCGAGCAGTTGCCTAGGATTGCCTGCGAGTTTACCCGCGGCGCGGTACTTGGTATCTAAATCTTGAATGAAGTTGCTTAGGCTGGCTTGCAAGTCATTGTCGGTAGCGCCCATGGCTGCGAGGTTAAGCTGCGTGAGCTGGTTCTTAATGGCGCTGAGTTTGGTTTTCGCTTGTTCAAGTTGGCTAGCGTTGCCGCTGGCGAGATAGCCGTCGAGATCGCGGCGTACGCCGACGAGAAAATCCTGCTGAATAGCTTGTAATGTAAGTGTTTGCTGCTCAATTTGTTGCCGCTGATCACTGCTCCACAGCACTACGGCTGCTAGCAATCCCGCGAGCAATAACAACAGGGCAGAAGCAGAAAGCGACAGCGTTGAAATTTTCATTTTGCAATCTTCATAATGGTCAGAGCCAGTAACTGTGCTGAGTTTATGAATTTAAGGTGACATTAATATGACAAGTAGCCACTTGGATGTCAGCGTTGTCATTTGATTTGCAAATATGTGATCTCGCGTTATTCCAGCGGCAGCCACACTTGGGCTCTTAAACCGCCTTCGGCGCGGTTGGAGAGGGTAATTTGCCCTTGGTGTCTATCAATAATCCGTTTGATAATGGCGAGGCCTAGGCCCGAACCAACACTACCACGGGCGATATCACCTTGGGTAAAAGGTTGAAATAGTTTGGTAATTTGCGACTCATCGATCCCTGGTCCATTATCTTCAACACTAAAACCGATACGCTTGCCATCGAACTGCGAGCTAATGCGGATCCAGCCAGAACCATAGCGAAAGGCATTTTCGACTAAGTTGCTCAGTACCCGTTTAATGGCAATCGCTTGAAATTGTGCTTCGGGGCAGTCAATTAACAGCACTTCAATTTCACCAGCGCGATTGGCTTCTGCTTGAGCGACATCTTGAATAAGTTTATTGATTTGGCCTAGCTCACGGCTGGTTTCCTGATCTTGGCGAATATACGCAATAAACTGGCTGATGATGGCGTCCATATCTTCGATATCATTGACTATGCCATCTTTAAGATATTGATCTTCCTCTACCATCATCTCAGAGGCGAGGCGAATACGGGTGAGCGGCGTGCGCAAGTCGTGGGAGATCCCCGCCATCAATAGCGCTCTGTCCTGCTCCAGTTGCTTCATGCTGTTCGCCATCTGGTTGAAAGCATTGGTAACTTCGACAATTTCACTCGAACCTTTTAGCGGCAAGGGATCGGGAAATTCACCGCGGGAGACTGAAATCGCGGCTTTTTGTAGTCGCCTAAGTGGGCGGTTTTGCTGGCGAGCAAACCACCATCCCCCAGCGACACTAAGTGCGCCAATCACCATTAAATAAAGGGTGAGTGGCGAAAGATCTGAAACATTTTGGCCGATAAGTGGCACTTTTATCCAAATCGAGGGCGCTTGTGGTGGACGGATCCAAATCTGTAATACGCTGCCATGGGTGACGCGCACTTCGGCGTCGCCGCCGAGATATTCCGACATCTGCGATGACCAGAAACCATAGTAAGTGGCTTGCTCAATCCCCGCTTCATGGGCTTGCTGTTGATTGTAGATTTTCATGCCATCGTCGTGGACTTTGGCATTAAGGGCATCGACTATGGTTAAGTGTTCGCGGCCAATATCTATACCGTCGACAAACAGTAATTTGACTTGGCGAGCGATTAACTGATTGATTTGTTGGTAACTTGGCTTAAGTACATAGACGGCGACCGTGACGTAAGACACCAGCTGATTGATCAGTAATAGGCAACCAATCAGCATCACGGTTTGACTAAATGCGCTGCGAGGAACAAACCGCCACCAAAACTTAGGTTTCATCGTGGGCTCAATAACCGCAGTAGATTAAGATGGCGGCGCGGCTCATCGACGCGCGGCACCATCGGGTACAAACACATAACCTAAACCCCAAACCGTTTGAATGTAGCGAGGATTCGCGGGATCTTTTTCGATTAAGCGGCGCAGACGTGACACTTGCACGTCGATGGAGCGTTCTAGCGCCGAATAATCGCGGCCACGGGCGAGGTTCATTAACTTATCCCGAGACAAGGGCTCGCGTGGATGGGTGACGAGCACTTTAAGTACGGCAAACTCACCGCTAGTGAGTGCGATGGATTCGTCGCCGTGGTACATCTCACGGGTCGCTAAATCCAGCGAGAACTCACCGAAGCTAATCTGTGCTTCCTGCTGAGCGGGCGCACCGGGTACATCTTGGGTTTGGCGACGCATCACGGCTTTGATCCGCGCAAGTAATTCCCGTGGATTGAAAGGTTTTGGCAGATAATCGTCAGCGCCCAACTCTAAACCAATAATGCGATCGACTTCATCGCCCTTGGCCGTCAGCATCACGATCGGAATAGGATTACCTTGCTGGCGTAAACGGCGACAGATAGACAGGCCATCTTCACCGGGTAACATCAAGTCGAGCACGAGTAAATGGAAGTTTTCGCGTTCTAATAGGCGGTCCATCTGCTCGGCATTGGCCGCGCTACGCACCTGATAACCTTGCTCCATCAGGTAACGCTCGAGTAACGCTCGCAGGCGCATATCATCATCGACGACGAGGATTTTCGAGGTTTCTTGTCCCATGGGATGTCCTTTAATTGCTCAGATTGGTGCTTATTCTACTGATGAGAAACAGTTAAGATTAACCAACTGGCTGAAATTGAAAACGAATCTGCCTAATATAGCCGCATTCAACCAAGGCGACTAGCTCACCTTAGTAACTTGAATGCGATAAATGCTGACATTGATTGCCCAATGTTAATACTAAGCAAATGAAATTGCATGGGAATACTCGCGTTTATTCACGCTATAGCTGAAATTGTAACTAAATTGGCATCAGTAAAAGAGGTGATTTAAAAGCCATTATGCACAGAGATGATTTAGTGGGTTAACTTTAGCGTCTAGTCTGAGTATCATCAGTCCAATATATTATCCCGCATCAATTGTGGTCGTTTAATCCAACGATTGAGTAATGAGTATGAAAGCGCATTTGATCACCCGTCAGGGGTGGCAAACTTTAGATAAAGAATTGAAGTATTTGTGGAAAGAATATCGGCCGCAAATCACCCTTAAAGTCCAAGAAGCGGCGGCGCAGGGCGACCGTAGTGAGAACGCGGATTTTGGGTTAGTAGCTCTTTAATTGTACTAAAATGTTTTAGTGATTGAATTCATTATATTAAAAAATAGTATTATACTTTTTTCAATGTACTATCTTTGGTGTTTTTTATCTTAATTACTCATTAAAGCCTAAAGCTGAACACTTCTTGAATGATCAACTTATAAGATGCTTTTGTCTCAGAGTAAGCTAGTGACTCACGTAAACGACAGTGGAATGTTTTGCTTGTCTTAGATTGTCTGATCATGTCCTCGTTGTCCTCCGTTTTTTAAATGCACTGTTAGGCTATTTTCATCATTTGTGGTTGGAGACTGCTGAGCTCATGGTGTACGTATTTTATGAAATTGCTTTTGATGCTTTGTCATTGCTATGTTTTGTGTATTTGACTGGCTGTACTTGCGAGAGTATTTTGATTGATTTCAAAAGCATTTTTAGGTAGGTTTTTAATGGTTACGAATATTTCCTCTCTTCCCGATTATGCAGCATTAAAAAAATTTGCATCTGCGCTTTGGCAACAAGATAGTTCCTATCATGGTGCAGCCGTTATGGTGGGTGCTGGCTTTAGTCGATGTGCAGCATCTACCGGAGACGCCACCAGAAAATTACCACTATGGAATGATTTTTCAAAAACGCTTGCTGGAGAATTACAGTCAGGGAGTATTGACCCTCTGCGCCTAGCGGAAGAGTACTGTGCATATTTCGGCCAGCAAGCACTTTACGATCTCATCAAAAAGGAAGTTAATGATGTTAGTTGGAATCCTGGTCCACTACATCGAGAATTACTTGAATTACCTTGGTCAGAAGTATTAACGACAAACTGGGATACTTTAATTGAACGAGCGTCAATTGAAGTTCATCATCCAGTTTATAGTGTTGTGTCTAAGCAGGAGGACCTTTCCTGTGCAAGATCACCTAGAATTGTCAAGTTGCATGGGACTATCGACGTAACCAAAGACTTAATTTTCACTCAAGAAGATTACCGAAAATACCCGCAACAACATGCGGCGTTTGTGAATTTTTCTCGGCAAGCATTTATTGAGAACGAATTGTGTTTATTGGGCTTCTCCGGTGATGATCCAAACTTTCTGCAGTGGACTGGGTGGGTTCGAGATCATCTGGCAAATCATTCCAGACGAATTTACCTAGTTGGAGCCTTAGGATTAAACTCCGCTAAGCGTAAATACCTCGAATCCATCAACGTTGCGCCTATAGACTTAGATGACTTGGTTGCAGACTATGATGATAAAGATATCAGGCATTTGGAAGCCACAAAGATTTTTTTTAAGGCACTTAGAGAGCTAAAGCCAAAGCAGACTTGGGAGTGGTATCCAACGAGTTTGCGTCGTGAAACGGCAACTGGTGTAGATCGCAAAAGGATTAATAAGGAGCCTGATTATGCTGCCAAGTTATTGGTAGAACAGCTTCCATCTTTAGAGAAGGATAGACTGTCTTATCCTGGGTGGTTGATTGTTCCCAATTTTCAGAGAGGTGAGTTGCGGCATCAAATATCAGAGCCTTTACCAAGCGAAAAAAATTTGTCTGCAATGACCGCAAATTGTAAAGCAAAGCTATTGTATGAAATATCTTGGCGTCACCAAGTTACCTTTGAAGCTGTTCCACCTTGGTTAGCGAAAGAACTACTTACCATGTGCGACACTGAACAAACATGCACATTGACAAAAAAGCAGCAGTTGGAAATAGCTCTTTTACTGCTTAAAAATACGCGCTGGATGAGCCCATCTGAAGCTGAATCGATTTCCCAAACGACTAGTGCGTTACTGGAGAAAGGCGAAAAATACTGGGCTGAAAGCGTTAATTAGCTTGCATACCATAACGCCATAGTGGCGCGAGATAGGTTCGATTACGCCATCTTAGAACAATGTGTCGAAAAAATCACCAATTCCAACCCAATCTGGAAATTAAGAAAGGCGTCTCTACTTGCCGAGCTTGGGCATTTTGATAAAGGTGAGAGGCTAGTGACTGAGGCATACAAGGAGCTTCTTCTACAGTACCGTAATGACCGTAATTCAATTCATGTACTTTCTCGCTTAGCATGGGCGCATAGGTTAATGCGCGGTATAGATCTGTCTTCATTTAATGAAGAGTTTAAAGTTTTCCCATTTAGCTATCGAGATTCTAAGTGTGATCCATGGGATCATATTGAGCATATTAGAGATAAAATTTCGAAGGCATTAGATAAACAGCAAAAACAACAAGCGATTGAACCATTATTCGAACCTGGACGTTATAAAAATAATGGCTACACAATAAATTTTAGCAATGAACTGCATCCGTTGCTTCTGTTGGAAGGGGTTTCGAATACTGTAGGTATGCCATTACGATGGGATTATGTTGGCTTTCTTGTTGAACAGGCATCTAGGCTCGCTGAGCTTGAGGATATTGATAATATTCACCGTTTTGCATTTGCTATCCGTGCAGCCAATAGCGGTACGTCTGATATTTTGAACAAAGTGTTTTCAAGAGTTCAGATCGCACGACTTCCTGAAGATGGCATAATTTTTTTACTGAATCAGTGCAAGCAGGCAATTAATTATTGGACTGTAAAGTTTACAGATAAATCTGAAAGTTATGCTATAGAACGTTTGGGGATTTTTATCGAAGTGTTGGCTCGTGTATCCGTGCGTGCAACGCCGGAGCAAGCCATGGAGTTATTCCGTATGGCAGTATCTCTTGGTAAGAAGCCTGAGTTTCATCATTTCTGGCTTTTTGATTCAATTAAGCATTTGATCGAATTTGCTTTAAAGAGTATTCCCGAGTTACAGCAACAGGATGTCTTAGTGGATGCCTTATCGTTCCCACTTCAAGTTGAGTTAACCATTAAAGAGCGTACTAAGTGGGTTAATCCAGTGATCAGAAACCCTGGAGAAAGGAAAAAAAATCCGGTTCTAGATCGTCGAGTAGATGAAATAATAGAGTGCATAGCACCATGCTCCACTCAAAGTGCACCAGCTCTCATACGCCTTTTTCCTTTAATTAAGAATAGTTTTTTGACGGTTAAGGAGCTTAATAAAATTACAGAGAAAGTGTGGGGTGACAATATCAGCCAGCAAACTATTCCTGAAACGGGTTTGCTCCACCATGCACTGCTTGAGTTGCCTTCACAAAACCCTTCGAGTGTGAAAGCTCTTGTCAGGAGTTATTTGTTTGACGCAACAGAAGCAAAACTGATTAATGTGGATCTACTGTTAGATATAGTAAATGCAGCTCTAGCTGAAGATGTAAAGGAATTTCCATCTGGAGAGCAAGCTATCAAATATTTCGAACAACTGGTTGCTTGGAGACCGCAAAGAAATGATAACGATAGGCTTAATTTTGCCAAACAAGAAAATGAACAAACCGCTGACTTAATCGGTGCAGTATTGGCTCGATCTGTTGTTCCATCTTTGCATTCTAGCGCATTGACAGAAGAAAATTTCAAAAAATTATTTGCTTTTTATACCGAAGTTGAAACATCGCAGGTCTTGATAGCTTTTTCCTACTTTGCTGCCGCAAGCGAAATATTTATCGGACGGGTAGAAAAACTGATTAGACAAGGATTTCAATCTGAAGATGTGGATAAATTAGCATATGCAGCCTACACGCTTTTAGATTGGCGAAATCAGAAGGCTTCTCCTGCAATCGATAAATTGATTTTGAGACTGGTTTACCTTATTGGGTCAAATCGGATTGTCGGTTTACCAGCACTACTTTGGACAGCTAATCAGATGTACTGCCGAGAGTATTTATCCCCCGATAATATTGAAGTATTAACGGAGATTCTACCTGTCATATTTGATAGCGCAGAATACTGCAATATTTCCCCTTCCAGTAGAGAGTCAGTGAGTATTTCATTTGTTCGAGCCGCTTGCGTTAAGTTAGCAAGAGATATTCTGAATAAAAGCAAAAATGACGATATTGAATTAAATCGAATACTGGCGGAAGCTAAACTTGATGCACTTCCAGAAGTTAGATTTGCTGAATCGGAAATGTTTTAACCTAAATTGTAAACTATTTTGTATTATGTGTCGCTGTCTGCAAATGGAGCAGATGTAATCGACTAGTAATACTAGCCAGTAGTCATTTTAAATCAAATATCTGATTGGCTGCAAAATGTTGTCAGTGTAGTTATTTATACGTGCTTCATATAGCTTGTTAAATCATTTTAAGTTTTATGACTTCATCATAAAACTTAAAATTCTGAGAAAAGTGGTGGCACCATAATTTTGACATTTTAATTTAAAACGGAGAGTCAAAAGTTGAGACAACTTTTTCTCTAAAGCCACCTAAGAGTTCGAATGATAGTGATGTTGAGGTGCCAAAATTTTCCGCCAAGAAAATCTCTGCAGAATCAGATTTTGTCTGTTTATCGAGGTATTGCCTGCCAATATTGAGAATATTACAGCTAGTCGGTGGAATCATTTTCAGTGTCATATCATGGTGTTCGGATAACTCTTGTTTGAGCTTTATCTCAATTGGCTCGCTGAATATCACTGGGATATCAGGTATTTCTTCTGCTATACGACTTGCAAATTCTACAAGTTTTGGTTCAGCAAAGGTGTATAACCAAGCTTGCTGATTAAGCGAATCATTAGTTCGTAAAATACGACCTAAAACCTGTCTAAAGTAAAGCTCAGTTTTTACTCGACTAAGGTGGCAACAAACCTGCAGGCGAGGGATATCAGTCCCCTCACTTATCATGCCGACACTCACGATCCAGTTAGTTGTGCTGTTTCTGAATCCATTTATCTTGGCAGATGGATCATCCTCTTTGTAGGTAACTATCTGAGCTGTTTCATTAAACTCATTTTTGAGTGTGTTTAAGATATCTGCTGCGTGTGATACAGATGATGCGACAATAAGTCCGGCTGCATTAGGGTTGGACTGTTTTATGGCTTTTAACTTATTTGTTGCTAACGTTAAGATATATTGAATCGCCTCATGATTCTCGATGATAGACTGATAAGAGATTGATGAGCTTTTCAGTAGCTCATCCAAAGAGCGATAAGTCTTTGTTTCGTTTTCTTCGTCTGTAACTGAAATTTTGTCATTATCGATTAGCACAATGTGAGGGCTACGGCATACACTTTCTGCAACGGCTTCCTTAAGGCCATAGACATAGTCACATTGAATTTGGTTATCTGGATCTGTGTATCGAGATAAGACAATGGGTGCTTGGTCAGAGCGCCAAGGCGTGCCCGTTAACGCTAGGGTGTACTGCGCTTGGGCCTGTATGTTGAGTAGGATTTCTTCCCCCCATGCGTTTGCATCTTCAAGAGATCTCCCTGCACAATGATGGATCTCATCAAAGACAACGAGAACTCTATTCCTTCTCAGTAATTGCCAGAAATCCTCTTTAAAAGCCAACATCCCCTGGTAAGTATAAGAGCAACCGACTGAACCTATCACGCCATCAAATCGGCACTCCAGACGAGTGGAAAATGTCTGTTTCATCCCTTGAGAGATATTTACTGATGGAGAGAAGCACAACACAAAATCGATTAGACCATCCTCAAATAGTTTCGCAGCAACTTCGGCGGCCATAATTGATTTGCCTGCACCAGGTGTTGCTAAGCAAAGGAAATGTTTGTGAGTACCATGAAAGTGCCTTAGAGCGCGTTTGACGCACTCAGATTGCCATTGTCTAAGTTGCATGGAGTTACTTTTGCTGATGGGTAATAGCTGATTTAATCGCTTTGATTTGACCTAGCAGTTTTGAGCTCGTTTCACGAGCCAACAAATACTGTGATTCGAGATGAGCTTTCATTTCAGGAAAGGATTGGTATAAGCGCATATACTCTTCCGACTCACCTATGCTCGTAAGTAAATCGATTTCTGACTGCTTGAGCCGCTCTTCTAATTGTTTAATAGTATTATGCTTTTCCCTATTTGTAGGTGTTACCTCTACGGCTTCGGATTTTTTTGCGCTTTGCAGGATGAAATTCGCTTGGAAAAAATTCGTTGTCTTTTGATAAGTCGTTTCTTTCGACAGTGGGTCTACATTTTTATCTAAGAGCCCTTTTTTCACGAGTCTGTGGATCTGCTGATAAATGAAATTGTAAGTTTTACTGACAGTTAAACTGCTAGTTGAAACAGCAAGATAAGCATCGCGTAAACTCATAACTTGAAAATTGTTGAAGCTCTCGTCCTGGAGAATGGTATGTAAAGTCGGGCATATTTTGATTGAGGCTTTAGACATGACGTTCTCGCTAGAGGCTGTTTAGTGCTCCCACTAGGCATTAGAAGAGCATTGCTTGCATAAATGCGGATTATAATCCGTGGCATTATAAGCCGCAACTTTGGATAGTCTTTCTCTTTAACGAGATGAAAAATGAAAGACTTAGCAATCCAATTTGGGGCTAAATTACGGGAAGAGCGTAAACGGCATGGTATTTCCCAAGAAAAAGTTGCGTTATTGACTGAGATAGACCGCAGTTATATGGGACGAATTGAGCGTGGGGAAGTAAACATCACGCTCGAGAAGGCTTATCAGTTGGCGGAAGCCTTAGGTTGTGACATAAGGGCACTCTTGCCATAGAGGCATCTTAATTAAACTTGCCAAGTGATATTTGCCGCCTCAGTTCTGCTTGCACTCTGGTGTGCCTAGTTAACTGTCGAGCTAGTGTAGTGGTCTGTAGCGTTCAAGAAACTGGCCACAGCTTTATAGCTTCTATCAAGTTGACGTAGTAGTAAAATAGTGCGTTTGCTGGGACAGATTCCGAGTGATTCAAAATCGGGCGATCTATGCTGGCTCAGATGTTATAGCTCGGATTTGCCTCAAAACGTTTCAGCAATGATCTAGGATGAGCTTTGTTTCCAAATCGGATTTACTAACAAGTCCAAAAATTGTTCAAATATCAAATTATGTTCTGAGTTTCAGGCATACAAAGCCCTTTAAGTTTGTACAAACTGATGTGCATAGCTTTCAATCGAAAGCTACAGGAATATTTCTAGCCTCTATGTCCTTATGTAATATATTGCTCCAAAAGAGATAGGAGTATGAGAATACAGATAGAGATTGATTATATAAGGCAATTAACACTTGCACCCTTTAGCTTTACGATTGATGTTTGTGTGTACTTCAATCAAAATATTTTAGGGTGCAAGTTAATCTTAATATTTTATATGCTCAGTAAATAACTGAACGTGGCTACATATTCTTTGCTATGACGGGATAACCGATTGCCATCAAATCGCAAATAACTTTATTTACTAAAATTGGAGGAGCAACATCAGGATGACCACAGTTAAACGGTGGATCTGGATTATATTCCAGTAGTAATTGAGTTTCTTGTGCTTTATCGATACCAATAATACGTGATATAATAGCAAGACCAAAGTCAATTCCAGCAGTAACACCGCCACCTGTTACACGATTACGATCAATCACATAGCGGCCTTTTGTATAGACAGCACCAAATGAATGAAGCATATCGACCATTGTCCAATGTGTCGTTGCTTTATAGCCTTCCAATAATCCTGCTGCACCAAGAATAAGTGCACCTGTACATACGCTCGTAATCCAAGATGATTTATCTGCGGTACGATTTAAAAAATCTAAAACTTCTTGATCTTGCATTGCTTCAAATGCACCAAGTTTTCCTCCTGGAACAAAAAGTATATCAACTCTCGGCAGAGCATCAATTTCATCAAAGGTGCAAGTTGGCAATAAATATGCGCTAGTATCAGTCTCTATTTGCTCACGATTTTTCCAAACTAGTTGAATATTAACATCATTTATTAATGACCAAGCTTGTAATGGCCCAAATAAATCTAAAGGCGTTATACCAGGGTAAAGTAACATCACAATATTCATAAAAACTCCAAATTTAAAAAATTATTTCATGCTTGATTTAAATTCATCAATCTTAAATGAACCATAAAAATTACTTACTCTGTGTCCAGAGTTAACCCATGAAAATAGCCCATCCTTTAGATTGTAAACATTGGTATACCCAAATTTATTAAGGGTATCAGTAACGATTGTGCTTCTAATGCCATGGGAACACATAACAACAATATGTTGATTCTTATTTGGGATCAACCTCTGAACATTAAATTCCACCGTTCCCCTAGGGATGTTTATCTTATTATTTATATCTATATTTACAGCAATAATTTCTTCAGGCTCTCTAACATCTAAAAGAATAAAATCTTTCTTGGTTTCTATCCATTTATTAAGTGTTTCAGCTTCAATTGAGCTAATCTTATTGATTAGCAGCTGATGCTGATTCCTGATAATTTTTTCAGCTGAAATTATTTCACTAGCAGTAACTGGTATACTAAAAGCAACCGAAAACAAAAAAACTAAGCTAAATTTCATAAACAACCCTCTCATAAAACAAAAGTTAATGTCGAGTCATAATGATAAATGCTTTAAGATTTGCAAAATATAGACAAATTATATATATTGTCCATACTTAGACGAATATGATTTGTTGGCTATAATGTGAGATACTAAGCTATGGAACGTGGAGAGCGAGAACGTTGCCGAACTAAAAGTGCAATTAAGAATGCACTTATACTAATAGTAAAGAACAAAAACTATAATGACATTACTGTAAAAGACATTGTCGAAGAGGCTAATGTTGGCCGCAGTACACTTTATAAGCATTATCCATCTAAAGCACACATTATGCTTGAAATTCATGAGGATATGTTTAACCTGTTATTCGATGATCTTACAACATCTGAAAACTGGCTGCAGACTGAGCCACAACCTCACTTAGTATCGTTTTTGAATCGGTCACGTCAATTAGGAAACAATCGATTTTTTATGAGTTATAAATTGGGGAATGATCTTGATTTTTTATTAACAAATGTGAATATGCTTATGAGCAAAATTCTACAGGAAAAATTAAATCAGGCTTTTCCTACAATAAGTTTTAATATTCCCAGTCAAATTATTTCTATATCTATAGCGAGTATTTATAAAGATTTATTATTGGCTTGGTTCACTAAGTTCTCAGCGACGCCTCCAAACGAGTATGCTCATTATATTTCACAGTTGCGTAGTCACTTAATAAAGTCACATATGAAGTAGATCTAAGTCACCCGATTCAATACATCGCGCGCTATTTTTACAGTACATGGATTTTTAACTTTCTATTTAATCATGCTAAGATACTAAGTGCTTGTAAATAAGGCTAAATATAGGTCATAGAATAATAGGATGCTCGCTAGTTGATGCTTAGGATTAAAAATGAATATTGGTATAGATAACACACGCTTAATCATTAGTGCGGAATTTATGATAATTTACTGAAAATATAACTATTATGCATTTTTGAACTTGCAGTTTGCATAAAATCATATCTTTCTTAATCCAAAAAAAGAATAAATTACGGTTGATAAAAGATAACTTGCACTGTTTCCAGTTGATTATTTTATAATGATATTTTAGAGCTGAAAATAGATAGTACTGTGGAAGATACAGAACAAGCTTATCAGGTTTAATTAAAAATTAGAACCAATCCATATAATTTAAAAATCCAGATGCAAAGTGAAAGTAAAAGATGCATTTATCTTATTGATTTATTTTTTAACCCATTCTGTAATGTTATGATATCTAGTTGATAACATATTTTATTTATTAAGCCGCAGATACTAGAGCTTTTGGGGGCGAAGTTGTTTGCCCAGATATTTGCCAATGTGAATATGAGCCTTTCACATTGGCTAAGTTCGTTATCTTGCAATGCTTTTATAAATAGTAACTGGCAGCTAATAAACAAACAGTTTAAAACATGTTCTTCTGATATTTTGTTTAAGTTAACTTTTCTGGGCAACCAATCTGGTTTACCTTCATTGTATACCAGTGCAGCAATCATACATGTCACAGAATTTAAACTGGTTGCACCCGTAATAAATTGATTTATTTGACTGTAGTTTCTAAACTTTTGATTTAGCGCATCGCTTAAATGAGATTTTTCCCATTGTTGGTTTATTGAATTTAATAAGGTCATTATTTGATACCTAACGATAAATATTTATAACTTTAACTTTTAAGTTGAATGTTTTAATTAAATATTCAAAGAACTCTAATCCTAAATTTGAAAATCCTTTATAATAGTCTGATTCAGAATTTTCATAAGCTAACTGCAAACACCGATTTCCCCACGGTAGAAAATGGGTCTCTAATAGCTCTGTAAGAACTAATCTATAATCATCGTTACTAGGGTTTTCTATCATTTTTCCTAGTAAAAAATTAATAACAGCCATAATTAAGCCGATGTGATCAATAGGTTCATTGCTTTCGGCTTTAACATTTATTCCGTGTTTGGCGTAAAAATGTTTTAACTCAATAGTGCTGCTGTCATTTAATAGCTGTGAAGGTGATAAATAGGTTGACCCCCAAGGTGTTGCTTTGGGAGTGTTTGGACCATAAAAAACCGTTCCGTAATCTAATTTAAGCTTAATGAGTGCATCATTGTTATCACTCCATTGTGTTAGAAATCGGGACAATTCATCTAAAGCTTGAGATTCTCTTTTGGAATTAGTTAATCTTGGCCAATCTTTGGCTAGGTTTTGCTCTTTGAATTGATTTAGTAATTCTGCCTCAGGGTATATCATTAATACTGAATGAAAAATATTTGATATAGCTTTCAATTCGTTGAGTGTTGCGAGATTATTTCTTTTCATGATGGTTGAATTATCTTTTTATATTTTAAAAAGGTGCAATTTTCATTGCACCTTAACTTAAATGGTCATTAAACTTCGCGTATATTCAATACTTTACCGCTACCATTGCCTGTTGATTTTGAGTTTCGTGAGGCTTTTACAATCAAGTTTGGAGACGTTATTGACTGCGAAGGTAAGGGAGCAAAATGCTCATCTCCATCGCCATATTTTGCTCGTAGATTTTCCATCGTATCAAAATCTAATGCCCGCAAAGGACAGCTTTCGACACAAATAGGTTTTTTACCTTCGGCAAGACGATCGTAGCAACCATCACATTTAGTCATGACTTTTCGGTCTCTATCAATTTGCGGAGCATCGTAAGGACATGCTCTAGAACAACTTTGACAACCAATGCAAAGTGATTCTTCAACTAACACAAGACCATCTTCCTTGCGTTTGTGCATCGCTCCGGTTGGGCAAGCTTTGACGCAAACAGGTTCAGAACAATGATTGCAACTTAGCGAGGTATAGTAAGCAAATACATCTTGTTCAAAGCTATTATCGCTATTCTGGTTCCATGTTCCGCCACCGTATTCATACACTCGACGCCATAACATGCCAGGTAGAGAAGCTACGCCATTTAAGGCTACGTCATCTTTGTTTCGAATTTTTCCAACCATACGGTCTTTACAAGCAATGTGACAAGTCTTACAGCCTGTACACTTGCTACTATCGAAATAGAATCCAAATTGAGTTTTTTCTGTCATTTTGATTACCCTTAAGCTTTTACTACCTGAACACGATTGGTATGTTGTGGATTCCCCTTTGTAATGGGCGAAGGATGGTATTTGGTTAATGTGTTAATACAACCACCAATATCAATCACATGACCAGATGGACCAATTCGACCATTGCTATCTGGTTTGTACCATGCACCTTGCCCTAAGGAGCAAACTCCTGGTGTTACTCTAGGTGTTAATTTGACTGGAATCTCTATCGTACCTCTGTCATTGAAAATATGGACTTTATCTCCATCGGCTAAACCGCGTTGAGTTGCATCAATGGGATTCATCCACACCGCATCTTCAACCGCTTCACGTAACCAAGCGACATTGTGATAACTTGAATGGACTCTACCTTTTGTGTGATAGCCACAAAGTTGTAATGGATAACCAGCATTAATCGCATCAGCATCTTCATACCCGTCCCAAGTGACAACATACTGTGGCAGGGCAGTAATTTTGTCTCCTGGAGGCAATGTCCAAGTTGCCGCTTTACGAGCAAGGGAAATGGAGAATATTTCAAACTTTCCTGAAATCGTTGGTCGTGGATTTGCTGTTGGGTTTTGAATAAATGATTGATACGCTACAAATGAAGCTGGCATATATTTGCGGAATACCCCAATTTTTTGAGCCTCTTCATAGGTATTGGGCATCGCAACGTCTGGATTCATCGCTTTTGTTTCACTGTAGAGTTTTTCACACCATTGTTGGCCAGTTAGCCCATTGGTATATTCAGACTCTTTACCCATTGCCTTGGCTATGCCAGTACACATTTCATACATTGATTGAGCTTGGCCAAGAGGAGTTAGTGATGTACTCATGAAGGTTGCATAGGCCATCTGCCCTGATGCATAAGAGTCATTTGCATAGTCATCAGATTCAAGCCAAGTACTATCAGGTAACAGATAGTCTGCAAATTTTGCAGAAGCTGTCATCCAACAATCACTTACGATCACTAATTCACAAAGTGTCTCGTCTTGTAATATCTCTGCTGTACCATTAATGTCAGAATGTTGGTTTACCAGTGTGTTACCCGCACAGTTGATTATGGCTTTGATGTTGGTTGTTAATTTAGCAGGGTTGTTATCTACTAGTTCTTGGCTGCCACTCTTCTTGTATCGAACACCATCTGTGGTACCTGTAAATTCCTTGCCTCGAACAATAGCATCTGACCATGTAAAGACTGGGATTGTTACTTCAACAGGATTATTACCTGCCGGCATTCCTGATACCCCAAAGCTATAACTGCTCGGCATTGCACCGCTATTTACCCCTGAACGGCCAATCTTACCTGTCATTATCGCTAGGGTATAAACAGCTCGGGTTGCTTGATCACCGTTAGCATGTCGACCAATACTTGCTCCAGCAGAAATATATGGCGCTTCAGCAGCCATAATTGCAGTAGCTAATTGTTTGATCTTATTTTCAGATACACCACAAATAGCTGCCGCCCAACTTGGAGTTTTAGCTCCGTTAGCGGAATAAATGCCTTGCCCCATGATGTAATCAAAATAGTTTTCATCTGGGTTTACATACTGTGCATGTGATGCAATGAATGGATCTGAATGTAACGCGATAGATGCTTTGGCATTAACTAAAGAATTCCTGTCATAACCTACAACATACTTATCTAAAAATGACTTCGCATTTGAGTCTACCCAGCCAGAATTAATCATCTGATAAATAACAGCTTCGATTAATGCTGCGTCTGTTCCTGGGCGAATAGCAAGCCATTCATTTTCGTTCCCACGCATAGAATCAGTGTAACGAGGTTCGATCATCCAAACTTTAATTCCCTTTTGGTTTTTTTCAAGGGCTTTCACAAAGTCATAACCTTCACCACTACCACTCATGCGAATTTCATTAGGGTTAAATCCAAAACCAATAAATAGGTCAGAATTTTCAATTTCGCTTAGAGATGAACCACTAATACTGTCCCATTGACTTCCGTATGTCGCCATACATGCCGCGTAGACACCAGCCCAAGAATAATCCCAGTGGTAGTCTAGAAAGCCGCCGTTTAAGTTTAATAGGCGTCCCCAAGTGGCTGTATTGGATGAAAAGCCATAATATGCTCCTGAACCATGATGCATATATATAGATTCTGGACCATAAGCTTCTTTAATCGCTTGTAATTTCGTAGCTATTTCAGAATAAGCTTGTTCCCATGTTATCGGGACAAATTGAGCGTCACCACGCTTACCTACACGCTTCATTGGTGAGCGAAGTCTGTCGGTAGCGTAAGTTCGTTGCCTTAATGACCGGCCTCTGGGGCAAGCTCTTGCTTGATGATTAACGCCATACTCATCAGTGGTTTCATGATCTGTTTCGATACGAGTGATCACCCCATCCTTACTGAACACTTTTATGGGGCAGTTTGAGCCACAGTTAACCAAACAAGCGGACCAATTAATGACTTCATCTGTGGGCGTTATCGGCGGTGGTACAACATTGGTTTCACTCGCACTTTTATTGCATCCAGAAATTGTCGCTGCAGCGGTCACCGCGGCACTCATCTTTAAAAAACTTCTACGTTCCATTCTCTTCACCTCTTTTAAATCAAGGCAGCATGTAGCTGAAGGTCAACATCAGCAGATGCGCGTTGTAGTTATGATTAAGCTCACTCAAGGTCACTAATCCCGGAACGGCATGGAGGCTGACTTCGGCATAGTCAGTATCGTAGTAACGTTCGTACTGATAGCTCAGTTTCAGTCCCATACTGTTGTTCAGTGCATAACGGCCATACAGCTCAAAGTTGTGGCTGTAGGAGTAGTAATCGCCGTAAGGCTGGTTAGTGGTCGTGGTGATTAGGGTGTCACTCGCTGAGTTAGCAAATTGGTAATTGCCCCCAATGCTTAAGCGGTCATCCATCAGCCCGTCGTAGGTGAAACCGATATTGAGGTCGATAAACTCATCGTCGACATTGGTGTACCAATCTGGGGTGGAATAGGCTTGGCTACCTGCCATGTCAGATTCAATCCATTGTTGCCCTGCGCTAGCAAAAACGTTGAATCTGTTGGAGAGCTGCGCACTGAGTTGTACGTTGTAACCGTAGTCCTGCACCTCAGTTAAACCAATGAGGGTGTCATCGTAGTCGTCATTGTTGTAATGGGCATCGAAGTCAAGAGTTAACCATTGCAGGGGAGTATGATTAACGCTGAGTTCGAGCCCATTACGGTTTCTGTCTGCAAGGTAAAACTTGCGTAACAACGGATTTTCCTCGATGGACGTGGCTTCAAGGCTGTCGTAAGTTGAGCCATCACGGGTTTCATAACTGGCTTTAAGGTCAACCACTGTTTTAGGGATGACACGGATATTCAGCTTGGCCCACAGCGCACTGTCTTCTGTTTCTTCACGCTCGGTATAGTTACGTTCCACCGCTTTATAATCAAAACCGCCGAGTAAACGATAGTCGCTGTTGAAACGGTAGCTACTCTGCAGTTTGAAGTTGGTGCGCTGAATATCCATCGCAACGTTTTGCTTAAAAGCACCGCTGACATTGTCCACTTCAAATTGGGCAAAATCCCAGGTAGAGCTTTTATTATCGCGGTCGCTGTAATCCAGCTGACTGTTTAGGCGCCAACGGGGACTCAGCATACTGCTAAAGCCGATACGCGCGTCTAAGGTCTCCACTTCACCGTCCCAGCTTTGCAGGGGATTGCCGCTGACTTGGATAAGATTGTCATCCTGAATCATTCGGCCAGTAGCGAGGCGACCGTTAATCACGTTCGTGCCGAGTAGGTATTGGCCCGTTAACGAGACTTGATGGGCATCGTTATCTGGGGTAGCAGCATACACATTGTCGGCATAGGGTAGACTTAAGTGATTAATGTGATTTCGGTAATAACTGCCGTTATAGGCCAGTTCGCTCTGCCATTGGTGTTGGTCGATGCTAATACCCGCATTGATATTTTGGGTAGTTGCATCGACGGGCAAGGCAAAGTTCATTGGGCCTGAGTTGGCTAGTAAACTGCTGCGACGATTGCCCGTTTTATCCTCTTGGTCATAGTTGATATAGCCCTTGAGGCCGTTAAGCAGCGCATCTAACTCACCCTCAAGGCCGATGCCGACTTTTTCACGCTGTAATTCAAGGTCAAGGTAGCGGGTGTGACTGTCGGGTAGCAGCAACCCATTGTTATGCCATAATTGGGTTTGGGCAGTGGCGTCATAACGAGTCATCATGCTGTAATCGAGTTGGATGCCGCCCAGATTGTTCTTGGCGGCTTCGAGGTGCAGATAACCGTTGTCCGAACCGAGTTCATCGGCTTTCATCACTGCCTGGTATTCACCTTGTCGATAACTCACATCACCACCGACACTGCCACGCCAACCCGTATCACTGTCGCCAAAGCTGTTACCTGAGTGGATATCGTCGCTGCTTGCCCAGCCAACATTGGTGTTCACTTCGCCTTGGTAGCCCTGTTTCACTGTGCAAGCCTTACATTGATAGGCGCTAGTGTTGACCTTGCTGGTATTGGCTTGCTTTACCGAAAAGTCTGCGGCGTTAACGCTTGCAGAAGCGGCAAGCAGTCCAATGGTGATTAAATTTAATTTAAACTTCATCTTAGACTCCTTAATCAACGCGCAAAATTGCTGCCGGCAGGGTGGTTGGAACCGTGGATTTGGCTATGGCAATTCAAGCAACCCATGCCAGCGCCAAAGGCATTGGTACTCGGCTGGCTCACGACGCGACTAGCATGACCGTCATCGGCATGGCACTGCTGGCATAACTGTGGTACGCGTTGCTTCACCAGTGCCTCATTCACACTGCCGTGTGGGTTGTGACAGGTTGAACAGTTTTCGGTTACGGGCGCATGCTCCCATAGGAAGGGGCCGCGTTTTTCGGCATGGCAGCTATAGCAAGTGTCATTTACTGTGGCTTTTTTGAGGGCGCTCTCATTTGATGAACCGTGAGGTGCATGACAATCGATGCACGTCATCTGATCCCACTTTAAGGGATGGGATGAACGTTTACTCATATCCGCTTTTTCGCGGGTATGACATGAAGTACAAGCTTGGTTAACCTGTTGTTTATCTAAGATAGGGTCTTTAGCCACATGTACCTGGTGGCAGGATGCACAGGCGATTTCCTCCAGATTATGCAAACTATTATGCCAACCTGCTTTGGCGGTATTTTGGTGACAACCCAAGCACACAGTATTTTGAGTCGGGGCGGATAACTTGCTGTCCTGACCAAAGGTGATCATTGGCTCTTTGCCACCTTTGTTATGGTTACCTAGAGGGCCGTGACAAGACTCACACTGCAATCCCGCCATGGGGGAATTGGAATGGCTCATGTCACCATGCTTGCCATCGAAAATAGCCATCACTTTGTCATTTTTCTTATGACACACTAGGCAAGAATCTGCACCTTTAGGCGAATATTTACCTGCGGTAAACTTATCTTCAAGGGTCGACTCAACCTGCTCAGTTGTTAGGCCATCCCAAGGTGTAGAATATGCTAAAGGAATGAAAAGAATTAGTTTAATCAACAGTATTGCTGATAATAAGTGTTTCATTATTAAGCCTCGTACCACATTTTGCAAACCATTAACCTTAAGCACTTAAGCTCATTATTTTTATCCGTATTTAATAACTGCAAATGTGATCAATTTAAGTATGCAAAAAGCACATCAGCATTTATTTAACGAATGTCTTTGACGCTTTAAGATTTAAGCATAATTTAGTTAGAAATATGTATATACGCATATAGAAGTTATATGATAAATGATGATACTAGTCACAAATCCAATTAATTGATTTTTTTGATTGTCATCACGCATTTTTACCAAGTGTCGATTGCGTCACGATTTCATAAATATAAAATTGATAAGTGGTATGTTTAAAGCGTGTATTAATTATTATGATTAATACACGTGGTAACTATTAGATGGCTTTATCATGAACGCAGTAGATCTAAACGCAAGAATGAGGGAACAGTCGACAATATTTTTCCCCGAAAAAGTTGAAAAATGCATTGTGGATTTTATATATGAAAATGGTGTAACAAAGACTTTACCCAAAGGAAGCCCGATAAGTAAGCAGTTGTTGTTAAACAATTTTATATATTTAGACGATGGACTTATTTTATATGCCAAACGGACTAACGATTACACTAGACCAAAATTTGTAAATGCAATAATCCCAGGTAGGCTGACTGATTATCATTTGCTCTTAGAGGATAAATGTACTTGTTGCAAACAAATAATAGTTGCGAGGGATAGTAAAGTAACGTTTATAGATAAAAGATTAATCAACAATTTATCTCACACAAATATTAATCTTTTTACTAAGTTTATGTTTAGTTCAAACTATTTCTTGGAAAGACAAACGGCTTTGGCAATTTTTTTACTAACGTCCTCTCCTGACGAAAAGTTAGTAAAGTTAGTTTTTGACTTGTTAACAGTGTTCGACTGTAACTTTAAGGATGAATGGCTTAAAGTTGATGTCAAGCTAACTAGAGAGGAAATATCGGACATTTTACATATAAGTATAATTAAGTTAGATATTATGCTGGCCAAGCTTCGTAAAAATGGATTGTTAAAAAAGGAATGTAACTATATGTTTTTTAACTCAAAGTTAATAAAAAACTTATCACCTTGTCCATTAGGTAGAGAGGACGCTAGTGGGTGCAAATCGAATAACATGCTAAAATTTAAAGTAAATAATATGATTGCCATTAATAATGGTTGAGTTCGACTCTCTGAGAACAAGGCCGTACTTAGCACTGAAGGATCCCCTCATAAATCAGCCATAGCATAGCCATATTTGAGCAACTGATTGGCGAATAATACCCAGGCCGCCAGCAATTCTTTCTCCGTGATTTGATAATCAGGCCGCCTGAGTACCTCCAATCCCAAGCGAATCGTTGAGAGTACCGTTCGATGCCCAATGGTATTGGCCTGAAAATGCTTATCCCAGCCCTGTTGCTGTGCGTGTAAACCAACTAGCCACAACAGGCATTGAACCATCAAC
>NZ_JAKKSE010000010.1:0-163923 GCF_025653595.1 Shewanella sp. SM95
GTAGGAGTCTGGGCCGTAGGAGTCTGGGCCGTGTCTCAGTCCCAGTGTGGCTGATCATCCTCTCAGAACAGCTAGGGATCGTCGCCTTGGTGAGCCATTACCTCACCAACTAGCTAATCCCACCTAGGTTCATCCAATCGCGGAAGGCCCGAAGGTCCCCTCCTTTCCCCCGTAGGGCGTATGCGGTATTAGCAGTCGTTTCCAACTGTTATCCCCCTCGACTGGGCAGATCCCTAGGCATTACTCACCCGTCCGCCGCTCGCCRCCTCAGRAGTAAACTCCCTTGYGCTGCCGCTCGACTTGCATGTGTTAGGCCTGCCGCCAGCGTTCAATCTGAGCCATGATCAAACTCTTCAATTAAAGTTTTGTTGCTTCCGTCTTGCGACTTCAGCGGCTCAATGAATTCTGATTTTTTGTTCCCACTTAAAAGCAGAAACAAATTGTACATATTACTATGAACACTCATTGTTACATTGATTTAAATTTTTGACTGCCAACCCGAAGGCTAAGCAGTTTCGATTAACTCAACACCTGTGAGTGTCCACACAGATTTCTTGTTTTATCTTGTTAAAGAGCAACTCAACCTCATAAGAGAAGGTGAGTACCACACTGAGCGTCGAACGCTTCCAGTTGGCTAGGGCTGCGTATTCTACGCATTTCCCGTTTCGCGTCAAGGAGTTTTTGCAAACTTTCTCAACACTCATCAATCAGTAAACTGATCGATGAACTGTCACACTGGCTGCTTAACGCTGTCTGCCGTGTCAGTGGATGCGCATTATAGGCAGCAGAGGATTTTGTGCAAGGGCTTTTTTAACAATCTCCGCCAAGCGAATAAATAACCACCAAACTGCAGAAATATACTGCAATACTGAGCAATATCGCTGTTTGGGTTGATAAGTTTGGCAAAAGAAATCGCCTATTGCAGGGATTTTAATAGATTGAATGGGCATAAACAGAAGTTGATAGCGATTTTTCGCTATATCTATCAGTAAACCTCTAAAAGCGTTATGCCCAGTGTGATGTCTTACTCTTGTTTGCACCTAGCTAATGATAAGCACTGTTCAAAAGCACGAGCCCTAAGATTTATGCTCTTCTTGTTTTTCTTTTTCGATATTTGTAGCGCTTTGTGTTTGTGCTGCAGCTTGGGTTGAGTGATTGATCTCGACATTCGTCACCGTATCATCACCGACAATATGCGCGACTTTGAGTTTCCTTACCGTTCTGATAGTAATGATCGGGCCTGAAATCGCATATAAGTAGAAGCCGACACATAAGATCAATGCAGGTTGAACTGACACCACCACAAATACACCGACGACCAGTAAGATCACGATAAAGTTAACTTTGCCACGCCAGTCAATTTCTTTAAAAGAGTGATAGCGAAAATTACTGACCATCAATAGACCAGTTGCCGCAGTCACAAGGGCTGCAATCCAACTGATATTTTTTCCATCGAGACTGTATTGATTACCAAGCCAAATGCTGCCAGCAATAACAGCTGCAGCGGCCGGACTAGCGAGACCTTGAAAATAACGCTTATCGGCAACGCCAACTTGCGTATTAAATCGAGCGAACCTGAGTGCCGCACCTGCACAATAAATAAATGCCGCCAACCAACCAATTTTACCTAAGTCGGCTAATGCCCAATTGTAGGCGAGTAGTGCTGGCGCCATTCCGAAGGACACCATATCCGCCATACTGTCGTATTCGGCACCAAAATCACTTTGGGTATTAGTCAGTCTTGCCACTCGACCATCGAGACCATCACAGATCATGGCTATAAAAATGGCTATTGCAGCAGCTTCAAAGTTAGCATTCATGGAAGCAATCACAGCATAAAAGCCAGAAAACAATCCTGCTGTCGTAAAAAGATTAGGCAGTAAATAGATACCTTTATTCTTTACTGTTTGATTTGAAGAATTTTGCATACACTTATTACGCTAGTTCAGTGAAGAGAAGTTAGCTTTCAAGATAACATATTTTATTATCATGTCGATGAGAGACCAGTTAGGGATAATTTCGATGTTAAAAGTGAACATGTTCAGAACAATACTGTATCGATGGCTCTGGCTCAGCCTTTTCATTGGCCCCGTTTCTGCGGGCGTTATCTATACTTGGGTCGATGAAAATGGGGTGACGCATTACAGCCAACAAGCCCCACAACAAGAAAGCATCAAAACATCAAAACTTTACAGTGAAGATTTAGAGCAGGCGAAAGTCGGTTTTATCGCGCCGATAAAGAAAGCGGAAGCCACTTCTGAAGCCAATGAATTAGAAAAGTCAGCGGCACTGATCAAAGAGAAAGATGCTAAACAGGCTAAATCCATTTGTGAGAGTGCAAAACACAATTTAGAAATACTCACTACGCATACTAAGCTTATCCGCCAAACTTCCGATTCGGGTGAATCTGTCGCTATGACTGAAGAAGATCGCCAAGCCTCGATTGCCCAGCAGCAGGAAAGAATCAAACTCTTCTGTGATAAGAAGTAGCCAAATTTACTATGCCACTACATTAATGAACAACGATTAACGCTGATGCAATAAAAAAGGAGCCGAGTTAAAAACTCAGCTCCTTTCGTTTTAGTGCTTGAAGCGGAAGCGATACTGACTAAAACAGCTCTATCTCTTATTGCAAGATAGTTTATTTCAAGCTCGTTCATTCAAGAACGCTTATTGCAGTTCGCCTATTTCAACGTATCCAACTTCAAGCTTGCTGTTAACGTATCGCATTCAAACAACACACTAAGTGACTAGCTACTGGTCACAGGTTATTGCTCGAACACTAACTCGCCACCCGCACAGCTGACCTTGATCGGTTTACCCGGTAACAAGTCACCACGCAGTAATTTCTGCGCCAGCGGGTTTTCGACTTCTTGCTGCAATGCCCGTTTCAACGGTCTTGCACCATACACAGGATCGAAACCAATTTCCGCAATCAGTGATAATGCGTCGTCGGTAATCTCCAATGTATAGTCCTTTTCAGCCAAACGTTGGCGTAAGGAAGCAATCTGTATCGAAGCAATACGCTTGATATTGGCAGCATCCAATGGATGGAACACCACAGATTCATCGATACGGTTTAAAAACTCGGGTCTGAAACTGTGAGTAACCACATTCATTACCGCCGCTTTCATCTCTGCATAGGTCACTTGACCAAATCCTTCTTGGATAATGTCGGAGCCTAAGTTCGAGGTCATGATAATCACTGTATTTCTAAAATCTACAGTACGACCTTGACCATCGGTTAAGCGTCCATCATCAAGCACTTGCAGTAAGATGTTAAACACATCGGGATGCGCTTTCTCGACTTCGTCGAGCAATATCACTGAATAAGGTTTGCGACGAACGGCTTCCGTTAAGTAACCGCCCTCTTCATAACCTACGTATCCAGGAGGCGCCCCCACTAAACGCGATACTGAGTGTTTCTCCATAAACTCAGACATATCAATGCGCACTAAAGCCGATTCGGTATCAAATAAGAACCTCGCCAGTGATTTACAAAGCTCAGTTTTACCTACACCCGTTGGGCCTAAGAACAGGAACGAGCCAATCGGGCGATTTGGATCCGCCAGACCCGCGCGGCTACGACGAATCGCATTCGCAACCGCATCGACGGCTTCGTTTTGGCCGATCACTCGTTCATGCAGCGCCACTTCCATTTGCAGTAATTTTTCGCGCTCGCCTTCAAGCATTTTCGATACGGGTATTCCCGTCGCTTTCGACAATACTTCGGCGATTTCGAACTCAGTAACCTTGTTACGCAATAACGTCATGTCCTGCATTTCGGCTTGCGATGCCAAATCGAGCTGTTTTTCAAGCTCAGGAATACGACCGTATTGCAGCTCAGACATCCGAGTTAAATCACCCGCACGACGCGCAACTTCTAAGTCCATTCGAGCCTGTTCGAGATCGGCTTTTATGTGCTGAGTGCCCGCTAATGCGGCTTTTTCAGTACGCCAGATTTCGTTCAACTCTGAAGCTTTCGCTTCAACATCACGTAATTCCTCTTGCAGATGGTCAAGCCTGCGACGACTCGCCTCATCATTTTCTTTGGCTAACGCTTGCTCCTCCAGTTTGAGCTGGATAGCACGACGTTCGAGCCTGTCGAGTGACTCAGGTTTTGAGTCCATTTGCATACGGATACTCGATGCCGCTTCATCGATCAAATCGATCGCTTTATCGGGTAACTTACGGTCCGACACATAACGGTGCGACATTGTCGCCGCCGCCACAATCGCCGGATCGGTAATTTCCACATGGTGATGCAGCTCGTAACGTTCTTTCAGTCCACGCAAAATGGCGATGGTGTCTTCAACGCTTGGCTCATCCACCAGCACTTTTTGGAAACGACGTTCAAGCGCCGCATCTTTTTCAATATACTGACGATACTCATCAAGCGTGGTCGCGCCCACACAGTGCAAGTCACCACGCGCTAACGCAGGTTTGAGCATGTTACCCGCATCCATTGCGCCTTCACCTTTACCGGCGCCGACCATAGTATGCAGTTCGTCGATGAAGAGGATCACTTGACCTTCTTCCTGCGCTAACTCATTCAATACCGCCTTTAAACGTTCTTCGAACTCACCGCGATATTTAGCGCCCGCAATCAATGAGCCCATATCGAGGGATAAGACACGCTTATTTTTAATGCCCTCGGGGACTTCACCATTAACGATACGCTGGGCAAGTCCTTCAACAATCGCCGTTTTACCCACACCCGGTTCACCGATAAGGACGGGGTTATTTTTACTGCGACGTTGTAATACTTGGATCGTGCGGCGAATTTCATCGTCACGGCCGATCACAGGATCTAACTTGCCTTGTTCGGCTCGCTCGGTGAGATCGATAGTAAACTTCTTCAACGCTTGGCGTTGATCTTCAGCGTTCGGATCATCCACTTTTTGGCCGCCGCGCATTTGTTCAATGGTTTGTTCCATCAACTCTTTGGTCGCGCCGGCTTTTTTCAACGCTTGTGCAAGAGCATCGGCACCTTCTAACGCAGCCAATACAAATAATTCGCTAGAGATATATTTATCTTTACGCTTTTGCGCCAATTTATCGCACAGATTTAATAAACGGATTAAACCTTGGGATAATTGTACATCGCCGCCAGTCCCTTCAACTTGAGGTAAGCGTTCCAGCTCTTGACTCAAGAGCGATCGCAGCGCACTCACTCGAATGCCAGCTTGGGTCAATAAGGGATGGATTGAACCTGAATCTTGGTTCAACAATGCCATCATCAAATGCAGCGGTTCAATAAACTGATGATCACGCCCAAGTGCGAGTGACTGGGCATCAGAGATGGCAAGCTGAAATTTATTGGTCATACGATCGAGTCGCATACAGCCTCCTAACACTCATATAGTAGAGATATGCCAATCCATAAGACATCTTGCCAATTTAGTGGCTTTAAAATCAGTACCGCTAATGAAGAGATCTAAATAGGATTGGTATTACATTTCGTTAGTTAAAAGATGGGGGCTATTTAGCCAAATTCAAGAGAATAACGCGCAAATAAATACAAACTGTAGGGGAATTAGCTTAAGACTTAAGCCAGATCAATGAAGCCATGCGTCCCGTCACCTTATCGCGACGATAAGAGAAGTAATCCGTGTCGCTGACTGTGCAAATATCTGCGCTATAAATATGGTTTATACCGAGTAAACTCAAGCGTAATTTAGCCAAGCCAATAATATCGGCCAGATACTTGTCACCACTGGGAATAAAACACGCTGCCGACTGCGGATGTAAAGTACAAAAGGCTTGCTGTACTTCAACACCGACTTCAAATTTTTGTGGACCAATAGCCGGGCCGAGGTAGGCAATCAACTCATCCATAGGTGAACTAAACTGCGCCGCGGTGGCCTCAATCACGCCATCACATAAACCACGCCAACCGGCATGGGCTGCAGCCACTTCGGTTCCCGCTTGATTACACAACAACACAGGTAAACAATCGGCAGTCATTATAGCGCAAACTAGGCTCGCGGTTCGGCTGTAACAGGCATCGGCAATCGGTGTATCCACAGCAGGAGCTAAGCTCAGCGCATCTAAATTAAGCACATGAGTACCATGCACTTGCTCGAGCCAGACAGGCTCAGCGGTTAACGCTAATTGTTTGCAGAGTAATTCACGATTAGCCATCACCAACTCTGGCGCATCACCGACATGCAGTCCAAGATTCAGACTGTCATAAGGATGCACGCTCACACCGCCATGACGATTTGTCATAGCGATGCTGACATTAGCGGGAACAGGCCAATCGTGATTAAACACTTACAAATACTCGATCGGATGCTCGACCGTGTCTTGACGCAATGCTTTCGTCAAAATCACCATATCCTCAGGAATTGGCGCGTGCCAGCTCATGATTTCACAACTCACAGGGTGCGCTAATTCAAGACGCACAGCGTGCAGCGCTTGGCGCTTGAAGTTTTTCAGAATATCAAAAAACTCTGGGCTGGCCCATTTCGGCGGTTTTGGACGACCACCATACACAGGATCGCCCACTAATACGTGGCCTATGTATTCCATGTGCACACGAATTTGGTGAGTACGACCCGATTCAAGGCGCAATCTTAGACGAGTGTGGTTACGGAATTTTTCCGCCACACGATAATGCGTCACAGCAGGTTTACCTGAGTGATGCACCGCCATATGAGTACGTTTCGTTGGATGACGACCAATCGGCTCATCAACAGTACCGCCACCTGTCATAGTCCCCATCACAATCGCTTCGTATTCACGAGTGATTTCACGGGCCTGCAAGGCGGCAACTAAATGGGTTTGCGCTTCAACGGTTTTGGCTACAACCATTAAACCTGTAGTATCCTTGTCCAGACGGTGCACAATACCAGCACGTGGTACATGCTCAATATCGGGACAATGGTGCAACAGTGCATTCATCAAAGTGCCATCGGCATTGCCAGCACCAGGGTGAACCACGAGTCCCGCTTGCTTGTTGATCACAATAATGTCGTCATCTTCATAGACGATATCCAGATCAATGGCCTGTGCCGCTGCGTGAACTTCTTCTTCAAGAGTGGCATCTATGAGTATCTGTTGCAGCTCATAAACTTTCTCTCGGGGCTTATTAACGACAACGCCGTCAACATAAACTGCATCAGATAGGATCCATTCCTTGATGCGCGTGCGCGAGTAATCTGGGAACAACTCTGCTAGGGCCTGATCTAATCTCAGTCCAGTTTGTGTTGCCGAAATCTCGCTTTTTAGATTAATCTCTTGTGTCATAGGAACCGTATCCCCATTTAGGGGTCAAAAAATGTGTGCTATCTGTTACAATCGGATGTTTTCTATTTTATAGTGAAATGGAAAAATTCTTAACTACAACTTAAAAAGAATTGAATTCAAGTATGTATAAATTTTCCAAAGGCGTTACCTTAGTCCTATTTTCACTAGCGTTATCAGCCTGTAGCAGCAGCCCTGATGATAACGATATTGCCGCCAAAACGTCACCTGATGTACTTTATACTCAGGCAAGAACCTCTATGGAGCTTGGCAATTACTCTAAAGCTGTCCGTTCTTTGGAAGCGCTAGACTCACGCTTCCCCTTCGGACCTCACAAAACTCAAGTCCAGTTAGACCTGATATATGCTTACTATAAAATGGACGATGTCGCTTCTGGTATTGCGAACATAGACAGATTTATCCGTCTTAATCCAACTCATCCAGATGTAGACTATGTGTTCTATATGCGCGGTTTAGTGAACATGCAAGCCGACAATTACATGTTCCACGACATGCTTAATATCGACCGAACCGATCGTGACCCTAAAAATGCTCAAGATGCTTTCAAAGATTTTGATCGTCTTATCAAAACCTACCCTAACAGCAAATATGCCGCCGATGCGCAAAAACGCATGTTAGCGCTGAAGAATCGCTTAGCAAAATATTCAATTCAAGTTGCCGAGTATTATCTCAAGATGAATGCATGGAGCGCCGCAGCAATCCGAGCACAATCTGTAATGGAAACATACCCTGGCACCCCTTCAAATGAACGGGCATTAGAGATAATGATAGAAGCTTATGGCGAATTAGGTCAGAGCAAGCTGAAGCAAAACGTGCTCATGGTAATGCAAGCTAACTTCCCAAACAATGAAATCTTATCAAACTAACCGAGAATGCCCCTTTAATAGGGGCATTTTTTTGCTTGGTGACCCTAATAAGCCATAAATAGATAACGCTAAGTTCTCAGTGTGGATAGTGGTTTGGCTATTTTTACATCCTCAATACCAACACAAATGACACTTTCGTGTAAATCTTATCCAACTGAGTCACTTTTTCCGTTATTTAGTAAAAATCTATTGACTCAAAACCCGAAAAGCCTTTAAATTGCGCCCGTCGCCCGAATAGCTCAGTCGGTAGAGCAGAGGATTGAAAATCCTCGTGTCCCTGGTTCGATTCCGGGTTCGGGCACCATCTTTAAATGGGTTGCGATAGCGACTTATGTTAGAGAACTGCGATAGGTACAGTGCAGGTGTGGTGGAATTGGTAGACACGCCAGCTTCAGGTGCTGGTGCTCGCAAGGGCGTGGAGGTTCAAGTCCTCTCACCTGTACCAAATTGCAGTTCAAAAGTTAAGATTCACAGTGTTAAGATTGTCAATTCGATGAAATATCGAATAGCCATGCAGATGTGGTGGAATTGGTAGACACGCCAGCTTCAGGTGCTGGTGCTCGCAAGGGCGTGGAGGTTCAAGTCCTCTCATCTGTACCAACATTTAAACCTCGCCAAGCGAGGTTTTTTTGTATCTGAAGCAAAATAAATTTTCTGTAACTCCCCCCTCTTTCCTCAGATTTGCTATACCTATTGTTACAGACTCATCATAGGGATAGATAGAGTTCTGCCTAAAGGACTCTTTAGTTCACTGAGGCTATCCATATGAACGGTTTACAAATAAAACAAAAAATGTTTATCGGCATTCTGGTTCCCCTTTTAATGCTAATGACGATTGGTTTTCTCGCCATTAATATGATGGGTAAAATTGAATCGGGTGTTGAACGTATCTATGGCGATAGAGTTGTGCCACTAGACGATTTAAAAGTGATTGCTGATAAGTACGCGGTCGATGTTATCGATGCGGTCAATAAGGCGAACGCGGGTGGTTTCACCGCCTCTCAAGCAGCTGAAGCACTAGACAGTGCCAAATCTACCATTACCCAGCATTGGCAAAAATACTTAGCCACTGAACTTACCTCAGAAGAATCCCGACTCGTAAAACAAGCCGAAGTACTGTTCTCACCCGCGAATCAACAGATTGACACACTGATCTCACGCTTAAGAGGATTAAATGGTGATGTATCAAGCCAATTATCGGCCAATATCCTGCCGCTTTACCAAGTAATAGACCCCATCAGTAACCAAATATCTGAACTGATTGCACTGCAAATTCGCGTGGCAGGCGAAGAAAAAGATCGTGTGAATGCCATTTACCAATCTTCAATCACTATTTTTGTAGCATTAGCCTGTGCCGCCATGATTATCAGTATTGTGATTGGGCTCTGGGTCAATCGCAGCGTGATGAATCCTATTAATGACATTCTCAGTAAACTTAAGCTAATCCATCAAGACTCAGATCTTACCGTCAAATTCACTACTTTTAATCACGATGAGCTAGGACAAATATCCACTAGCCTCACCCAAGTTATTGAACACTTGCGGGGCATTCTTCATTCGATTGCCGAAGCGGCAAATACCGTTAATAGTTCAGCAAATGAGTTAAGCAGCTTCACGCAGGCAACCAATAAACGTATGCAACAGCAGCAAGCCGAAACGGAGCAAACTGCAACGGCCATGAATGAGATGACGGCAACGGTTGCAGAAGTCGCCCAAAGCGCATCTGCGGCGGCAGATTCAGCCAAAGATGCCGACACCTATGCAGCCAATGGCAATAATATTGTGATGCAATCGATTAGCAGTATGTCGCAATTATCTGATCAAATTCAAAAAACGGCACAAGTCATTGGATTTCTGTCTAATGAAAGCCAAAATATCGGCCGCGTACTCGATGTGATAAAAAGCATTGCCGAGCAAACCAATCTATTGGCATTAAATGCCGCCATTGAAGCAGCCCGTGCGGGGGAACAAGGCCGCGGCTTTGCAGTCGTTGCGGATGAAGTGCGGACCCTTGCGCAGCGCACCCAAAAGTCTACCCAAGAAATTGAGGCCATGATTGCCACACTGCAACAAGGCGTTAAAGAAGCAGTTAACGCTATGGAAATAGGTATAAATCAAGTAGATGATGCTAATGATAAAGCTAATCAAGCAGGCCAAGCACTGAAAGAAATCGTCTCCTCAGTAGATAGCATCACTGAACTTAATACTCATATTGCGACCGCTGCCGAAGAACAAAGTAGCGTTGCCGAAAGCATTAATCGTAGTATTATTGCCATCAGCGATATTGCCGAACATTCCACCGCATCGGCGGCTGAATTAAGTGAATCTGTGGTTAATTTAACTAAACTCGCCAACAGTATGCGCAATCAAGTGAGTGCATTTAAACTCTAAGTCAAAAAACCACACTATGACTGCAATAAGCTTTGCTGTTGCAGTTAACCTCCCCCATTACCTCTGTAATACATTGAAATAATATATTTATTTATCATTTCCCAATCTCATACCCGCTTTGATAAAGCACTTCAAATGACCTTAATCACGCTTATCGATAGCACGAATTGCGATCATCACTATTGATCCAAATCAAATAGATCTTTAAACTTATTTAACATTCATAATATTTGCACGTTAAGGATTTTCTATGTTGGACAGCCGTACAATCCAAGTTATCAAGAGCACTATCCCCTTACTCGAATCCGCAGGCCCTGCGCTGACGACCCATTTTTATGAACGTATGTTCAAACATAATCCTGAACTAAAAGATGTATTTAACTTGGCACACCAGCATTCTGGTGGCCAGCCTGTTGCCCTATTCAACGCCGTCGCGGCTTATGCTAAAAATATTGAAAACTTAGCGGTGCTAAGTTCGACTGTCGAGCGCATTGCCCAAAAACATACAGGCTTTCTGATCAAGCCTGAGCAATATGCGATCGTCGGCAGCCACTTATTGGCCACCCTTAAAGAGTTAGGCGGCGATGCAGTAACAGAAGAAGTATTAGAAGCTTGGGCGCAGGCCTATGGATTTTTAGCAGATATATTTATTCAACGAGAAGCTCAAATTTATCAGTCACATGCAGAACAAGATGGCGGTTGGTTGGGTGAGCGTCAGTTTATCATTAGTGCGAAAAAGACTGAGTCCACAGTCATTACCTCCTTCATATTGACGCCCGAAGACGGTAAGCCAGTTAAAGATTTCATTCCCGGCCAGTATTTAAGTTTGAAGCTAAAACATCCCAATTTAGCATATGAAGAAATCCGCCAATATTCCCTATCCGATGCACCGAATGGCAACAACTACCGCATCAGTGTGAAACGTGAATTAGGTGGCCAAGTGTCTAATCTGCTACACGATACCATGCATATCGGTGACAAAATTGCAGTTATGCCGCCGGCGGGAGATTTTATCTTAGAAGTCGGGGCGGACATCCCCGTAGTGCTCATTTCGGCAGGAGTGGGTCAAACACCGATGAAAAGCATGTTGAATCAATTGATCAAGTTGCAACATCCAAGTGCTATTACTTGGCTACATGCCTGTGAGCAAGGTGATGTACATGGTTTCAAACAGGCTATTCACACCAAGCGCCAGCAACATCATAATCTGAAGAGCCATGTTTGGTATCGCAAGCCGAGTTCAACCGATGTGGTAGGTACAGATTATGATTTCGAAGGACAAATGGAATTAAGCAAAGTCGCAGATCAACTGCTTCCCCATGCACGTTACTATTTCTGCGGGCCTATTGGATTCATGTCAGCCATCAAGCAACAATTACTCGTTCTGGGTGTCTCAGCTGAAAACATGCACTATGAAGTATTCGGCCCCCACGCCGATCTCTAATCCCATGTCACGGGCTTGGGACACTTGACTCTCAAGTCCATTTTTATATTTAGAATACGCAGAATAATGGCTGATAAATTGAATTGCCCTATGTCTCTAAGCTACCGGTTTGCAGCGGATACAAGCCACTTCTGCGGCAGTCAGCATACGACTTTCGCCCGACGCCAGAGCTTCATCCAACACAATATCACCTATTGATAATCTATGTAGACCAACAACTGGGTTTCGAAAGCGGCCAAACATCCGCTTAATTTGATGGTACTTACCTTCCTTTAAAGTCACTTCAGCAACATGGTCAGCAATGATCACCAATTTAGCAGGCTGAGTCATTATATCTTCAAAGCTGAAATACATACCTTCGGCAAATGCGGCGATATATTCTTCAGTTAATGGATTAGCTAAGGTGACGCGATACACTTTATCGACCTTATACGTCGGTGACATTAGTGCATCAGACCAGCGGCTGTCATTGGTCAGTAATAACAAACCCGAAGAATTTAAATCTAGTCTACCCGCGATATGTAACTCATCACGGGCTTCGCAATCGAGCAAATCCATCACGGTTTTATGCTGAGTATCTTTAGTCGCGCTCACCACGCCAATCGGCTTATGCAACATCAAATAAACTGGCGTGTTGGCCTGTAATATTTGCCCATCGAGTTGGATGTGAGAAAACTCATCCACTTGCCTATCCATGTCCTTCACTATCAATCCATCAACGCGTACTCGGCCCAAGAGTAACAGTTCACGTACCGCTTTACGGTGAGTGTGTAACTGGGTACAGAGATAACGATCGAGTCGGCCGCGCTTAGACTGCATAACACCACAAATGACGAAATATGAATGGGATAGCCATTCTAGCAGGATGCGAGTTCAGGTCATAGCGAGCTAATACAGTAAGCATCACAGAGCTTATTTAGAGCAAAATTAGATCAAACTAGGCAAAATTTGTTAAGCTAGGCGTTCAATTCATCTTATTATGAGTGGTTACCGCATCAAAAACTTATCTGCAAGTCCCGTTATGATACGTTCGAACCTGCTATTTTTAGTCTTGTTTTTAGTGATACTCGCGAGCTCATTCTTCACTCAAGCGAGCGATGCAGAAAATCCCCCTGAAGCGCCTCAACCTTTCGCCATCCATGATAAACCGCTGATAGAGCGCTACGTCTTCGATGAACTCAAATCCCTCAGATACGATCAACAGGATCTTGAGCGGCGCCTCACCATAGATATCACAGATCGCGAACTGGCCGTTGCCGACAAGTCGATGAATTACGCCAATGTCACTGTCACTTACTTCTTTTATATGATCGCCGGCGTCGCCTCTTTAGTTGCCTTTATCGGCTGGCAATCCCTACGGGAAATCAAGACACATACCGCCAAACTGGCCGCGAATCAGCTGCAGAGTATTGCCGAACAATACGAAGAAAAGTTCAAATTACTCGAGCAAGAACTCAAGCATAAGAGTCGTACTATCACGGATAATAATCGTGAAATAGAAGTGATTAATGAAATTCATAATCTGTGGCTACGCGCCCAAAGTGCCCAGACACCCGAACAAAAAATTGAAGTCTACGATGAAATCCTCACGATTCGACCTGGAGACTTGGAAGCGCTGACCTACAAGGCCGATGCCGCAATGGAAATGCGCGAATTTAATTGGGCACAAAGCCTATGTAATCGTGTTTTGGAAGTTGACCCAACTAACGCCCATGCTTTTTATCAAAGAGCCTGCGCCTTTGCGTGTTTAGGTGTTGAAGATAGGGCAATTTCTGATTTGGAACGTGCAATCCATAACAGCGCATCCTTCAAAGAGCTAGCGTTGGATGAAGCTGATTTCTCACAACTTAAAGGGCATCCTCGTTTCGAAACCTTATTGGCCTATCACGAACCTGATAAGCCCTAAGCTCCGAGGTTTAAGCCCATAACGAATGCTTAATATATAGCGTTAGCTTTCAGTGACGTTTTATCCCACAGATAAAACGCCTCAAGCGAACAACTTAACTGCACTACTAGACTATCGTCGCAACTTTAATTGCCGCAATCTTATATGCACAGCGGCGAGCACCTTCGATGATATGTTCTTCGCGGCTCACTAAGGCGATATCAGCGAATAACTGCTGGAAAAGTTGCAACTCAGAGCGGCAAAAGTTCAAACACTTAGTCGCTGCAGCGCAGATTGGACAATGATTTTCGAGTAAAAAATACACGCCATCGATGTGTTCCATGGTCGCCATATAACCTTCGTTCGAGCGTAATTTCGCAAGTATGGCCAAACGTGTCGGAATATCAGTAGCACCTTCCATTGCCGCACGATATTGGACTAACGCACTTTGCTCCCTGTGACCGATAAGCTTATCCAAGCCTTGGTCGCCAAAGATCATTTTTACCGAGTCAATCAGCTGTACCGTCAATTCCTCATGGCGATCGGCAAAGTGAGTACGGCTTTGTTCGGTCAATCCCCAATAACGTGTTGGGCGACCGCGACCTTCAACTCGATCCTCAATATCCACATCACCCATATCTTCCAAAGCCTGAAGATGTTGACGCACCCCCATAGTCGTTAACGCCAATTCCTCCGCTAAGGTTTTAGCGGTAAGCGGGCCATGCAACTTGAGTAATTGAATAATCTTATCAGTAGTTTTCATTGAGCCTCCCCGATTTCAGCCGAAGCATTATCTCCCAATCTCCGCGGCTTTAACAGATTAAATAAACTTTTTTATTTACTTTATCCTTTACAAGATTAAATAAAGCAATTACCTTACAAATAATTTATAAACAAATAGGTTTACTTAATGAAATTACTCATCATCAGCACCAGCCAAAGACCCGATTCACAAAGTGCTAAAGTCGGTCGTTATATCGCGGAAAGCAGTTTCTCATCTCCCCACAACATGGGTTACGACACGATACATCACTTAGAACTATGCCTGTTTAATCTGCCCTTTTGGGACGGAGAAGAAGACAACAAAGGTGAACACTGGCCCGAAATAGAGCACAGAGTCGATGAAGCCGATGCGCTAGTGCTGATCACCCCAGAATGGGGCGGCATGGCATCACCATTACTGAAGAACTTTTTGTTGATGTGTACTCGCGAAGAAACCGCCCATAAACCCGCCTTATTAGTCTCAATATCGGACGGTATTAGCGGTACCTATCCTATCGTTGAAGTGAAGATGAATGCCCTTAAAAACAATAAATTAGTGCCCATACCCGATCACTTAATCATCCGCAATGTCAGCCATGTACTCAATGCAATCCCTGAGAGTGCCCGCGATATCGCGCTTAGGGAAAGAGTGCAATACAGCTTATATATGCTGCATCAATACGCCCAAGCATTAGCCCCCATTCGTGAACAACATGCCAATCAAGCGTACCCAAAACAGCAGGAATACTGTTACGGTATGTAAGCGGCTTGAGATTTTAACCACCAGCAACAGACTAAAATCATTACAAGGAACGCATTATGATTCATTTAGAGCATATCAATTTAGTGGTAGACGACATCCCCGCAGCACTGCGCTTTTATCAAGCGGCTTTCCCCCATTGGCGTGTTCGTGGTGGTGATAAAGGCACTTGGTACGGCAAACCCCGTAATTGGATTCATTTTGGCGATGATTATCAATACATTGCTTTTAGTGACAATGGTGAAGGTGAAAACCGCGATTTGGCTGGTCATCAAATTGGACTGGCGCATTTTGCCTTTGTGACCGACAACTTAGATGCTGTGATAGCAAGACTGACTCAGGCAGGTTTCCCTATTGCCAAAGATGGCATGGATGATCCCTATCGGCGCAATATTTACTTCTTCGATGCCCATGGTTTTGAAGTGGAATTTGTGGAGTATTTAACTGATATTCCAACGGAACGAAATCGCTATTAGCGTAAATCGTTATTAAAAAGAAGTAGCCAAGAACCGCATGTAGTGAATAGGGTATAGGAGCCAGGTACTATTCGCTTCGCTCGGATTGTTGCTGCGCCACTATGGCCGAATCCTTATGGGCATAAAAGTGGAGTCTAAACTGAGTATCTTCGGTCAGTAGCTCCACTTTATGCCAATATTCAGGATGTGAAATGGCGGTTTCACCTGCGCGAATAATAACTTCTTTATCTAATTCGCCCCTGATACCCGTATAGCCATAAAACTTTAAGCTGCCCGTTAACACTTGGATCTGCCCATACACGCCAGCCTTAGTATTGTGCATATGAAGCAACATTTTAGGGACGTTGTCATGGTTGAAAACCGGCGTTGATTTGTAATTTACAAAATCTTTGGGGACTAAGGCCATGATGTTTGCACTCCTTGTGTCAAATCACGAAAATCGAACAATGCTTACGGCAAGACTAATATAGCCGTTGCCGTATTTCTGTCCAACTCATATCTTGACCTGTATTAACGAGCGGGTTTGAACGTCGAATTTGAAAACACCAAAGTGCTAATTCATGCTTGCAATAGCAAGGTTAGTTACTTTCATCACTGTAATCGCTACACTAACCCGCATTAAGTGCCACCTCAATTAGATGACATGATGCCAACGCCCTATTCATATTCCACAACGTATATTTTAGATAAAGCCCATTTCGATGAATGCTATACGCAATCAGTGGTACCAGATCCCACGCTCAAACCTTACTACAAAGCCATTGGATTAACACTGATAGGTATCGCGCTTATTTTCACCGATATTAGCCTTTATTTAGCTTACTTTTTTGTTGGGTTAGGTGTTATCGAAGCGCTCAATGTGAAGTATCACAAAGCATGGTGGTTGATGCGTCAGATGATGAGTAAAGCGGCCAGCAATGAGGTCACACTCACTATTGATGGGCAAGGGATTCATACTCAATCCATGTCTGTGACCAGCCAAATTTTATGGACCGACATTTACCGGATTAAAGAAACTGAAAAAGGCTTCTTGATCACCCACAAAGCAGGCACGAGTTATGTTTCTCTCCGTAGCTTAGATGAAGCAGCTGTGGCCTATATTAAAACTAAAATCTAGTACAGCTAAAAACACCCATAAAAAAGCTGATCTTCATCAGCCTTTTTTACAACTCTGCATTGCTGAATCGTTACTTTTTCAATTCACCCACCGGTAAAATCGTACGGCCATACTCATTATTAAGCACCTGCGCCATCGCAAAATAAATCGCACTCGCACCGCAAAGTATCCCTTCAAAGCCCGCAATAGTGCCAATCAAGGCGCTACCCGTAAAATCACGCGCCGCCAGCAGAAAAAATAAGATAGTTAAAGAAGCAAACACAAACTGTTTGGCTCTTGGATAACGCAAAGAACCCACAAACATAAATGCCGTGAATATGCCCCAAAGCGTTAAATACCAGCCCATAAAATACGTTGGACTCGCCGCAATGCCAGCATTAGGCATTAAAATGAGGCCCACTAGCGTTAACCAAAACAAACCGTATGAGGTAAATGCCGTCGTACCGAAAGTATCGCCGCGCATGAAACACATAATCCCCACAATCACTTGACCAATGCCACCGTAAAAAATCCCCATGGCTAAGATCATAGAATCAATAGGGAAATATCCCGCATTATGAATGTTTAACAAAATTGTTGTCATACCAAAGCCCATTAAACCTAATGGCGCTGGATTAGCCAGTTTTGTAGACACAGAGTTCCCCTAGAGAAAAATCAACAATTCAATAAAAAATCAATAGCATTTGCCATTAATCTTATGCACGCGCACCTGCGAGAGCGGCGCATTCTAGAGGATAGCTATAATCTTAGCAATGTAATCATCAAAAACAAACGAACACATAAAAATAAACAATAAAAACATAATGTTAAAATAATAAACCGTAAAATAAAATTTAAACTAAAAAACACATAAAAATTAATTCTTTTTAATTCAATATTCTAGGAAAAAATGGTCTGCAACATGCGTCATATCTCATTTTATATGACTTCTTATAACTACCGCATAATTCAGTTAACAGCGGCGATTAAACCTTCATTAAAAATCGACCATAAACAGTGATAATAATGCACTTTATCGCAAATAAGCCGTTAAAGTGATGTAAGCGGCACTTTTGAAAGAAATCCAAGTTCTACTGTACGCACAATTAAGCACACAATTAAGCACACAATTAAGCGCATAAGTTAAGCACATAAGTTTATGTGCAGAGTTTCATCAATTAATTTCAAACACAAGTTCAGAAGAGCCAACTTAGCACGCATGAGTTCAGAGTGGGGGGGTGTGAACCTAACTCAAGCAGCAAAAGATGCTGAGAATAAATCAAACTAGAGCAAATAAAGTACACTCAGCCAGCCCATTTACTTGAAGCGAATCAAGGGAAAACAAGGTAAAAAATCTTAATCAAGAAAGGTAAAAATTATTTATATCTAAAACAGAATAGCAGTGATAAATTGCTGATGTTGACACAGTGGTATTAAGAGAATGCTTCTTAATCTGTGGTTAACAATACATAACTAAAGGAAATAAAATGAATAAGTTATCAGCTGTTTTTACTCTATTGGCATTAGTAAGTTTCACTTCCTTTGCTGACGACTCCTCTTTACCGCCTGCACCAGCAGCAGATCTCGCTCAGCTAAAAGAAGTGTGCCAGCAGATGGCTTCTGAAGATCAAGTCGAAAATGCTGAGCTAAAACAATATGTGCTTGATTGTGTAAACGATCAATTGACAGAAATGGGCTACAAGTCAGTTACTGAGGTCAATTAATCTTCATTCTAATCTCTGTGTTATTACCGCAAAGTAGGTTATTCGGCTTCAGTCTGTGCCATTCACACTTGCGAATGGCATTATTATTTCCAAGCAACACAGCTTTTACATCATAATTAACATCATTTCAGTTACACTCGAAACTTATAAAACACAAAATTTAACATTTACAATTAACCGTACGAAAGCTGCCAAGATAAGCTTTTAGCATGACTATCAACATATTGTGCAATCCATAAATTTATTATTTAATTGATAGCTGTATCATTTTGCATCTGCGTGAATGAAACCACTGTTGAATTGAGCATAAAATGCTAATCTGTTTTCCTGTATTGTTAACCTCAGCCCTTAATCGTTAAATCATGTATCGTATTCTTTTTGTCCTCATTACAAGTTTAAGTATTTTGCCTGCAATCGGAATGGCGAAAGAAGCCTGTGCACCAGAAAATCAATGTATTGAGATGAACAACTGGGATCTAGGCATCGCCATAGGCTGGGGACAAAAAAGCAATCCACTCAGGGATTTTGACGATATTCCATTGTTCTTTATTCCAACAGTGGCCTATTACGGCGAACACTGGTTCTTCGACAATGGTAATTTAGGTTATACCTTAGCCGAGCAAGAAAGCTTTACAATTAACTTAGTAACAAGTTATAGCTTAGATAGAGCCTACTTCTATCAATGGGACCCATCAAATATCTTTTTGAATCGTGGCACTCAAGTTGAAGCCAAAGCCATAAATAGTATGTATTTATCGACTGAGCCCGAGCCTGAGTTTAATTCCTTAGAGACTCGGAACTTCACCTTACTTGGCGGTGCCGAAGCATTCATCTATACGCGGCTCGGTATTATTAGATTGGCGTACACTCATGATATGTTTAATGTTCATCAAGGTTCAGAAGCACAAATAAAATGGACCTATGGCTGGGATTACGATCGTTTCATTTTTGAGTTTGCGCTAGTATTTGATTGGAAGAGCCAAGCCGTAGTGGATTATTATTACAGCGTTAGACCCAGTGAAAACGCCTATTGGAGCGAAAGATATCAAGCAAAATCAGGTTGGGATAAAGGTGCGGAAATGACGGCCCGTTACATATTAACTGACAATTGGGATCTACTGTTGGCAGTTCGTTACACTCTAATTGCCGATGAGATTGCCGCCAGTCCCTTGTTAGACCAAGACTATAGCAGCACCTACTTTATCGGCGCAGCCTATAGGTTCTAACGTTAGTGACACTGCCTCAGTTAAGCTTGCTTTGCTTTCTTGGTCTAAGCCTCGGCTTGATGGGCCCAAGTTCTGCACAAGCTAAAACTCGCGACTCGTCACTTAAACTCACACCTGAAATTTGTATTACCAGTTCAGAAACTCAGGCCTGCGATGTCTATATTGAACTGCAGTGGGAACTCGCCAAAGATGAGCTTATCTGTATTTTGTCCGACAATGCCGCCTATCCCAAATGGTGCAGTGATTCAGTTTCAACCCATACGTTAAGCATGAAAATCCACACTATGACGGATATTCAATTTGTCATGGTGAGTAAAGACAGTAACCAAACTTTGGCTGGTGCCAAACTTAAAATCACTTCTGCATCACAACCTCAGGTTCGCAGACGTTACCGCAACCCTTGGAGTTTATTTTAATGACAAGCCCACAATCGAACCACAGAGTATTATTGGTTGAAGACGACGTTCGCTTAGCAAACTTGATTGTAGATTACCTAAAATCCCATGGTATGCATGTTGAAGTTGAACGCCGTGGCGACACAGTATTAACGCGATTAATCAATTACAAGCCAGATATCATACTGTTAGACATTATGCTGCCGGGCATGGATGGCCTCACCCTGTGTGAGAAACTGCCCGACTATTTTGCCGGCCCAATCCTATTGATGAGCGCACTTGGCTCAAGCGAAGATCAAATCAAAGGACTAGAACTCGGTGCCGATGACTATGTGGTTAAGCCCGTCGATCCTGCCCTGTTAGTGGCGCGGATCAACAACTTACTGCGCCGTCAGAATCAACCACCTCAGGCGGAATCCCACTGTTTGACCTTTGGTAAACTGAGTATCGACCCGCATACCCACGCGATTCGCCTCAATGAAACTGAAATCGATCTCACCAGCCATGAATTCGAGTTGCTGTGGTTACTGGCCTCACAAGCGGGCCAAGTGCTCAGCCGTCAGTATATTTATCAGCTGTTACTCAATATTGATTTCGATGGCAAAGATCGAAAAATTGACGTGCGTATCTCTAGATTACGTAAAAAACTCAACGATAATATCGAGACACCTTTCAGAATTAAAACCGTTTGGGGACAAGGTTACCTCTTTGCGCCTGAAGCCTGGAATAACTAAGCACACATACAGTGAAACGTCTCTTTATCAGTTTATATCTGCTACTCAGTCTCAGCGTGCTTGGGATTGGCTGGACACTCGACAGCCTGTGGCAGAAGAATGTTGATGACAATAATGCCCTCGATGCGCCGTTAGTGGCATTGGCGCAATTATTAGCGGAATTACCTCCCGATGCCCGCCAACGGTATCTGGAGGCGATCCCTGCGAACCCTGTGATGCCACTGCAATTACTCAATGCAGATCAAGTCGCACTGGCAGATAATCAAGCGTTAAGCACAAGCAAGGTGTTCACCACCACGGCCAATGATGATAGCTTGCTGCAATTTATTCGAGTAGACGATCAAGTCTTAATGGCGGGGCCGCTGGACATAGATCCCAGAGCCAACCTTCGCAGCCTGTTCACCCTGTTCTTTTATTTATCACTCGCCCTTGTTGCGCTAATTTGGGTCGGCCCGCTTTCACGGGATTTGAGCATACTGCGTAAGGCCACCAAAGAATTTGGCGAAGCCAAATGGGACACGCGGATTACCCTGTCAAATCGCTCCCAAGTTAAGCCCTTAGCCAATACGTTTAACGAAATGGCGCGACATATCAGCGCCTTGATTGAGAACCAGAAACACCTGTCTAATGCGGTCTCCCATGAGATCCGCACGCCGCTGGCAAGACTCAAATTCGCCCTTGCACTCATGCCCATGTATTGTCAGCCCGATTCGGACGAACAAAAGCGCCAAGACTTTCTCGATGAGATGCAGCTTGATATTAAAGAAATGGAAGACTTACTCCAAGAACTGCTGACATACGCCAGCTTAGAGTCACAGCGAGAAGGTATCCAGTTGGATGAATACGATCTAATTAATCTCATCAATCAAAGCATTAAGCGCCTAGAAACCTTGAGTCCAACGCCTATTACCTTAAAGACAGAAGTCGAAAAACTGCCCTTGTTTGGGGAACCGGCATTAATTGAACGTGCGCTGCAAAATTTACTGACCAACGCCCAACGCTTTGCCCGCACTGAAATTATTATTGAGGTTAAGCAAACGCAGCACAGGGTTAATTTAAGTGTGAGTAACGACGGCGAACCTATCCCCTCGGTGGATTTACCGAAAGTGTTCGAGCCTTTTTATCGCAGCCAATCGGTGCAAAATGGCAATAAAGGGCATGGTTTGGGGCTTGCGATCATCAAACGGATTATGCAGCGACACCAGGGGAATGTCAGCGTCACCAGCGATGAGCAACATACCCGATTTAATTTAATCTGGCCGAAGAAGCGCAAGCTGTAATAGGGATTGGATAGGGATTAAACGGCTGCGGATCTGTTATTCATCTAACGCGCTAATTCTACAAGCTAGTAAAACAAGTCAGTTAAACAAGACTATTTAACTGGCCTATTTAACTTGCAATTCAAAATATTAGTCTAGCTCGAAGCCACCAAAATCGAGATCGGCTTCGGGCTCAGGCTCAAAATTTAACTGCGGATTTAACGCCGCCCTTTCTTGTTCAATTTGTGCTTGCCGTACTTTCATCATCGCCAACTGGCGACGGCGTTTACGTTGAGTGCACAGGCGAATGACATCGTACTTTTGCGCATCTGAAAACGTTAACCAATTGAATCTTTCGTCACGGCTTCGCAGGCAACCATTACAGTAACCGCGCGCATCGGTAACACACACACCGATACAAGGACTCGGGATATCAAAAAAGGCTAACTGTTCCATAACCCGCCGCTATTCCTATCTAAAAATGAACCATACTCAAAACGAGCCTTGCTAAAAACAAAGCGTGTGGAATTGCATTCAAAGCGATTCAAATACAACACACTTATCTAAAGTACTTGCAGAAACAACCTTAATCAAGGCACATTGAACAGAGTTTGTACAACTTGGAGCACTATCATGGGATACCGTCACTTTGCCAGTCTGCTCGTCGCCGTTGCCTTATTAAGCGCTTGTAGCAGTAAACCGAAAAACGATTACGATCTCAATTACGACTTCAGCGCACTACATAGCTTTACCCAGCTAACGCCACAGCCAACGGACGACCCGCTCAGCGCCCAGCGTATTCAAGTAGAAATCAACAACCAGTTGACTCAAAAAGGATTTGTAGAAAATACAGCGTCGCCCGACTTTAACGTCGCCTACGCCCTACTGACCCAAGATAAACCTAAGGATTCAGGGCTATCTATTGGATTAGGTACAGGCACATTCGGCCGTTCAGGTGGGATAGGAATCGGTACTAGTGTTGGGGTACCACTGGGCAGTGATACCGCTAAAATTCAAACTATTCAGATAGATATTGTCGATCCAAAAACCAAAGCGCTCATTTGGCGTGGTAGCGACAGTTATGATTTCGATGCAGGCGGCAATGAGAAAGCCCAAGATACCGCCAAAGCCGTCAGCCGAATTTTGGCGCAGTTCCCACCGAAAAAATGATTATAAAGAGTCAATAAAAATGGGCGAATTCCGCCCATTTTTACTAATGAAGAATGCTTGTCGTCAAATATCTTAGGCGAAAATATCTTGGACTCAGGAAAAAAGCCCTGACGAAAGGTAACGATCGCCCCTATCACAGACAATCGCCACGACCACAGAACCCGGATATTGTTTAGCAATCTCCAGCGCAGCAAACACGGCTCCGCCCGAACTGACTCCTGCACAAATCCCTTCCTCTCGCGCTAAGGTTCTCGCCATGGCTTTTGCATCTTGCTCTTCAATATCCATAACTAAATCAACCCAAGAAGCATCAAAAATCCCAGGCAAATATGCCTGCGGCCAACGCCGAATCCCTGGAATAGCACTGCCATCGGCGGGTTGAAGGCCGACGATAGTGATGTCGGGATTACAACTTTTAAGGTATTTTGACACACCCATTATGGTACCCGTCGTCCCCATACTTGACACAAAGTGGGTAATTTTGCCTAGACTCTGTTGCCAGATCTCAGGGCCTGTCGTGAGGAAATGGGCATTAGCGTTATCTTGGTTATTAAATTGATCCAGCACCTTACCTTTGCCTTCGCTTTGTAACTGCAGCGCCAAATCCCGCGCAGTCTCCATGTTATCCACTAGCATGAGTTCTGCGCCATAGGCTTGCATCGCATCCTTACGCTCCTGAGTCGAATTATTCGGCATAATCAGGATCATCTTGTATCCTTTGATTGCCGCCGCCATCGCCAGCGCAATCCCAGTATTGCCACTCGTTGCCTCAATAAGCGTATCACCAGGGCTTATTTCTTGGCGAAGTTCGGCCTGAATAATCATATTAAGTGCAGGACGATCTTTTACTGAACCCGCGGGGTTATTGCCTTCCAATTTTAACAGTACAGTGGAAGTACCACAGTTAAGCCGCTGCAAGCGAACCAGCGGAGTTTGCCCGATGCAGGCTTCAATTGTCGGAAAGTCAGACACTAGGATTATCCTTTACTTGATAAAAACAACTAAGCGATAGCCTATTCTAAGTCGGTTACCACTGACAAACACGGTGAATACTGCTTATAACATAAAATAAATCGCTCATAGTTATTCAAAAAAGTTCTATTCAACTGGCTTTTTATAGACAATTAATTCTATTACTCTAGGTGCCATAACGCTGACAAAATTGCCAGATTAAGGAGTTAAAAATGTCCGTAAAATTGATAAAGGCCCTGCTAGGAACCCTAATTCTGGGAACCTCACTCAATGTGACTGCCGCAGATCAAACCCTGCTTAATTCCTCTTATGATATCGCACGGGAATTATTCAATGCCTACAACCCCGTTTTTGCCAAACATTGGGAAGAGAAAACAGGTAAAACCGTCGAAATTAAACAATCCCATGCAGGATCATCTGCACAGGCACGCTCTATTCTGCAGGGATTACCCGCAGATGTGGTGACGTTTAACCAAGTAACAGACGTTCAGGTCCTCCATGACCGCGGTAAATTGATCCCTGAAAATTGGCAACAATTACTGCCTAACGCCAGTTCACCTTACTATTCCACCATCGCATTTTTGGTACGCAAAGGTAACCCAAAGCAGATCAGCGACTGGGGCGATTTAGCGAGAGATGACGTTAAACTGGTCTTTCCTAACCCAAAAACCTCTGGTAATGCTCGCTACACTTATTTAGCCGCATTAGGTTATGCTCAGAAAAACTATGGTAAGGATAATCAGGCTAAACTGGATCAATTCCTGAAAAAATTCCTCGGTAATGTCGCAGTATTTGATACAGGCGGCCGCGGTGCGACCACCTCCTTTGTTGAACGTGGGATCGGTGATGTATTAATTACCTTTGAATCGGAAGTGAACAATATCCGCCAGCAGTATGGTACGGACGATTACCAAGTGGTTGTACCAAAAACCTCGATTCTGGCAGAGTTCCCCGTCGCTGTAGTTGAAAAAAATGCTAAGCGTAACGGTACACAGGAACTCGCAACTGAGTATTTGAATTATCTCTACAGTGAAGAAGCACAACGTCTACTGGCAGGATTCAGCTATCGTGTACACAACGAAAAGGTAAAAGCTGAGTTTGCTAAGCAGTTCCCTACCGTTGACCTGCTAACTGTTGAGCAAATCATCGGTGGTTGGGATAATGCGATGAAAACGCAGTTTGCTAACGGTGCAAAACTCGATGAGCTATTAAAGCGCTGATATCGTCCTTAATGTAGTAAGATATCAACATTGAACCCGAGCAAAGTCTCGGGTTTATCGCTAATTGGCATTTATCAATCAGTGTTAGCCGTAAAGATTGCATCCAACAAATGGCTTGAGCCAACAACGAGCGAACCGTATAAATAGTATTGGTTTAACGCAATTAACCTGATCGGGTGATTATTCTGTGATTTTTAATAACGGGCGTTTACGCCATAAGCGGGTTCTTCCCGGTTTTACCATCAGCTTAGGTGTGTCCCTGCTGTTTGTCAGCCTAATTCTATTATTGCCAACCACAGGCCTAATCATGCAGACCAGTTCAATGAGCTGGTCCGAATACTGGGGTGTGATTGCCGATCCCAGAGTGGTTGCCAGTTACCGAGTCACCATACTATCGGCGCTCGCGGCATCATTATTTAACTGCCTTTTCGGATTATTACTCGCATGGGTACTCGTGCGTTATGAATTTCCCGGCAAACGCATTTTAGATGCATTGGTAGATTTACCCTTTGCCTTGCCGACCGCCGTTGCCGGTATCACCTTAGCCACCCTTTATGCGGAAAACGGCCAAATCGGTAGTCTATTAGCAGAATGGGGCATAAAAGTTGCCTACACCCCGCTAGGCATAGTGGTCGCGATGATTTTCACCAGTATTCCCTTTGTGGTTCGTACAGTACAACCCGTTCTCGAAGAGTTATCCCACGAGGAAGAAGAAGCGGGAATGACACTTGGCGCCTCGGATCGTTCGGTATTCTGGCGGGTTATTTTGCCCTCCCTTTGGCCAGCATTAATGATTGGAACGGCACTGTCTTTTACCCGCAGTCTGGGTGAGTTTGGTGCAGTGATCTTTATCGCTGGCAATATGCCTTATATCAGTGAAATCACTTCGTTAATGATCTTTGTCCGCCTGCAAGAATTTGATTTTGCAGGTGCCAGCGCCATTGCCTCAGTGGTTCTAATGACCTCGTTACTGCTATTACTGCTGATAAACCTCTGGCAGGCGCGTTATCTGCGCCGCATTCATGGACGATAAGGAGCGAATATGAACTCATTTAAACCCTTAAGAGTCGGTGAAGCGCCCCTGATCAAATGGAGCCTTATTACCCTCGCCGTGCTCTTAGGCTTGCTATTGTTGCTATTGCCGTTGGTGAGTATTTTTCAGCAGGCGTTTGTCGGAGGTTGGGAGCGTTATATTGGACACTTAACTCAACCGGATTCGCTGCATGCGATTGGCTTAACACTGATGGTGGCAGCACTCACAGTACCGATCAATTTAGTGTTCGGAATCATGCTGGCCTGGAGCGTGACTCGCTTTGAATTCCCCGGTCGCAAGTTACTGATCACGCTGATTGATATTCCATTTGCTGTCTCCCCTGTCGTCGCAGGTTTACTCTATTTGCTACTCTATGGCAACAGTGGTTGGCTGGGCGAATGGCTATATGAGCACGATCTGCAGATCATGTTTGCTTGGCCGGGAATACTATTAGTGACCATTTTTGTCACTTGCCCCTTTGTAGCCAGAGAACTGATCCCATTGATGCAACAACAGGGCGCATCGGAAGAAGAAGCTGCAGTGATCCTCGGAGCGTCATGGTGGCAACTCTTTCGCCGCGTGACCCTGCCCAACATCAAATGGGCACTGATTTACGGTGTGATCCTCACCAATGCCAGAGCCGTAGGAGAATTTGGTGCCGTTGCTGTCGTGTCTGGCAACATTCGCGGCGAAACCAATACCTTACCTTTACATGTGCAATTATTGTATGAAGATTATCAGGCCGAAGCCGCCTTCGCGAGCGCGTCATTACTGGCCCTGATCGCCCTATTTACCCTAATGTTAAAAGCCGTAGTGGAATGGCGGCAACAACGCAGTTTAACCGCCAATGACAATAAAGAGCAGAGCCAACTATGAGTATTCGTCTTACTAATATTTCCAAGAAATTTGGCCAATTTCAGGCGCTTTCCCCACTTAATCTCGATATTCAAGAAGGGGAAATGATTGGTCTGCTGGGACCATCAGGTTCAGGCAAAACTACACTGCTGCGGATTATTGCCGGTCTTGAAGGAGCCGATAGCGGCCAAATTCAATTCGGCAACCGAGATGTCACCCAAGTGCATGTGCGTGAAAGACGCGTGGGTTTTGTGTTTCAAAACTACGCGCTGTTTCGCCATATGACGGTCGCCGATAACGTCGCCTTTGGACTCGAAGTCATGCCGAAAAAACAAAGGCCTTCGGCGGCAGAAATTCATAAGCGAGTGACACAACTGCTAGAAACAGTACAACTAGGCCATCTCGCACAGCGCTATCCAGAACAACTCTCAGGAGGACAAAAACAGCGCATTGCATTGGCCCGCGCACTCGCAACCCAACCAGAAGTCTTGCTACTGGATGAACCCTTTGGCGCCTTAGATGCTAAAGTGCGTAAAGAACTACGCCGCTGGCTACGCAGCCTGCATGATGAATTGAAATTCACCAGCGTGTTTGTGACCCACGATCAGGATGAGGCGCTTGAGCTCTCAGATAGAGTGGTAGTGATGAGCAATGGTCATATAGAGCAGATTAATACACCTGCTGAGCTATACTCACACCCCAATAGTCGCTTTGTGTTTGATTTTCTTGGTAACGTCAATGTCTTTGAAGCCAGTTGGCAACAAAAACGTTGGGAAAATGGTCAAGCATTTTTAACACCTCCAGAACAGCAAACACTGCAGCAAGATGGTGTTCTCTATGTACGCAGTCACGAATTAGCGCTGTCAAATAAGCCCAATAGTCAGGCCAATTTGCCGTTCAATATTGTCGCCATGACCCCCATTGGCGCCGAAGTAAGACTGGAATTAGCACCACACGGCTGGCATAGCGAAGAACTGTGGGAAGCCAAATTCACCCACCATAATCTGCAGGAACTCGGGTTGCAAAAAGGCAGTGTAGTTTACGCTACCCCAAGAACAGCTTACTTCTTTGGTGCGCAGGGTGAGAGTTCACCGACGCGTCTAAGTTGGCCATTCCTGACTCCGGGCAGTCTCGCCTTTGATATCTAATGTCATCATGATAGGAATAAGCAGCATTAGCGGTACCACAGGGAGTGGATACCGCTAAGATTCAAACCAATTGTCACGCCAACACTAAAGCACTCATTAGGCATTGCCGCGACAGCTTTTGGTGATAGCGACAGCTTTGATTTTTGATGCAAGCGGTAACGAGAAATCCCAAGATACCGCCAAAAACGTCAGCTAGATCTTGGTGCTGTCCCCTCCGAAGAAGTGATTAATCATGGATGGCATATACAGCCCATCCATGTTGAATCAATAGAGCTGATAAGCAGATTTACATCTAACAATCAATATATTAGATGTTTATAACAAATAATTATTGCAGAAGTACTCATAAAATCAGCGGGTAAACGAATTAACTAACCGAGGTTAATAATTCCAATTTCAGCCTATACATTTCATCAACTGACACCACTTTCACGCTGCTTATTTCAATAGAACCTTCTTTCGCCCATAAAAATGGATAAAAGCTCAGGCATTTATCTGTAGCTATCTGTGAATAGGTTTTTTGAAAGCGCTCTTTACCTAAACTCGCATAAAACTCATTGATTCTCTTTGTAGCTGACCATTGAAAAAAATCTGCGAACCCGATTTCTAACCCTTCCCAATGAATTGAGTCTGGCGACCAATAGTATATATTCCCAACATCTGCGCCTAAACCGCCGCCGTTGATAGCAAAAAATCCACCAACTACGTCATTCGCCACTAAAAGATAATGTGCACTTCTATTCCAATCAGTAAGGTTTCTAGACAATCTTTCATGTCCAGAGCCGAAAAAACGAATCCATCCATTGTCGATCAAAATCCCACCGGTTTCGTAGGCAATTGCCCCTAATACCGAACGAGTCGATACCTGAAGTGATTCAAGTACTTCAACCCGATCCTTTGAAGGCGGCAGTATCTCTACACAATGCTCAGCACCAGCAACCATTTCATTGACTACTTTTATGCCAGAGTCTTCGATATCAATCAGTTCATATATACTTTTCAATCTCTTATCCTTGTATCACTAATATCCAGTAAAACGACTCATCATTCATAACAGTACCTTGGGAATGTCGAAAATAACTAAGCCAATGTAGCGTTTAAAAATGCTAGTTAGCACTCATGGAATCAAGCAAAAATCTTACTCATGGGCATTCACGGTTCGGCCTGCAGCCCATTGTCGTAGCGCATTGATTTTATCGCTCATGACCACAGATAAAGGCCGTGTCTTACTAAGTTCTTCAAGTAATAGCACTTGGTCGACACTGCACTCGACACTTCTTGCGGTATACATGGCAGCAATAACCGCTTGTTCGATTTCGGCGCCGGAAAATCCTTGGCTGCGAGCCGATAATTGGGCGAGATCTAAGCTCGCCACATCGATTCCACGGCGCTTACAGTGGATTAAGAAGATGGCTTTGCGTATAGCTTCGTCGGGTAAATCGACAAAAAAGATTTCATCCATCCTGCCCTTTCGCATCAACTCTGGCGGCAGAGCTTGAATATCATTAGCGGTAGCCACCACAAACACTTCAGATTTACGCTCCGCCATCCAAGTGAGTAAGGTGCCGAGGATCCGCGTCGATGTTCCCTCATCACTGCTACTCCCGCTTAAGCCTTTTTCAATTTCATCTATCCAAAGCACACAGGGCGACATCATGTCAGCCAGATCCAGTGCATTACGCAGGTTCTTCTCGGTTTCGCCTATGTATTTGTTATATAAGGCTGCCATATCGAGCCTAAGCAAAGGTCGTTGCCAAACGCCCGCAACGGCCTTAGCCGCTAGGCTCTTACCACTGCCCTGAACGCCCAGCAGTAAAATCCCCTTGGGCGCATCGAGCGCTTTGACGTGCTGAACAGGAGTCGGCTGGCCGTCTTGGTCAATAGCGCTGACAGCCACTATGGGCGAGCGCTGCTTGAGCCATTTTTTAAGATTATGTAGTCCGGCAACCTGTGAAAAATCACTGGTGTCGTATTCAAATTGCAGCACACCATTAAGATCGAGTAGCTGAAACTTGGCTTTATTGATGGCGTCGATATCTGACAAGGTAATAGCACCGTCATTGACTATGGCTTTGCGTACAAGACGACGGGCATCGTCTAAAGTCACGCCCCGCAGATTATCGGCTAATTTGACCACAGCATTATCATCGACCTGTAGCGGCGTACCTTGGTGACGAATTTTATCAACTTCAAGATAAATCAGATTTTGCAATTGCACTGTACTTGGCAAAGTTAAGTGAAAATAAGCGCAATAACGTTTGATTTCAGGCGGGATTTCAAAGGCATGGCTCACCAGCACTAATGTGTGTTGCAGCGTCTCGTACTCAAGGGCGATTTCTTTAAGCAAACGGACATTCTTAGGTGCATCAATCACAAAGGGATGGAAGTCGCACAGCACATAAATTCCCTGCTGCGAGGTTGATTTAATTTGCCCGAGTAGATCTGTGGGTTCGCTATTAAACTTTTGCGCCGCCAAGGGCTTATCGACCCGTGCTAGGCCTTGGGTAATGCTCCATGTAAACACAGGTTGATAGAGCACACTGGCGACCCGCTTAAGCAGCTCAACCACACGATATTCTTCATAGGTTTCAATCACTACAATTGGCGTATTGGAGCGCAGCACTGAGGTTAAATCGTGAATATCTTGCATGCTTTCAAATTCCTTTTTATTCACCCCAAAATGTGTCACAAAAAAGTCCAGCGAACTGGACTTGATACAACAGACAAAAGTTAACCGATTAAGGGTTAATGTCCATCAAAAAACAAGTAATTCAGCCAACCTTGCATCCTCAGCAATACTTTACGCATCACAGCGACATGATGGAAATGTTCAGTATAAATTGCAACCTGCCCAGAAACACCCGCAGGAAATTGCGTACGGATAGCATCATCTTCGATATCAATCAGCACAATAACGCGACCATTTTGAAATAAACGAGCCGATGACTGCAGCGCGCCGCCCATTTGAACTTCACCTTCAGCCATAGCGGGTAATATTTTCGCCACTTTTCCCTTAAAGATTTGTCCTGGAGCGGCATCCAATATCACTTCAGCTTCATCACCTTCCTGCAAACGCATTAACGAGTTTTGCCAGAATGCCCCCGCAAAGTAGCGTTGCTCGTCGGGAATAAAGCTCATTACTGGACGTAATGGTAAAGGCACTGCCATCGCTCCCGCACGAAGTGCCATTTGCGTTACCACACCATCTGCAGGTGCCCGCACGACTGTCTGTTCTAAATCGTAGAGTGCACTGGCTAAATCAGCTTGCAAGCCAGCCACTTTGGTATTAACACCATCAATATTAGATTCATAGGCCAGCTTGACACGCAGTTCTTCAGCATTCGCAACGGTCAGTTGTGCCTCTGAGGCTAAGTACAATTGACGCCTATTATCGAGTTCCAGTTCAGTAAAAGGCGAATTCGCGCCCCCTTTCTTGCGGCCTAACTCATAACGCTCGAAGGCAGATTTATTACGGTCTTTATCGGCCCTAGCGCGCTCTACATTAGCCTTAGCAGACTCCCACGCCGCGGCGAGTTGTGGCACTTGGAGCTCTGCTTCCATCAAAGCTGCGCGTTTACGTTTAACAACGGCCTCGAAGGGAATAGAATCGAGACGAAATAACACATCCCCTTGTTTAACAGGCATATTAGGCTGCACTTCCACCGAAGTCACTAAGCCTTTTACTGCGGGTGTGATAGGGATAGTGACAAAATATTCACGGGCAAAACGAGAATAAGGATGGTTGTAATTCATCACGAGCAATAAGGTACCAATAATGAACACCCCGCCCAGCACTGCGGTGGGAACAGTCCATTTATTCATCGGAATTTTAAAGACTTTAAAGATAGCAATACACACGGCCGCATAGGTGAGTATGAGTAATAAATCCATGTTATACCTCAACTTTGTCTGTTTTTATCGCATCCACAGCAGGCGCTATATTCATGGGAGTTATTTGCTCTAACTGTTCAAGCCGAGTCTGAAGCCCTCTGACCGTCTCGCGCAATGAATTCACATCCTCCTCTAAAACTAATTCTCGCTTCATTACAGTATTGAACCCCCAACCGCGATCTTCACGGTATAAAGTCGCCCAGATCCATAAAAATGGCCAAATTGCATGTAGGGTGAATAGACTCACCCACCCGGCGATATGCAATGCATCTTGCTGGGGATGATTACGCTTTTTGGCTATTTCATAGGGGATATCATGAATGGCAATGACACCATAAAACATGATAATGATGACAAAAAACAAAATACCTAACGCAAAGTAATCTAAGAACATCCGCATCTCCTTGTATTAATAATATGTATTCCATCCCAAAGATTAGTGGATGGCCCCCAAACATGCTACTAACATGACATTAACATTTGACTTTGCTCTCAACCTCAATATTAACCAAAGATATGCTGTTTCGTTTTTGCCCCCAGTGATCCGGGACACACTTGTCGATTTACTCCATGATCCTAAAGCCTGTTCAGGCTAAACTAGCCACATCATTGCGACATAGAACGCAAGCATAAAACTCATCATCCCTACAATATCAAAGGTACCCACACATGATAGGCACTCCCTACACTGAGGGCGCACGACGCGCCATGTTGCTCGGCTGCGGTGAACTTGGCAAAGAAGTGGCCATTGAACTGCAACGCTTAGGCGTTGAAGTGATTGGTGTTGACCGTTACGCCAACGCCCCTGCCATGCAAGTCGCGCATCGATCCCATGTGATCAATATGCTCGATGCCAACGCCCTGCGTGCGGTTATCGAGTTAGAAAAACCGCACTTAGTCATCCCAGAGATTGAAGCCATCGCCACCCAAACCTTAGTGGACATGGAAGCCGAAGGGGTAAATATTATCCCCACGGCTAGGGCAACGAAGCTCACTATGGACAGGGAAGGTATTCGTCGTCTCGCCACTGAAACCTTAGGTTTACCGACTTCTCCGTATTTTTTCTGTGATACCGAAACCGAATTTAATCAAGCCATTAGTGAAATTGGCGTACCTTGTGTGGTGAAGCCAGTCATGAGTTCCTCGGGCAAAGGCCAAAGCGTTATTCGCGATATCGCCCTCAGCCATAAAGCGTGGCAATACGCCCAAGAAGGCGGACGCGCCGGCGGCGGTCGCGTAATAGTCGAAGGCTTTATTCCCTTCGATTATGAAATCACCCTGTTAACCATCAGCGCAGTCAACGGCATACACTTTTGTGCGCCTATTGGCCACAGGCAAGAAGATGGCGATTATCGCGAGTCATGGCAGCCACAAGCCATGTCCGATGAAGTGTTAGCAAAATCCCAAGCTATTGCCAGTAAAGTGGTCGAAGCCCTTGGCGGTTATGGATTATTTGGCGTAGAGCTATTTGTTAAGGGCCATGAAGTCTATTTCTCTGAAGTCTCACCAAGGCCACACGACACAGGCCTAGTCACACTCATCAGCCAAGATTTATCGGAATTTGCCCTGCATGTTAGAGCGATTCTCGGCCTGCCTATTCCCAATATCCATCAGCATGGTCCAAGTGCCTCGGCGGTGATTTTGGCCGAAGGCACCTCAAGCAATATCCGCTATCAAGGGATTGGTGCGGCATTAGAAGCGGTCAACACTCAGCTTAGATTATTCGCCAAACCCGATATTGATGGTCGCCGCCGTTTAGGTGTCGCGCTTGCCCGTGATATCGATATCGACAGCGCAATCAGCAAAGCACTCGATAGCGCCAGTAAAGTGAAAGTCATCTTTTAAGCGGGTTTAACCGTTTAAAATTGGCTTTAAGCACAAGCGACACATCAAAGGGAAATGCGCTTTAATACCATTTCCCTTTTTCAACACAGAGCCGCACCAATAAAAAGTGACCGTCCCCAATAGGCGGAGTAAACTAGCGCCCTTTCTTGCCAGCCCTCAGCTTGCATTTAGGTAAATCCTAAGTTGTGGCTTAACTCTGATAATTAACCCAGATAAGTAAAACCAACAGTAGACCCCAATATGCATCTTCAGCCTTCTTGCTTTACCTCTTTCACACAAGCCATTGATGCCTATGCCCTACCGCAGCGTTTTACCTTTCCTTTCTATTACGAACCGCACCCACTGTGCGTGATCGCTGCCAACGAATTACAACGCCACCTTGAGACTCAAAACGATTGGCAACATAACTTTGGCCTCACGGGGGAGTTAACCGGTGCCATTGGTAAAATGTTTGGTGTGCTTTTAGTGCAAGATCCGCAGGGAGATGTGGGCTATTTGTCGGCATTTTCGGGCAAGTTAGCTGAGCAGAACCATTGGCCACGCTTCGTTCCACCTGTGTTTGATATGCTGGCTAAGGACAATTTTTTCCACGCCGAAAATCTGCAAATCAACCAAATTAACGAGCAGCTACTTGCAGTAGAAAATCATCCCGATATTCCTCGGCTATCGAGCGAACTCAACGCTGAGCAAGCTCAAGCACAAGCCAAGCTTGCCGCCCACAGGCAAGTGATGATCGACGGCCGTCAATCCCGCAAGACGCAGCGCAATCAACTCGCAGTGCAATGGGCTGCCAATCCAACTGATGAGACTTTACGTGAAAATACTGCAATCGAAGCTAAACTCAGCCAAGAAAGCATTAATGAAAAGAATCAGTTAAGAGATATTAAACGCTATTGGGATGAGCGTATCCATGCCATCAGCCAAGCGTTAACTCTGCTCACTGATAAGCGTGACGCGTTAAGACTACAGCGTAAACAGCTCTCGGCGGCGCTGCAGCAAAAGCTGTTTGAGCAGTATCGTTTTTTGAATATTCGCGGCTCAGAAAAAAGCCTTAACGGCATATTTAACGGGACGGTTGAGTTAACACCGCCCGCAGGCTCGGGAGAATGTGCCGCCCCTAAGTTGCTACATTACGCCTTTAAACACGGTCTTAAACCATTGGCGATTGCCGAATTTTGGTGGGGGGCGCCGCCAAAATCAGAAATTCGCCAACATAAGCAGTTTTATCCTGCCTGTCTGCGTAAATGCCAACCTATCTTGGGGCATATGCTCGAAGGGCTTGTTGTCGATGAAAATCCGCTGCTGACGAACCCCGCCGAAGGCAAAACCTTAAGCATCCTCTACCAAGACGAGGCGATGGCGATTGTGAACAAACCCGCCGAATTTTTATCAGTGCCCGGCAAAGAAATTGAAGACTCAGTGTATTCGCGCATGCGGCAAACGTTTCCCAATTCCACTGGGCCACTTATCGTCCACAGGCTCGATATGTCGACCTCGGGATTAATGGTGATCGCATTGACAAAAGACGCCCATAAACAGCTGCAAAAACAGTTTATCCAGCGCACAGTGACTAAACGTTATGTGGCACTTTTAGCAGGGATCCCTACAGCAATGGCAGATAAACAGGCAGCGGGACAAATCTCTTTACCCCTGCGTGGCGATTTAGACGATAGACCGAGGCAACTCGTTTGCCATGAATTTGGCAAAGCGGCCCAAACCTATTGGGAATTGAGCCATATCGATGAAATGGCACGTACAGCCCGCGTATATCTATCCCCAAAAACGGGCCGAACCCATCAACTCAGAGTTCACTGCGCCCACTCAGAAGGGCTAAATACGCCCATTGTAGGTGACGATCTGTACGGCACTCGCGCCAATCGCCTGCATCTGCATGCAGATTTATTGATGCTTCAACATCCCGTCACCCGTGAACAGATACGCTTTCAAGTCGATCCTGATTTTTGAGATCTGAGTTCTGATATTGATTAACAAGGCACCAAAAGGAAAACCAAGCTTAGTGGGCATTATCAGAAGTTTGACCGCGATGTATAAGTGGCATTTTTCAGGCATAGTAATGTCTCACTCAAAACGGAATCGACAGCAGTAGTATGGGCATAGGCAATCTGGTTAAAAACATAAGCCAAAATCAATGGTTCTTATTTGCTTTGTTGAGCGCCGCCGTATTTATGAGCGCCTGCCAGCCGGCATCAAACCCCAATGAAATCACGGCTAGCCCAAATACCAGTGTCGCAGTAAAAACCGCTACAGAAGCAACAACACTTCGAGCGCCACTTTCGCAGAAAGTCTATATCTGGCAGCGCCAATGGCGCCCCTCCAATCAAACGGCATTAGTGCAAAGCCAAAGTGCATTCCAAGGATTACGTATTTTAGCCCTGCAGGCACACCCCAAACCCAATGGTGCCGATATTTGGTTTGAGGTCGCCGTTAACCACACTTGGCTACAGACCGATCCTAGACCCAAAATCGCTGTGGTTCGCTTAGATGGCCAACTTACTCGACTCAATGATGCTGAGATCATCAGTAAAATCAGCCAAGTACTTAACAGCTGGCAGGCTAAAGGCACTAAAATCGCTGGGGTGGAAATCGACCACGACAGTGCCAACAGTAAACTGCCAGCCTATCGGGATTTTCTTAAAAAGCTTAAAGCGCAGTTACCCACAGAACTCAAACTCAGCATTACTGCACTGCCCGCTTGGCTCAGTAGCGCCGATTTTCCCGTGTTACTCACCAGTATTGATGAACTCGTGCTACAAATTCACAGCGTAAGCGATCCACGCCTCGGACTATTCGATGCGACTCAAGGTTGGCAGTGGGTGCAGCAACTCTCAAATATCAGCACTGTGCCTTACCTTATTGCGCTCCCCGCCTATGGTTCGGCGGTCATCAGTACTGCTTCAGGTTATAAAGTTGAAAGTGAAACACCGCTGCGCGATCAACTCCAATCAGCCAATGTAGTACAGGAACTGATGGCCGATCCTCTAGTATTGCAAGCCTTTGTGCAAAAACTACACACTCAAAAAGATGCCAAACTGAGAGGCATTATCTGGTTTCGGCTGCCGCTGGAAGGGGATAAAAGAGTTTGGCCACTCAACACCTTAATCGCCGTTGCACAGCAAGGTGAACTTGCCGCCAAGATTGAATTAGTGATCTCAAGCGATAACAAGGCCACAACCCAAACGACATTAGCCGCTGAAAATAAGCCAAAAAATCTGGAAATCCACAGGCCACAGCTATTTCAACTGAGCTTAATGAATCACGGTAATATTGCAGGTGAAATTCCTCCTATTTTGTCGCTAGCGGGACAAGCTTGCAGCGGGTATGATGCGCAAAATGGCTATAGCGTAATACAAAAAGATGGGCTGTTAACGTGGCAATGGCGAGCTGAGAATACAGCAGCGTTGACACCAACCAAAACAGTTTCACGCACTGCAATCATGCCTATGCCGCAATCAAACAGAGACATTCAAACACACATGCTCAACCCTGGCGGCCAAAAAGTGATAGGCTGGGCACGTTGTGAGTCATTATATTTACAGGGAATTTATGCGCCATAAGCCAAAACTATCATTTACCATGGCAACACCCAATCGGGCTTTTATGCTTAAAAAGACCACGCTCATTTGTTTAAGCTTATTTTCCCCTATGCTATTGGCCTGCGGCCCCGATTTTCCTTTGCAACTCACTCAGGATAGGCAGAGCAATCTCAGTTATTTACCGCAAACCTCCTTTAGTCAGCAGCTAACCGCCCTCGCAAAACCTTTGCCTTGGCAGTATCAAGATGCACCCGCTACACAGGAATATCTCTGGGATGAAGTGCATAGCCGTTATCTTTCACAAACTCGCGCCTTTGAAAACAGCGAGTTAAGTGACGCCCATTTGGCCTTAGTAAACACCCTGCGGGATGCAACTGGCCCCATTGAAGCCGAGCAAATGGCCGCTAAGTTAGACAAAGATCTACCACAAGCGCTAACTTGGTACACCTTAGGTGCCGTAGCGTTTGAAGCAAAAGATTATGAGAGGGCGAGTAACTATTTCAGCAAAATCATTAAATTACCACAAAGTGAACGCGCATCTCGTAGCCTGTGGGCACTCTATTCGCTGTCGCGTATTGAGCTTATCTTAAGCAAGACTTCGGCTGATCCTGAACATTTTAATCGTGCCAATACTTACCTGACACAATTACAAACCGAAGTCGCACAAGGCGCCGCCGATCCCCTGCGTTTGAGTTTAGCGAGCTTAGGTGAGCAAGCCTATATCCTGCTACACCAAGGCCAGCCGCTCCCGCAATTGACCAATCAAGGGGCTGGTGAAACTGAGTCAGAGCTGCAAATGACTCTCACCCCTGATGCACTAAATAAAGCTATTGAGCTCTATGCCACCCAATCGGTACAGGGCGATAGCGGCGGTTATGATTCCTTATTGATGTTAAGCCGCACTTTGATGGGTAAAGAGATTGCTGAACTTAAGCCGCTACTGCAACAGGCGAGCGTGCAGCAGTTATTGATTGCCTATTGGCAAAGCAGCACTAATGAATTCGCCTACAATGGCCAGCTTTCAGAAATGGGATTAAAGGTTGCTGAGCTCCTTAAAGTATTTCCAACCGATGGCTTACAGCTCAACCATGGCGATAAATTAGCGGCGATTTATTACCAGTTAGGGGATTATGCCAGTGCTGAGCGCCTATTAACGCTAGCGAAACCGAGCGGCCTCACTTGGTGGCTCAACGCAAAATTAATGCTACAAAAGGGCGATCAAGCAGAAGCGGCCAAGGCCTATGCTCAGGCAGCGCGTCACTTTCCAAAACAATCTAATGAAGCATTGGCCACAATTGATGCCAAAGAGACTCAGCAACAAGCCATTAATGCCGATGAAGATACAGCCACTTACTGCCGTATTCGTGCCGAGCAAGGGGTGTTGTCACTAGAGCGTGGCGAATATGTCGATGCGCTCAATCACTTACTCGCCAGCGGTGATGAGTACTGGCAAGACATCGCCTATGTGGCGGAGCGCGTACTCACCACGGCTGAACTTAAGTTATTTATCGACGAACATGTGCCATTTATCGCCTTTGAATACCCTAAAGACAGCGACTGGTACGATAATATTGAGCCAATTAACAACCGCTTGCGCTACTTGCTAGGTCGCAGGCTATTACGCGAAGGCGCGATAGCTGAAGCGCCAGTTTACTTCCCTAATCCTAAACTGAATGCCAGCGCCCTTGCCTACGGCACAGAGTTGAATGCCGCGAAAAAAACAAAAGGCATTGATAGCGCGAAAGCCTATTGGGCTGTTGCCGAACTTGCCCGCCACCAAGGCATGGAACTCTTAGGGTTTGAATTAGCCCCAGATTACGCTATATACCAAGGGGTATTCGATCTAAGCGATTGGAATGAACCGAGCAAATTGGCCGAAAAAGAACAGTTGCGGTTAAGCGCCAGCCAAGCCGTTCCCGATAAACGCTTTCATTATCGTTACACGGCGGCGGAACTGGCCAGCAAGGCATCGGATCATGTGCCCCACAACAGCCAAGCCTATGCCGCGCTACTCTGCCAAGCGACTGGATGGATATTGTATCGAGATCAAGAACTTGCCCTACGCTACTACAACAAATACGTCGCCAACGGCCCCTTTGTGCCTTGGGCCGAAAACTTTGGTATGCAGTGTGAAACGCCCGATTTTGACGGGGCAGAAAAACGAGCACAGGCCAATGAAATTGCAGAATGGAACGCCCTGTATCACAAGCTGAAAAAGCCCGTCGTATTTGGCGTATTAGCAATCACGGGCTTATTGGGTGTGTGGTGGATGCGTAGAAGATCTAAAAAACAACAAAATAACCTTTAAATATATAGAGATATGGCGCATAGCTGACCTTCACTATACGCCATTTTCATATCATGCAGTTTAGTTAAAGTAAGGTGTAACAGTAAGATTAATCTCCTTGATCTCGGTAAACACAATAGGTGCTGCGAATAAGACTTCAGAGAAAGGTGAAGAGGCATGTACTGCTGCTTTTACTTCTTCGTTTAGCTCAGCAAGCTGACTTGGTTGTATTACAGAGTAATTAACCACATTTGCTTGTTCATCAAGATGAAAATTAACCTTTACCATTTGGTCTTTAAAAGATTCATCAACGACTAAGTTTGATTGAATTTTATTCATCACTAATGCCGAACATTCTTTCACTGTGTCACAAGATTTAGGAACTCGACTCTTGCTAGCACACTCACAAAACACTAATCCAAAAACTATAATCAAAATTATCTTATACATAACATTCCTTGTTCTAATACATTCCTTAATTCACACAATTAATCACTTCACCCTGTAAATAACCGTGCACATTCGCAACGGCAATATTGAGTAGACTTTGTCTGGCTTCCTTAGTCGCCCACGCATTATGAGGACTAATGCTGATATTTGGTGCATGCAATAAGGGATTATCCGCGCTGGGCGGCTCGGTCGATAATACATCGACACCGGCAAATAAGCGGTTTTGCAAAAGCGCAGCAGCAAGCGCGGCCTCATCAATTAATCCACCGCGCGCCGTATTAATAAGCAGCGCATTAGGCTTCATCAAAGCAAGGGTTTGTTGATTGATAAATTGCTCAGTTTCAGGAGTGAGCGGGCAATGCAGCGAGATAATATCTGATTCGCTCAGCACAGTATCACGCGGTACCCAAGTGGAACCTTGGGGCAAGTCTTTGATAACAGAGCGGGTATTGACGAGCACTTTCATCCCGAATGCAAGGGCGAGCGTCCCAACCTGCTGGCCGATATCACCATAACCTATTAAACCTAAAGTCTTGCCTTTTAAGGATTGCAGCGGCATTAAGGTGAAACAAAAATCTTGGCAGTTCACCCACAGACCATCGACCACGGCTTGATGATGGGCAGCCACGGCTTGGGTGTGATGCAGTATATGGGCAAAAACCATCTGCGCTACGGCATCGGGCGCATAGGCGGGCACATTCGTTACCACTATACCGCGCGCTTTTGCAGCCGCTATATCGACAACGTTAGTACCCGTTGCCAATACGCCTATGTATTTCAGTGCCGGAAGTTGCGCCAGAGTCTTAGCATTAAGCGGCGTTTTATTGGTGAGAATGATTTCTGCACCTTGGGCACGCGCGACAATATCGGCGCCAGCGGTGCGGGGGAAACACGCAAACTCGCCTAATTCAGTCAAGGATTGCCAACTGAGATCGCCAGGATTTAAGGTTTCGCCATCGAGTACAACTATCTTCATGCCGCTAAATCTCCTTTTAAGACGATGTGTTAGCGCTAAAAACTGACTTTGAGCCCAAGGTTAGCCTGCGCCTGCCACATCACATCCGACGTAATGTGCCATAGGCATTCATCTTCATTGCAAAACAACGAACTGTCGCTGTTGATAAACGTCGCGTAACCGCGGATATCCGCAAACAGACCAAAGTGTGGAGTCACTTGATACTCTACCCCGCCGCCAATCCCCATAGAGAAACGCGTTTCACTCGACCAAGCGTCGGGCAACATGCGGGTTATCCCCGCACTTGCGGTGACATAGGGTCGAATATCGCCACGGGGGAAATATAAAGTGCCGCCTAAGTGGATGTAATCTAGGTCTAAAGAGGTAAGACGATCGGGCGTAAACAAACCGCCACTTTTGAGTTCAGAGGCTTGGTGACTGTATAAAAGATAAATATTACCGGGATCATTCGTGGCAATGCCCAGCATCAGGCCGTAATGGCTTGATTCCTCGACCTTCACATTTTTCTTGTCGCCCGTTTGATCTGCGTTGACGTCAACTTGATTAACATCAAATTGACCGCCACCCAGACTATAACCGCCAAAAGGTGCGACAAACACCTCAGCCTGCGCGGACATAGTCACAGGGAGCAAACTAGCCAACAGCAACAGGCAATGCGTGTGTTTCATAATGAATTCCTTATCTTTTATAAAATCCAAAGCAATCAAGACTAACGCATACCACGCTCAGACTTGACTCTGTCATAGGCCGCTTGAATATCCTGAGCCTTACGATTTGCCAGCTCCATCATTTCCGGTGGCAAGCCCTTAGCGACTAACTTATCGGGATGGTGTTCGTTCATCAACTTACGGTAAGCTCGCTTAACCTCTTGGTCGCTGGCCTCGTTAGTAATCCCCAACAAACTGTAGGCATCGGTAATCGATGTTTTGTTACCACTTGAGGTCTGATGAAAGCGAAACTCCGCTTGCCAGCGCTTCAGTAATTCATCTAACTGCGCTCGACCATAACCTAACTCTTGGGCAATCGTCATCAAGATAGCGTGTTCAGCGGGATCCAGTTCACCATCGGACAATGCCGTTTGGATCTGAATTTCGATGAACATCTGCACTAACTCTTTGCGTCCCATGGTAATAACGCGGAAAGCTTGTAGGCTGCTGCGTAGATCAAAATCCGCCGATTTCCCCTCGCGAAACGCCTGCTGTGCTTCTTTACGGGCTTCACCGGTTAAGCGCATTTGATCCATCAACAGGGTCGCGATGCGAATATCGGTTTCAGTCACCTGTCCCGACGCTTTCGCCACATGCCCCATCACCGCAAAGGTGGTATTGAAGAAGATCGCTTGGCGATTCTTAGCCTGCCCTAGAACCTCGCGAAACCCCACGCCAGAAGCCGCGCGCTTATCGTAGAGGTGTCCGAGCCACAAGCCGAGCAAAGCACCAAAGATGCGGCCGAACATAAAGCCAATGATAAACCCAAAAAACTTACCCCAAAAGCGCATCTTATATCCTGATTTCTATAATGTATTTGATGTGCCAGCACTATCCTATGGATAAGCCAGCACAGATATTTAGGTATTGCTTTGTAATCTCAGTTCGAGCCCTTGCAGGCGTGCAATCGTGCCAACATCGCACCAAAGCCCGTGAAACAGCGCGCCGCTGACTCGGCCTTGGGCCATTTGCTTTCTAAGCAGCGGACCGAGTGCAAACGCGCCCTGCGGCGTGTTATTAAACAGCGAAGGCCGATAAATGCCCATGCCCGAGAAAGTGTACTTATTCTCACCAAGCTCCTGCACTCTATTGCCACTCAAGGCGAAATCCCCCTGCGGATGCTGCTCAGGATTAGGCACTAGCCAGAGATGGGCGAGCGTATCGGCAGCAAGCTGCGTTATTGGCGGTAAGGCATCGATAAACACATCGCCATTAATGACCAAAAAGGGTTCATCGCTTTCCCCCTCACACAATAAAGGCAAAGCCCGTTTAATGCCGCCGCCGGTTTCAAGCGCACTCTCTTCGGCGCTATAGCGAATTCGCACCCCAAAAGCGCTGCCATCGCCCAGCGCCTCGACTAATTTATGCCCTAGCCAAGCATGGTTGATGACGATATCGACTATGCCTAACGCGGCGAGTTTTTCAATATGGTAAACAATCAACGGTTTACCTAATACTGGCACCATAGGTTTAGGCATATTATCCGTTAACGGCCGTAACCTCTCACCTCGTCCGGCGGCCAAGATCATGGCTTTCATTGCTTAACCTCAGATAAAGACTGGCTAGCTGCAAACGCAGGCAACACGCGACGAGTCAACCAGTGTGCAAATGACACGAGTTCGGGATACTGCATGGCAATGTCGACAATATACGTTAATGTCAGTGGAATATCCGCCATATACGCAGGTTTACTGTCACGATAATTTAACCGTGCAAAAATCCCCACCGCCTTGATGTGACGTTGTAAGCCCATGAGATCAAACCAAGTTTGATATTGCTCAAGAGTGGTCAGTGCGGGAATGAAGCCTAGCGCGAGTGCTTGCTGATAATGGTATTGCATCAAGTCTGCGACTAACGGCTGCGGCCAGCGAATATAACAATCACGCAATAGCGATACCGCGTCGTAGGTCACAGGGCCGACGACGGCATCCTGAAAATCAATTATGCACAATTCGCCTGCTTGCAGCATAAGATTGCGGCTATGGAAATCCCTATGCATCCCCACGCTAGGTTGAGATAGCGCATTGTCGACAAGCAGATCGAAGCTATCGCTTAGCATTTGCAGCTCTGACTCGTCCAAAGACAAATTAAGATGAGTGCCGAGTAGCCACTCAGTAAAGATGTGCAATTCACGGCGAACAAAGGCTTCATCGTAGTTAGGTAATGCCTGAACTAAACCGCTATCAAGATTCTTGCACTCAATCACAGCGGCCACTTGCGGTAATAAATCGAGCGCCTGACGGTAAAACCCTTCCACATTTTGTACCGTCAATACAGATAAGAGTTGGGTATCGCCCAAATCACTCATCAACATAAAACCCAAATCGGCATCGGCGTGGATTACTTTTGGAACTGTCAGTCCCACGGCTGAATAAGCATTCGACAGTGCAATAAAGGGGGCGATAGGCACTAACTGAGGCGGTGAATCAGCGGCGATAAAGGTAGCATCAGGCATCGAAATCCGAAAGTAACGCCTAAAACTTGCGTCTCCGGAAATCAACACAGGCATCACCTCACAGGAAAAATAAGCATTCAGCCACTGATTAAGGGAAAGAAATCTCGGATCGGATAAAGTCATTTCATGGCTCTTAAAGAAAAATTGCTTTATTATAGCTGGCATAGAATTTGGAAACAGCTAAGAAATTGAGAGATTTATTAAGCGATGTTGCGTTTGTCAATTGCAACTTTCCCCATCCATACTTGTCCAGAATAAGAAATCATAATTACTGACCTAAAGATGCAGATCCGATACCTTCTGGCCCTGAGCCTGTTACCGCAATTAGTCCTGGCAGACGACTCTCTAACCGCTTCGGCATCCCAATGCTTAATCGAACCGCCAGTACCCCGTATCGTATCTCAAACCCAAGGGATGAGTGCGGCTGAACTCAACAAAATTCGTATTGCGTCTGATAACACCAATGCCGAAATGGGGAAGCAGGCGATTTTCCGTGGCGATGTGGTTTTTAGCCAAGGCGATAGGCACATAGCAGCCGATGAGGCGATTTTAGATCAAGCTACTGAACAGTTTGATGCCAATGGTAATTTAGTCTTTCAAGACAGTAACTTCACCGTTACAGCCGAATCCTTACAAGCTCAAATGCGGACAAACCGTGCCACCCTTAAAGGCGCACAATATTGGATCCATGGCCAACAAGTTCACGGTGATGCCGAAAAACTGCAAATTACTATCAATAACAATTTAATTTTAACGAATACCAACTTCACTACTTGCCCTCCTGACAATGTGTCTTGGCTACTCGAGGCCGAAAAGATCAAGATCAACAGTGAAGAAGAATGGGGCGAAATTTGGAATGCCAAACTAAGAATTGGCGGTGTACCTGTATTCTATATTCCCTACATGACAGTTCCCGTTTCAGAAAAACGTAAATCTGGCTTTCTCTACCCTAGTTTTAGCACTAGCACTACTGATGGTGTCGAAATTTCTGCACCCTATTATTGGAATATTGCCCCAGAGTACGATTTAACATTTACGCCTAGCTATATGTCAAACCGTGGTTTATTCACTAAAACAGAATTTGGTTATCTGGCGGGTGAAGCCCAAAATGGCCGAGTCAATTTAGAATATCTAGGCAATGACAAATTGATCGATGGTAGCCCGAATCGCTACTTATATAACTGGCAGCATCAAGGGGCGATCGACAAAAATTGGCGCGTATTAGCGAATTTTACCGATGTATCAGATAACAATTATTTCAATGACTTAAAGTCAGATGTTAACCGTGCAACCGATAACCAGTTATCACGCATAGGTGAAATCAGCTACTTCGAAAGTAACTGGGATCTAAGCACCCGAGTACAAGATATTAAAGTACTGGGTGAGGATGAAAAACCATATCAAGTCATGCCTCAGGTTAACTTTAACTATCGCGCTGCTGATTTTTGGAACAATTTAGATTTTGGTTTTAATTCAGAGCTAACGAATTTTGCCCATCAGGACAACAATGTTAATACGGCGACTCGTTTGCACATGTCACCGAGCATAACTCTGCCAATACATGGACCTTCAGGCTCGCTCACCAGCCAAGTTAAGCTGATGCAGACCAATTATTGGCAGCAAAATAACAATCCAAGTGAAGAACTAGACGACACAGTGAATCGCACCATCCCGCAGGTACGAATTAATGGTCAAATCAACTTCGAACGTTTTACTGAGCTTTTCGATCAAAACTACCGCCAAACGCTCGAGCCACAATTTCAATATCTTTATGTCGGCTACGAAGATCAACGCAACATAGGCATTTATGATACGGCTCAATTACAGGACGACTACTTTGGTCTATTCCGTGATCGTCGCTTCTCGGGTCTGGATCGGATTTCCGATGCAAATCAAGTCACTCTAGGTGTTACTACACGCCTGTTTGATAGTCACAACCAAGAAGCCACTAAATTCAGCCTAGGACAAATTTTTTACCTGCAAGACAGTAAAGTCGGTTACGAAGACAGTATTTTTGAGTCTAATCAATCAACTTCAGTACTTGCTGCAGAGTTAGATACCCGCTTGTCCCATGATTGGTATATGGGGGCTGCGATTCAGTACGATACCAACACCAGTGACAATAAAAAATCCGAAGTCACCTTAGATTTCAGACCTGAAGCGAATAAATTGCTGCAATTTAGCTATCGCTATGTCCCAGATTTATTGAACTCAAATACCAATGATACAGTGAACATCTCCCAAGCGGGCGTTCGTGGCGCTTGGCCAATCAGTGACGACCTCTACTTTGTTGGTAATTGGTATTATGACCTTAACGAAAGCCGCAGTATTGAAACTTACACAGGTATCCAGTACGAATCATGCTGTTACGCAGTAAGACTTAGTTATCATTACCGCATTAAAACCAACTATGACGACAACATAGGTTCTGCCACAATTGATCCTCGTGAGCAGTTTGATAGTGGTGTCTACCTGAACTTAATCATTAAGGGACTCGGTGGTTCTGGCCCATTAGGCGTATCCGATATGCTCAATGACGGCCTGTTTAACTACAGAAAACCGCTTTATCTGAGGAATTAGCAAAGAATTGTGATAGATTGCTGAACCTCAACAAGGACTCAGAGTCCAAACAGATTAATGAGTGCTTTACCGTTCACCTTTTGCTAAAGCGAATAAAAACGGTTCTTAAGGTCTAACCTTGCACTCAAATGCGTCGCCAAAAAATTACATTAGGGCAACTCACTGTAATTTCGATATAAATGGTAAAGTTATTTCAATTAAGCCGTCGAACCTGACCTTAGAACGTGCCAAGGATTTTGTGGATGAAACCCAGTAAACATCTGATTTTTGCTTTATTTGCACTCGCGATCAGCCAACCTACATTGGCCGCACCCCAGCCGCTAGACCGCGTTGCAGTCCAAATTAACGACGGCATAGTGCTCGAAAGTGAAATCACTAACATGATTGACACTGTTAAAGCGAATGCCAAAGCAGCAAACCAATCGTTACCTTCTGACAGTGCCCTGCGCACTCAGGTGATTGAGCGTTTAATCTTAACTCGCCTACAATTGCAAATGGCCAGTCGTATAGGGCTGAATATTGGTGACTTACAACTAGACCAAGCGATTGAAAACATCGCGCGCGAACAAAAAATGTCTGTCGCGCAGATGCAACAAAAAATTGAAAGCGAAGGGTTAAGTTTCAGCCAATACCGCGAACAATTGCGCGAAGAAATCACTCTAGGTGAAATTCAACGTATTCAAGTACAACGCCGTATTCAAGTATCACCACAGGAAATTACTAGCCTAGTCAAACTCATCCAAGAACAAGGGATGAAAGATGTGGAATACCAAATTGGCCATATCCTGATTGACGTGCCTAATAACCCCACCAGTGAGCAACTCGAAGCATCAAGCAAACGCGCCAATATCGTATTAGAACGTTTGAAGAGTGGTGAGGATTTCCGTCGTACTGCTATCGCTTCTTCTTCAGGTCCTAAAGCACTCGAAGGTGGTATTTGGGATTATATGAACATCAACGAAATGCCAACTCTGTTCGCCGAAGTGATCAACGGTGCGAAAATGGGTGACATTATCGGCCCGATTAAGAGTGGTGCAGGTTTCCATATTATTAAGATCATGGATGCTCGCGGCCTACAAACCAAAGAAATCGAAGAAGTTAGAGCGCGCCACATTTTGCTCAAGCCATCGCCGATCCTGTCAGAAGACCGCGCTAAAGCCATGCTTGAGCAATTCCTGAAACAAATCCGCTCAGGTGAAGCTAAGTTTGAAGACCTAGCGCGTCAGTACTCAGAAGACCCTGGTTCGGCCACAAAAGGTGGTGAATTAGGTTGGGCAGAACCAAGCATTTACGTACCTGAGTTTGCTCAAACGCTCAATAGTTTGAAAAACGACCAAATTAGTGAGCCATTCCGTACGACTCACGGTTGGCATATCACTCAATTAGGAGAACGCAGAAAAACCGACGCCACGGATCAGTTCAATAGCAACCGTGCGCACCAGTTGATCTTCCGTCGCAAATTTAACGAAGAACTGCAAAACTGGCTAGACGAAATGCGTTCAGACGCATACATTGAAATCTTCCAGCCAGAGACCAATCGAGGTTAATTCTAATTGAGCACTAAACGTATTGCCGTTACCCCAGGCGAACCCGCAGGTATTGGCCCCGATTTAGTCGTACAACTCGCTCAGCAGGCTTGGCCTGCTGAGTTAGTCGTTTGTGCGGATCCAGAATTACTTGCGAGCCGTGCGAAACGACTCGGTTTGCAAGTGACTTTCCGCCCTTACCAGCCAAATCAAGCTCCTAAACCGCAAGAAGCGGGCACATTAACCATAGCGCCCTTTAAGTTAGTGAGCGAATCGATTTGTGGTCAGCTCGATGAGCAAAACAGCACTTATGTAGTTGAAACCTTGCGTTATGCGGGCGAAAAAAACATGAGCGGCGAGTTTGATGCTGTCGTGACAGGCCCAGTGCATAAAGGCATTATCAATCAAGCAGGTATTTCCTTTAGTGGCCATACTGAGTTTTTTGCCCATCAAGCAAATTGCCCCGATGTAGTGATGATGCTGGCAACGCCGGGTTTGCAAGTGGCACTCGTGACCACCCATATTCCTCTGGCCTATGTTGCAAAAGCCATAACACGCCAACGCTTACAGCATATTATCAAGATTCTACATGCCGATCTCATCAGCAAATTTGGCATAGTTTCACCGAAAATTTATGTCTGTGGTCTCAATCCACACGCAGGTGAAGACGGCCATTTAGGGCGTGAAGAAATCGACGTGATTATTCCTGCACTCAACGAGTTGAGAGAAGAGTTCCAGATGAATATTGTCGGCCCATTACCGGCCGATACTCTGTTCCAACCTAAATATTTACAGGACGCCGATGTCGTCTTGGCCATGTACCATGACCAAGGACTTCCCGTTCTCAAGTCACAAGGATTTGGCAAATCGGTAAACATCACCTTAGGTTTACCTTATATTCGTACCTCGGTTGACCACGGTACGGCGCTCGATCTCGCGGGTACAGGCAAGGCCGATATTGGCAGTTTTGTCTGTGCTCTGAATAAAGCCATTGAGTTATCCTCAAAGAACTAAACGATTACATTATTAATGAGCAACAAAGTACATTTAGGCCACACGGCCAGAAAGCGTTTCGGACAAAACTTCCTTACCGACGGCAATGTGATTGACCGCATTGTGGGTGCAATTGCACCCGATAATCACCATGTGATGGTCGAAATCGGCCCTGGCCTTGGTGCCTTAACTGAACCTGTAGCCGATGCTGTGGATAATCTGACTGTCGTCGAACTCGACCGCGATCTGGTTGAACGCTTACATCAACACCCAGTCCTTAAAAATAAACTGACTATTCACCAAGGTGATGCACTGCAGTTTGATTTTGGCCAACTGAGTGTGCCTGGCAAAAAAATGAAAGTATTCGGTAACTTACCTTACAATATTTCAACGCCACTGATGTTCCACCTGTTCGAATTTGCCGAACAGATTGAAACCATGCACTTTATGCTACAAAAAGAAGTAGTCCTGCGTCTATCGGCAAGCCCTGGCTGTAAAGCCTATGGCCGTTTAACGGTCATGGCACAATACTTCTGCCAAGTGGTTCCGGTTCTCGAAGTACCGCCCCACAGCTTTACCCCTGCGCCTAAAGTGGACTCAGCAGTCGTACGCTTATTGCCATACGCCGTAAAGCCGTTCCCTTGTAAAGATGTGACCGTACTGCGCCACCTTTGTACTACCGCATTCAACATGCGTCGTAAGACTCTGCGTAATAACTTAAAGCACATGTTATCTGACGATGAGTTCGAGCAGTTAGGGATTGACTCAAGTCAACGCCCAGAACAGATTAGCGTGCAGCAGTATGTTGCTATGGCTAACATGGTTTGCGATAAGAAAGCATAAATATGTCTGGGCACTTAGGTGCCCTTATACCAGAGCCTAGGAACAAGAATGAGCGCATTGGACACCTCCATTCGGGTCGAAGTCAAAACTGAGTATATAGAGCAGCAGTCCTCGCCCGAGGATGAAAAGTACCTCTTCAGTTACACCATCACTATCATCAATTTAGGTGAGCAAGCGGCTAAACTTGAAACTCGTCACTGGATAATCACTGATGCCAATGGCAACACCAGTGAAGTCCAAGGTGCCGGTGTTGTCGGTGAAACGCCAACCATTGCGCCGAATACTGCCTATCAATACACCAGTGGTACTGTGCTCGATACGCCACTTGGCATAATGCACGGCACTTATGGTATGGTCAGCGAATCGGGTGAGCGTTTTCAGGCGACAATCCGTCCCTTCCGTTTAGCGACCCCAGGCTTACTACATTAATATCGTTAGGAAAGGGGTACTGTGGCGCATTATTTTGTTGGTGATATTCAAGGCTGTTTCGCTGAGTTACAAAAATTACTAGCTAAGGTCGATTTTAATCCTTCCCGCGATGAACTCTGGGCTGTAGGTGATCTTGTTGCACGCGGACCTGACTCCTTAGCTACCCTACGTTTTTTTCGCTCCTTAGGTGATTCCGCTAAAACGGTTTTAGGTAACCACGATCTCCATCTAATGGCATTACACGGTAAGCTCAAGCGCGCTAAACCCAGCGATAATCTCACTGAAATTCTAGAATCCCCCGATATCTCAGCCTCAATTGACTGGCTGAGACAACAACCTCTTATGCGTGAATTACCTGAACACCAACTCATTATGAGTCATGCGGGTGTACCACCTCAGTGGTCGCTGGAGGTATTAAGAGAAGAATCCGCACTCGTCAGTCGCGCGCTCAAGCACGATGATTATCTTGAGACATTAATAAGCCAAATGTATTCAGATACCGCCGAGCAATGGGATCCAAGTGCAATAGGCATAGAGCGCTTACGTTATTGCATCAATGCATTAACACGCATGCGCTATCTTTATGTCGATGGCCGACTTGATTTTGATTGCAAACAACCTCCTGAAAACTGTACTAATCCACAACTCAAACCTTGGTTTGAGTTTGCTTCGCCACTGCGTCAGAGTCATACCTTAGTATTTGGCCATTGGGCTGCGCTGATGGGCAAAGTCAACGATACTAAATTAAAGGCTTTAGATACAGGCTGTTGCTGGGGTGAACACTTAACCTTATGGCATCTTGAAAAAGACCAAAAAATTACGCAAAAAAAGTTAAAAAAGAGTTAAACTAAAACAGCTTAAAGTCGATAACAGACTGAACCGCCTAACCCTGAATATCACCCTGTTTTCATTTGGAAAAATATAATAAAAATCGGAGTATCCTATGAAATTTAATGTAGCCACCAGAGTGATTGGCGGATTTGGTATTGTCACACTTTTACTCGTGTTGCTAGGATTTACATCTTATTTAACCAACAATAGCCTAAAAGCCAGCTCTGCTATGATGCAAGAATTAAGCTTGCCCGCGCTGAAATCGACAAACCACCTTAGTGAAGCATTGAGTGAGCAACAAAGACAAATCCTCATTGCCTATAACACCCCTAGATCAGCAAATATCCCGAATATTCGTAAAGTGTTCGAAGACCATGGGACTCAGTTCAAAAACGAAATTGCCACCCTCACTCAGTTAGTCAAGAGCCAGCAGAATCTATCTTCTTTAATTGCCCTATTAAGCGGCAGCTTTGCCACCTTTGAGCGAGATAGTATTGCCATGATCGCCGAACGTGAGGCCTCATTGAGCAAGCAAGAACAACTAGTTGAACTAAAGAAAAAGCTCGAAAATGCCGCCGATGATGCCTCATCAGAACTGCTCGATATTGTTGATTTAGAAAGCAGTCAGAATCCCGATGAGCAGAGTCTTGCTGCATCAGCCAGCGCTATTGATACTAGTCTCGGAAATATCATCACCACTATTGCAGATTTAGTAACGAATGACGAAGACAGTAAGCACGAACTGATCTCAAAGGAACTTGACTACATTATCAGCGAAACCAAGAACAAACTTGAATATGTGAATCGTCACGGTCAAGGTATTGTCGAAGCGGATACCTTAAGCTCGGTCACTAAAGATATCGAAAAAGTATTAGCGCTCGTCACCGGTCCGCAATCTATGTTGCTGCTAAAATCGAGTCAGCTCTCCCACTCCAAAGAAGCTGTGATAAAACTAGGCATTATCGAAAATGATGTGAAAGTCATCAATTCCAACATGAATGATGTCAGCGATAACATCGAACTTGTTGCCGCGAACATGAGCAATGACACCATAGCCAAGATTGATTCTGCCAGCATACAAACCATGATTGTCGTGTTAATAGCAATCGTTGTCGCTGTAATTGTGAGTTTTGCTGTGGTGAATCCACTAAAACGCTCACTCAGCCAAGTGAACAATGCCCTGAACGTCTTAGCCTCAGGCAACCTTACCCATAAGCTAGATGACTCTGGACACGATGAATTTGCCGAACTAGCAAAAAACTGTAATCGTCTCGTCGATAGCTTACGCAGTTTAATCATAGGTATTCTAGATAGGTCAAATCAACTTGCCGCGGCAGCCGAACAAACATCGGCAATTACAGCGCAAACCACCTCAGGCATACAAGAACAAAAAAGCCAAGTTGACCAAGTGGCTACTGCAACAACTGAACTTAGCTCTAGTGCTCAGCAGGTGTCTTTAAGTGCCAATCAAGCCCTTGAGCAAATCAAACAGGCTGATCAAGAAACTCAGCATATGCGTGCCATTGCGCAAGAGAACAAACTGACTATTTTGGCTTTAGCCGATGAAGTGGCCAAAGCGGGTGTTGTGATTAATAAAGTGCAGTCGGACAGCGCCTCTATTGGCTCAATTTTGGATGTGATCCGTGGTATTGCAGAACAGACTAACCTACTCGCCCTTAACGCCGCTATTGAAGCCGCCCGTGCGGGTGAACAAGGTCGTGGTTTTGCGGTAGTTGCCGATGAAGTGCGTAGTTTAGCCTCACGCACTCAAGTGTCGACCCGAGAGATCCAACAGATGATCGAAGTGTTGCAGCAAGGTGCAGAGCAAGCCGTTGCCGCCATGGATATGGGGCGTACTCAAGCCAACGCCTGTGTTGAAAAAACGGAGCAAGCCAACATTGCCCTCGAGACCATTAGCCAATCTGTGCATAAGGCCTATGATTCTGGCACCCATATCGCCCATGCTGCGCAGGAACAGAATTTAGTAAGCCAGCAAGTTTCTGAAAAACTAGAGCATATTGCAGCAATTTCAGAAGAAACCGCTATCGGTGCAGATCAAACGGCTCAGTCTAGCCATCAAGTCGCCAAATTAGCCGAAGAACTCCAAGCTTCGGTCGGTGAATTTAGAGTCTAATGTTTATCACCACTAAAACCTAGGGTCGCTTAGCGGCCCTTTCTTTTGAGACGAATTCACTTGCCTATCTTACTGACGACTCGAACTGTCCGGCCTTTGCACAAATTAAGGCCATAAAAAATGCCAAACTTAAGTTTGGCATTTTTATCTAGCTTAATGCTAGATACTTGATATTAGACGCTTAATATAACGTAGCAGCAAATAGAGCTAAAGTGCCGCTAAGTTCAAATCCGCATTACTCTTCTTCACCGCCAGCAGCAGCGCCAAGACGCTCTTTCACTGCAGCGGTAATTGGGCTAGCACCATGACCGTTTGCTTCAGCCCAAGCTTGGATAGTCATCCCATCAGCTTCAGCGACACTCAATTCAGTCGCCGACAAACGCTTAGCCACAAACTCACCGGTATCGTTCGCACTCGCACCGTAAGCGGTGCGCAATAGACTTGCACCATCGCAACTGATACCACTGTAAATCTGACGTAACTTAACGCGGCTTTCTTTTAACTTTTTACGTAAGCGGTTTTTGTCGTTAGCTTTTACATAATCACAAAGACTCGCTACGAGTGGATCTTCCCCCGCAACAGCAGAGGTTGGTACAGCAATAGAACTAAATCCAATTAACGCAGCCAAGGCCACAGGCATAAGACGCATCCGATACTCCTTAATACTTTCTTATAGTTTTATTATCAATTCTGTATGGGCTGCATCTATTGTCTAAATGATATTGACCTCTTGGCTTTAGCTCTCGTTCGAAATCTAGGATAACGAAATAGGCTATCTCTTTCCGTGAAAACTAAATGTCCGATATGATGCAATACGTTAGAAAAACTGACGCCCCATACACACAGGGTACACAACAGAAGTTGCAATTTAACATTTTTTTACCAAATTGATAAAGCGATATTCCAAACCAGCCGCATTTATACTCGCCAAAGATTCAGTTTCCTTCCAAGTCCCATCGTCCCAGTGGGGGAAAAATGTATCGCCTTCCACCTCAAGATTGATTTGCGTCAAATATAAGATATCGGCGCAGGGCAATAACTCGGCATAAAGCTGGCCACCACCTATAACCACTAACTCTTCACACTCACCAGCAGCTTGTTTGGCTGCATCAAACGAGGTCACACAGGTCACGCCCTCAATCACAAGATCCGTTTGGCGTGAAATCACTATGTTATGTCGACCAGGAAGGGGCCTACCGATTGACTCAAAGGTCTTACGTCCCATCACAACAGGCTTGCCTAGGGTCATCGCTTTAAAGTGACGTAGATCTTCTGGAAGATGCCATGGCATTTTATTATCTTTTCCGATGACTCGATTGTTTGCCATCGCGGCTATCATAGCAATGCGCATGCTCACTCCTGTTTTATGGAAATAGAATTATTGAATGACGGGGCGGGTCCTGAAATACAGCAAACTCGGCATGGCCAAACCCACGGCTAACGCCCCTAGAATAAAGACAGTTTTGAGGCCATTACTAATCACTTGCCCCGTCAGTTCAGGACTGACTTGAGATTGAGCGGTCAATTGCACTAAGGCAATCACAGTATTGAATGCATAAGTGCCTGGGATCATAGGAATAATTGCGGCGACAGCATACATTAAAGGTGGCGCTAAGTGGCGCTTTCCAAACCCTATCGTAATAATCCCGACGATTGCAGCTGCGGCAAAGGTGGCCCACTCAATCGGTAAACCAAACTGTAGCATTAAGGTACGCGAGCTATGACCAATGGCTCCCGCTAAGGCGCAATAGGGAAGAAATCGTTTAGGAACATTAAACACCATAGCAAATCCCACGGCGGGAATTGCTGAGAAAAAAGCATCGTGCAAAAGAGCTATCAATAATTCCATCATAGGAAAATTCCGCCGATCTGCATCGCAATTGTAATCCCTATCACTGAAGAAACGGTCAGCAAAGTTGCATGACCCCAGCGGGATATACCGACATTCATGTGCCCTTTTACCATGTCGGAAATCGCATTAATCATCGGAAAACCCGGCACTAACATCAGCACACTCGCGGCCATAGCAGCCTTAGGAGTTTCACTTAATTCAAACAAATAACCCGTTTGAGCCAGCATACTGGTGACGAAAGCTGTGATGGCAAAATTGACTAATAAATTAAAATGCCGCTTAGCAATTGCTAAACGTACCGACATACCCACTGCCGCGGCAAAAAAAGTAATCACGCATGCAGTGAAATCGCCATTAAATAAATGACAGAAGCTAGCGCACGACAGGCCAATCATGAATACCACTAAGCTAGGAGGATAGGTTTTAGGTTCAATCCGCGCCAAGCGTTTACGCACTTCATTTGGGCCATACAACCCCTTTTCAGCGAGTAAACAGATACGTTGTAATTCACAGACGACTGTCATGTTAATGCCATGCTCACGAATACGACGAGTAGTTGTGATACAGCGACCATGAACCAAACTGGTTAACACGAGGGAATTAGAGGAAATAGAGAGTTCTACGCTGGCAAGACCTAAAGCCTGACCTAGACGCTGGCTGATTTCTTCAACTAAATCAGATTCCGCGCCGTAGGCCAGTAGCAATTGTGCAGCACGCACAACTTGCCGAGTAATATCATTTTGAGTATCAGCGTACACAGAACTCTCAAAACTCAAAGATTACTATTATCTTTGGTAAATAACTTCTACGTCGTAGTCGTCATCATCAAAGTCATCGTCATCATCTTCATCAACATAGTCTTCATTCAATGAATCAAGGTTTGCTTGATGATAATTATCCCACTTGAACTCAACTTCACTATCTGGGTCGACTTCATTGTCTTCTGGTGGAAGACTCGCAATGTAATCGAGGAGTTTTAATGCCAACTCACTGGTACCGTCGCGGTTATAGGCGGAGATAGTATAAACATCGCCTTCCCAACCCATTTCTTTAACGATACGATCAACCTTCTCTTGCAGCTCCTCTTCAAGCAGCAGATCGGTTTTGTTAAAGACTAACCAACGTGGCTTACTCGCCAACTTTGGAGAGTATTTCTCAAGCTCACCTACGATAGCGCGCGCAGACTCAACCGGATCGGTTCCGTCAATCGGCTCAATATCTATGATGTGCAGCAGAATACGACAACGCTCAAGATGCTTTAAGAAGCGAATACCTAAACCCGCACCATCGGCAGCGCCTTCGATGAGACCAGGAATGTCCGCAATCACAAAGCTTTGACCAGGACGTGGATTAACCACACCTAAGTTAGGCACCAGTGTTGTAAACGGATAATCAGCCACTTTCGGCGTTGCACGGGAAACCGCACGAATGAATGTCGACTTACCCGCGTTAGGCATGCCAAGCAAACCAACGTCAGCCAGCAGTAACAACTCTAATTTAAGGCTACGAACTTCACCGGGTGTCCCTAACGTCTTTTGACGTGGGGCACGGTTAGTACTGCTCTTAAAACGGGTGTTACCTAAACCATGGAAACCACCTTTGGCAACCAATAGCTTTTGACCGTGGGTTGTTAAATCCCCAAGGACTTCTTCAGTATCATGATCGACCGCGCGAGTACCAACAGGAACTTTTAAGATCAAATCTTTACCGCTATGACCAGTACAATCACGGCCACGACCATTTTCGCCACGTTCAGCCATGTGAAAACGTTCAAAACGGAACTCGATCAAAGTGTTGAAGTTTTCGTCAGCCTGCAGAAAAACACTGCCACCATCACCACCATCACCACCATCAGGACCACCATCAGGTACATACTTTTCGCGCCTAAAGCTAACGCAACCGCTACCGCCGTCGCCTGCTTCGACCCTAATTACTGCCTCATCGACAAACTTCATACTTACTCCTGGCACCACTGAATGAAGCAATTATACCGTCTAACTTCATTGGTCGCCAAAAAACTCGAGATACTTTGCTCCCAATCTTACCTGTCAATGCTCATTCTTGGTAATCATTTACCAACTCAAGCATCTACACGGCGTAAATAGAAGCACAAAAAACAGAAAGCCCCACCAATGGCGGGGCTTTAACAGTATAAGCTAGGTTCGAAAGTTAAGCTTCGATGCTAATAAACTTACGGTTATTAGCGCCTTTAACTTCGAATTTAACTTTACCGTCAGTCAGAGCAAACAGAGTATGGTCACGACCAATACCTACGTTTACACCAGCGTGGAATTTAGTACCACGTTGACGAACAATAATGTTACCAGCTAGAACTGATTCACCGCCAAAGCGCTTAACACCTAGACGTTTACTTTCTGAATCGCGGCCGTTACGAGTAGAACCGCCAGCTTTTTTATGTGCCATGAGTTAGACTCCTATTATGCGTTGATAGCAGTAATTTTAACTTCAGTGAACCACTGACGGTGGCCCATTTTCTTGTCGTGGTGCTTACGACGACGGAACTTAACGATAGTAACTTTATCGCCACGACCGTGACTTACAACTTCAGCAACGACTTTACCGCCAGCTACTAAAGGAGCACCAACATGCACTGTTTCGCCATCAGCGATCAAAAGAACTTGATCGAACTCGATAGTTTCGCCAGTTGCAACTTCTAACTTTTCTAAACGTACTGTGTGGCCTTCAGCTACACGGTGTTGTTTACCACCACTTTGAAAAACAGCGTACATAGCTATTTTACTCCAATTCCTAACACGCGGGCTCATTCTTGGATGAGGCAGGGTGCTACAAAAACTTTATTGACAATGGGCGCGGAGTTTACGCGAAGAATCTAACTCTGGCAAGCCCTAATTAGGAAAGAATAAAAAAAGACCGGATTAACTCTCACATTAGTTGAGCTAGTGCTGTCATATGTCAGAATTTTAGGTAAAATTCATTTCATTATAACACGTGAGCCTAAACAGGGGCCGGGTACGTAATGACCCCACAACCAGAGTCTATTATGGATTTAAACGCTATTCGTCAACTGGCTGACACTGATATGCAAGCAGTCAATCAGCTGATATATAAACAGCTTGAATCAGATGTCGCCCTAATTAATCAATTAGGTTTTTACATTATTAATGGTGGTGGTAAACGTCTTCGTCCTCTGCTGTCGGTTTTAGCCGCACGTGCAGTGAGCTACGAAGGCGAAGCACATCTTAAGCTAGCGGCGATTATTGAGTTTATCCATACAGCCTCATTGCTCCACGATGATGTAGTTGATGAATCGACGTTACGCCGCGGACGAGAAACCGCCAATGCACTGTTTGGCAATAGTGCCAGTGTGCTAGTCGGGGATTTCCTTTATACCCGCTCATTCCAGATGATGACCGAACTTGACAACATGAAAGTGCTCAGAGTGTTAGCTGATACGACTAACGTGTTGGCCGAGGGGGAAGTCTTACAGCTGATGAATTGCAATGACCCAGACACCACTGAAGAAAGCTATATGCGGGTCATTTATTGCAAAACAGCCAAGTTATTTGAAGCCGCTACGCTACTCGCGGGCGTGCTAGCAGGTGCAACGCCCGAGCAAGAAACCGCCTTAGGCAACTATGGTAAGTATCTCGGCACCGCCTTTCAGCTTACCGACGACTTACTCGACTATACCGCCGACAGTGACGAGCTAGGTAAGAATATCGGTGATGACCTTGCCGAAGGTAAACCGACTCTGCCACTCATCTATGCCATTGCACATGGCACAGACGAAGAGAAACAGCTCATACGTCAAGCAATTGAGCAAGGTGATGGTACTCAGGCCATAGATAAAATCGTAGCAGCACTGCACCATTGCGGCGCGTTAAACTACACCCAACAAAAAGCAATTGAAGAATCAGAGAAAGCCATCGCGGCATTATCTGCTTTACCCGATAGCGACTATAAGCAAGCCTTAGTAACGCTAGCTAAGATTTCGGTCGACAGAAACCACTGATTGCTAACTAATGTAGTTTCGCCCCAAAAAATAAAGGTCTTACTCAGTAAGACCTTTTTTATTGCTTTAACCGCAATCCTAAAATCAAACCTGCCAAAGGATCGGCGTTTCGCCCCGCTCAAGCAATAATTGATTCACTTGAGAGAAATGCCCACAACCAAAAAAACCGCGATAAGCCGATAAAGGTGAAGGATGTGGTCCTGTGAGCACTTGATGTTGCGGTGCGTTAACGACTTGACCCTTTTTAATGGCATGACTGCCCCAAAGCACGAAAATAATCGGCTGAGTCTGCCGATTTAATAATTCCAGCACCGCAGTCGTAAAGACTTCCCACCCGGCTTTGGCATGGGAATGCGCCTTGCCTTGCTCAACTGTCAGCACAGTATTGAGCATCAGTATCCCCTGCTCCGCCCATGCAGATAAATCACCATGGGATGGCACAACAAAACCTTCAATATCCGTCGCTAATTCTTTGTACATATTGGCTAAAGATGGCGGTGGTTTTATCCCGCGTTTAACCGAAAAACATAAACCATGGGCTTGATCTGGGCCGTGATAGGGATCTTGGCCAATCAAAACCACTCTGACTTGTTCAAGGGGCGTCATACTAAAAGCATTGAAAACATCAACTTCGGGGGGATAAACCACTTTCCCAGCCCTGCGTTCATTATCAACAAATGCGCTTAGTTGCTGAAAATAAGGCAAAGCTCTTTGCTCATCGATAAATGTTTGCCATGTCGCCTGAGTCACTATTTTACTTCCTCAATTCTATAGTCAGGTTAGCTTAAAAGTCCTGTAGTGGTATGGCAAGTTTGCAAACCTTACCTGCCGCTAAGTAATACCACTAAACCTGCTAGGTCTCACGTTAAGACTTTCAATTTAAAACATTCGAAATTAAGTGATATAGTGCGCCCATTCTCGCACACTCTGATACGTAATGATGATCCAACATTCTGATAAATCAATTCAAAGACATCAAACGGGTTTCACCTTAATTGAACTTGTGGTGGTCATCATAGTGCTCGGTATTTTAGCCGTTGTGGCCCTGCCAAAATTTATCAATGTGCAACAAGATGCGCAAATTGCAACAGTTAAAGCGGCAGGTGGAGGCTTTAAATCAGCCATCAATCTGGCACGTTCCGTATGGGCTGTAAAAGTGGGCTCAGGTCCAAAAGAGGATTTACCCGTATTTGGTACGGCACAATCCGAACAAATAGATTTCAACGCCTTCGGTTGGCCAGCACAACACTATATCCATGGCAATGAGGCCTCTCCGGCACTCGATAATGTCGAAGACTGTATATCGGTATGGGAAGTATTATTTCAAAATACCCAGCCGAGTGTCTCGCGCTTGAATATTGATGCGACTGAAACCGACTATAAAGCCAGTTATACCGATCCTGGCCAGTGCACTTATTTGTATCGAACAAACGATAAACTGTCGATTAATTATGACTCCCATACAGGAGTCGTCATTACCGACACAGATCCCAATAGTTAATGCCTGACGATTCCTTCTTACACCAATTAAGTTAGAATCGAACTTTAATCTGTTACTTTTTTAGAGTGAACGCCATGACCGACACGAGCAGCACCACCATTTACGAACTTGCCGATCAGTTTATTGCCTTAGCCAATCAGCTAAGCCAACAAGAAGCAGATGTAGGTAAAGTTGGCACAGCACTCCGTTTTGCCGCAGCACGTTTTAATGCCTTCGAAGCCGCGATTAAATCAGCGGATCTCGGTGCAGAAAAAGAGAGCGCATTAGAATGGTTTAGCAGTGAATTCAAAGAAATGCTGAGTGACAACTTAGACGACCACATTGCCAATCCACCCATTATCCAAGAAAGTGTGGCAGAAGAAGCTGATAATTCTGTGCAAATGTTTAAAGGCTAATCACGCCTTGATTTAAATGCATAGCCATAAACAAACACGCCATCGATTGATGGCGTGTTTGTTATTTAAAACCAATGATTTTAGATAGATCGCTAAAGCGTGTACACCACACGGATCGCCAGCAATATCAATACTACGCCGGACAACTTATCAATTAACCCCGCCTTTTCTCTCAACTTAGGCAACACACTCGAGTGGGATAGCAATAAGGCTATCAAGGTGTACCAAAGACCATCGACCACTAACGGTGTAAAAACAATTAATGCTTTAGCCGTCATGCTATCAGCGACCATCACAAATTGGCTGAATAACGCAAGAAAAAATAGCATTATCTTAGGGTTGAATAAAGAAATAGCGATACCATCACGGGCTGCAGTTAAGGTATCTGTCGCCTCCCCTGCAGCCAATTTAGCTTGCATACCGCCATTGGAACGCAGCGCTTGAACTCCCATCCAAGCAAGGTATAAGGCACCGAGAATCGCAATGCCATTAAAGACTAAGGGCGCCTTTTTAAGGACTACGGCTAAGCCCAGTAACGTCACCAGCGCATAGATCCCAATCCCTATCGAGTGTGCCCAAGCACAAACGATACCCTTTCCCCGCCCACCACCTAAAGTATGACGTACTACCATAGTCAAACTTGGGCCCGGCGACATAGCCCCCAAACAACAAATAGCCAATAAACCTAACCAAGTACTCCAACTCATTGATGACACCTTTCGCCGAATAAAAAAGCCCACTGCAGGGCCTTAAACTTGCTTGCCATTCTAGCATCGCGCCATCAAGGCGTTAACGCTAATAAATCCATTTTCAATAAATGAACAGTCATTTAAGAGAACCCCAAACGCGATAATCCCATAAATTCACACTGATTTAAGCCGTTAACCGCTAAGATTAGCGCTAACCTAGTCTTTATAGCCAAACCTTAATACCTAAGTCTTCATCGCTATTATCACAAAGGCGATTCTCAATCAGGAAATTTTATGAACACTATAACGCTGATCAGTATTTTTATTCTTTGCCTATTAATAGGTGCGATCTTATTACTGCTTTGGCAAAGACAAAAAGGTAAAACCATACCGCTGACGGTGATTTTTGTGCTGGGATTTTTCGCCTTAGGACTCAGTGCTATTATTGGATTTGTGCACAAAAGCGAGGATTACCAAGCCTATCAAAAACTACAATGGCACACCTTAGCCCCAGAGAAAATCGCGCCTCTGGTCGCCCAAGGCTATACCGTCTTTGTCGATATAACCTCTGATTGGTGCACCATCTGCCAAACGAATAAAGCGGAAGTCACCCACAGGGAGCAAATTGTAAATGCCTTGATGGCCGACAATATCATCCTGATGCAAGGTAACTGGAGTGAGGCGAATAAAACGATTGAAACCTATATGCGCCATGAAGGAGTGCCCGGCACGCCCTACAATAAAATTTATGGTCCAAGCGCCCCTAATGGGATTCTCTTGCCGTCAAAACTCAGTATGAGTGATGTGTTAAATGGTTTAGTTGCCGCGCAAACGAATCGTAACTAAGCCCTAAACCATATTTAGGACGAGTCAAATACGAATAAAAAAGGCTGCATTGCAGCCTTTTTGCTTACTTCACTTCTATTTATAAAAGCCAAATTTCTTGAAAGGTGGGTTAGAAATCGCTTCTATAAATTGGCTTACTCATTAAAAACGGTAATTCACTCGACCATAGTAGAAACCGCCGTTGTAATCGAATGGCCCACTTTCATAATAAACGCCACCGAGTTCACCCAAGGTCCCTTCTTTCAGCTTTTGCGCTTCTTGATCAAATAGATTATTAGCCCCCACCGCCAGGGTTAAGCCATCAAGTAATTGATAGCTCATTTCAAGATCGACGGTCACTGCAGCATCAGCCATTTCAGAGCCCCAGTCAGAGGTATCATCAGCGTGAGTCGCATAGTACTCACCAAAATAGTTACCACGTAGTGACAGGGTTACCTTGTCCCATGACTGTGCCCAAGTTAAGGTGGCACGGTGCGCTGGGATACCATCTTCTAATCGACGAACTTTACCCGCATCGGTCGTTTTAAGATCAAACTTATCAACGCTGGTATCGGTCCAACCATAGGCAAGACTGAATTTAGCATTACCCGATAGGATTTCCGCATCATAGGAGGCGACGATGTCGATACCTTGAGTGGTAGTATCAAAGTCGTTGGTGTAATAACTCACGCCTTGGATCAACTCAGGGAACTCAACGCCCGCAGCCCGCAGCGCATCATAGTCTTTAGCTTCAACATCAATCTTACTCGACTGCGCAATACGGCCCTCTACGCCAATGTTGTAATAATCGACCGTTAAGAAAAAGCTTTCGTATTCATATACAGCACCTAACGCATAGCTTATTGACTCTTCAGGCTTTAGCACTTCTCCGCCATAGAATGCCGCAAGCGGATCGGTTGGGGGGGCAATAAAGGTCTGGATCAGTTCACCTTCGATAATCGATGTCTGGGTATTCACCACGTTTTCTTGGCCCACGGTTGGTGCACGAAAGCCGGTGCTGTGTGAGGCGCGGAACGACAATTCATCCGTTGCAGAATACTGCAACGTCAATTTGTAATTTAACGTATCACCAAAGGTTGAAAAGTCTTCGTAGCGCAGTGCTAAACCGAGTAACCAGTCATCACTTAAATAAGCTTCTAAATCAGTATAAATACCTATGTTATGACGTGAGTTTTTACCCGCAGACTCTGGGCCAAAGCCTTTAAAACCATGCGCACCAATGTTGAAACCTTGACTAGCATAAGGGCCAGCAATCCACGAGGCTTCATCACCTTGAGAAATCTCAAACGACTCATTTCGCCATTCAAAACCAGAAGCAAAACTAATGTCTTCAATGCCTCCTAAGGTTATGAAGCGCGAGAAATCGAGGTTAACGGTAGTTTCAACTTGCTCATAAGCTCCCGTATCGAAATCCGTCGGGGTATCTAATCCCAGTGATGGATTCAACGAATTTTTAAGACCAAAACTGGCTTTGTTCGCCCCAGTACCAGCACTAAAATCATAATTCCATTCACCGATATCGCCTTTTACACCTGCGAAGAAAGACATATCTTCAATGGTGCCAGTGAACTGTGGCGTATAGCCACCTGGAAATATCTGGTTCATAGCAAAGCAATTTGGGTCGGCAATCATCGCCTTGTATGCATCAGTGTCGAGTACGTTGCCGTCACTTCCATCAGCATTTTTAGGGATAGGTACGAGTCCACATGTTGATGGATCACCATTTACAGCACCCACAAGTAAATTCTGGCCACCATCATTGGAATACACGTTGCTACGATTTTGTGGATAACGATAGTAGAAGCCCCCCACAGCATCGCGGGAAGACAGATTACCAAAGGCATAAGCATGCATGTTGGCATTAATGTCTAAGCCTGAGTTGATGAACACTGAATAGTCATCATTAATCTCAGGATTACCCCACACTTGAGCGGGGTCATTGATCGCGGTATTACCCTGCTCGGCTAAGTTAGCCGCATCAGGACGCTGCACACTACGGCTAGTGGAGTCAGCATTTTTATACTGGAAGCTTAAATTGACGAAGCCATTTTCAGTCACAGGTAAACCGACATCACCTTCAACCGTAGTCGTAGCACCATCACCCTCGTAATATTCTCCTTGGGTCACAGTGATGGAACCACCCTCGGAATTATCTTTTAAAACAAAGTTCATGACTCCGGCAATCGCATCCGACCCATACTGCGCCGCAGCGCCGTCGCGCAACACTTCAACTTGCTTTAATGCAGAACCAGGAATAACTGAGATATCAGGACCTTGAGCGCCATCGTTAATACCACCACCTTGGAACGCAATCACAGATGCACGGTGACGACGCTTACCGTTGACTAGCACTAGCGTACTGTCTGATGGCAAACCCCGTAAATTAACGGGACGAACTAAGGTTGCTGCATCACTAATGGGTTGAGCGCGTGAGTTAAACGATGGCACCGAAGTCACTAACATATCAATCATGTCAGTCGAACCATTCTTTTTAAGGTCGTCACTACTAATAATATCAATAGGAACGGGGGAATCGCCGATTGAGCGTGGCGCAGCACGGGACCCTACAACTGCAATTTTTTCAACGTTCTCATTTTTAACAGCCGTCTCATCTTCTTCTGCTATTGCCTGCGGACTGATTAAACTACCAGACAAGGCTAGAGTAATCGCCAAACTCACTGCACTTAATCCAAACTTCTGCTTCTTTGAGGTCATCATATTCATCCCAACTGCTTATTATTTTTAGAATACCTGACCTGCTTTGTGCGATTCTCTTCCCTAAACCTTGCTACCACGGTCAACGCAAAATCACATTACAAAAACATTTTTATAACATAAATTAAACAATATCCAATATTAAATCAGACTTTTGAATGAATATTAGTCATTTATCTTTTATATCAATTTCTTAGATGAAAATATTTTTTAGAGGATGGCATCAAGTAAAATGTACTCGAACGGCAAAAAGTGTGAGCAGAAAAATTACCAAAGAAAAAATGCTTAAAGGGCATAATCAAAAACACGATATATCGCGTCACAGGACTTAAGGTATACTCAGAAAATACCGCCAAAACCAGAGTAAGACAGATGACCAATAAGATTTCAGTCAATAATGAAAAATCGATAGATAAGCATTTCTTACCGGAAAACCAGTTACTGCTCAACGCTGTCGGCGAAGGTATTTATGGATTTGATTTAAGCGGTAATGCGGTGTTTATCAATCCGGCAGCCGAACGCATGACAGGTTGGAAGAATGAAGAGCTACTCGGTAAAAACATCCATAACTGCCATCATCACAGCCATGCAGATGGCAGTCATTATCCCCAAGAGGATTGTCCAATTTACAACACCTTAAAGGATGGTATCACCCGAGAAATTACCCACGATGTATTTTGGCGTAAAGATGGCAGTAGCTTCCCCGTTCATTACAGTTCCACCCCTGTTTACCGTGACAATCAACTGATTGGCGTAGTCGCGATATTTCGCGACATTAGTATTCAAAAACAAACAGAGCAGTCATTACGCCAAGCCCTAGCCCAAGTACAAGCGCTCTCGGAGCGACTCGCCTCTGAAAATCATTATCTACAGGCAGAGCTGGCAGATAAAACGGGTGATGTGGATATTTCGGGTGCTAGTACAGTGATCCGCCATATGATCCAGCAATTGCACATGGTGGCCAATACCGACAGTACTGTGCTCATTTGTGGTGAAAATGGCACAGGAAAAGAACTCGTTGCCCGTAACTTACATCAGCTCAGTCGCCGCAAAGATAAACCCATGATCAGTGTCAACTGTGCCGCGTTTTCGGCATCTTTACTAGAAAGTGAACTCTTTGGTCACGAGAAGGGGGCATTTACTGGCGCCACGAGCCGCCGTAAAGGTCGCTTCGAACTTGCTCATCAAGGCACACTGTTCCTCGACGAAGTCGCTGAACTCAGTTTAGAAGCCCAATCAAAACTACTGCGAGTCATCCAAGAACAATCCTTTGAACGTCTCGGTGGCAGCGAAACCATTCAAGTGGATATTCGCTTAGTCGCCGCCAGTCACCACGATTTACTCAAGCGAGTCGAACAGGGATTATTTAGGATGGATCTCTATTACCGTTTGAATGTATTCCCTATTCAAGTACCACCACTGCGCGCAAGAATCGAAGATATTCCCGAACTCGTCAGCCATATTCTGCACAACTTGAATCGTAAGCTAGGTAAAAAAATCCGTGGAGTGAGCCAAAAAGGGCTACAAAAACTCATGGCTTATACTTGGCCGGGCAATGTGCGCGAACTGCAAAATATCCTCGAACGCGAAGCCATTCTATCCCAAGGAGATATTCTGCAGATCCACGCTATGCCGAGCAATAATCCCTTAGCTCAAACCCAAGGGCAAACCTTAGCGGAAGCGGAAGCGCTGCATATAGAACAAACCCTTAAGCGCTTAAACTGGCGCATATCCGGCCCACTCGGCGCAGCAAATGTCCTCGGTGTGCCCGCAAGTACACTGAGATCGCGAATGAAAAAACTGGGGATCCAGCGTCAATCGAGTGAAATCTAATTCAAAACGAGTACACTAAAAACGTGATATATCGCCAATGTGTGATATATCGTGTCCTCCATCTAGTTCCAATCACAAAATAATTATAAATATCAATATGTTGAGCCAATTAAAACTTGGCCTAGCGCTTGCTATAGGGAGGCGAATCTTATTTAAGCCGTTAGGACCCTTTATGCCAAAGAGCGAAGTTACCCCAAATTCTCCAAGTGTAAATAAGAGTGTGGGCGCGAAACCTGCCTCAGTGGAGCTACACATTCCGGTTAAAAATCTCTCTACTGAAACCGCAGCAAAGAGTCGTCTCCCCTCTGGCAATATCCATTTCCGTGAGCAAAAAGGTGATTTTCAGCGCCTGCGAACCATGATGAATAGCCTATTGATCGTGATGTTTTTCGCCCTGCCGTTTATCTCTATTGATGGCCGCCAAGCAATACTGTTAGATATCAGCCAACAACAGTTTTTTTTCTTTGGTATCACGCTCTGGCCACAGGACTTTACCTTGCTGGCATGGATTTTTATCGCCGCCGCCTTCGGTCTGTTTTTCATTACCGTATTTTGGGGCCGTGTTTGGTGCGGTTACCTTTGCCCACAAACGGCGTGGACCTTTATCTATGTGTGGATAGAAACGCGCATCGAAGGCAGCAGTAATAAACGTAAGCAGCTCGATAAAGCCCCTTGGACTAGCAGTAAAATCGGTAAAAGAAGTGCAAAGCACTTACTTTGGGGTCTAACAGCTCTGCTCACTGGCTGTGGTTTTATCGGTTATTTTATTCCCGCCCGCGAACTTTATGTGGACATCTTGACGGGTAATGCCAGCTTCTGGGTGACAAGCTGGGTGTGGTTTTTCGCCATTTGTACTTATCTCAATGCGGGCTGGATGCGCGAGCAAATGTGCTTACATTGCTGCCCCTATTCACGTTTCCAAGCTGTGATGTTCGATGCCAACACTAAAACCGTGACCTATGATGCACAGCGCGGTGAAGCCCGTGGCCCTCGCAAACGTAAACAAGAGAACAATCAAGATAACCATACTTTAGGTGACTGTGTTGACTGTAATTTGTGTGTCGAAGTTTGCCCGACAGGGATAGATATTCGTAACGGCTTGCAATATGAGTGCATCAACTGCGGCGCCTGTGTCGATGCCTGTAATGAGACTATGTTGAAGTTCGATTACAAGCAGAATCTTATCGGCTATATGAGTGAAAATGATCTTAAGGGAGTGAATTACTCCTATTGGCGCTCGCCGCGTTTCTTAGGTTACGGTGCAGCGGTCATTATCATGTTTATCGTCATAGGGTTAGACTTAAATAGCCGCAGCGAGATCCAGCTTAACGTGATCCGTGATCGCCAAAGCTTGTACCGTGAAACCTCGGATAATAAAGTTGAAAATACCTATCAGCTGAAGATCCGCAACAAGACACAAGATACTAAGCAATATCAACTCGCCGTCGACAGTGAAATGCCCTTTAGCTTGATTGCCGATCCTATTATTACCTTGGCAGCGGGTGAACAAGTCGACTATCCCGTCACTGTATTAGCCGATAAGGATGCTATCCCCTCGGGGCGCAAAATTATCCAATTCTCGGTGACGGATGTTAAACAGCCAACACAACAAGTAAGCCAAGAAACCGGATTCTTCAGTCCTTAGCACTAAGCTTTTAGCGCTTAATATGAGTTACCGTAACATTGGTCATCATCAAATTAACTAGCCAATCGGCGCTTGAGGAATCAACTCAAGCGCCGGTTAAAGGCAGAAATTCATCCCCAAATGACAACCTGATCTTTAACGTCTCATACATCGGAATAAAACCTTAAAAACCTACAAAGCTGAAAATTTCCCCGTTAAACGGCGCATAGACAAAGCAAATTGAGCACATTCAATCTCAATCCTTAGAAACATAACGGTTACAAATTTTAAATTATCTTTCCTTCAACTCTTATTTAGGTTTTGTGGTTCATTAGATAACTAAGCTTCTAAGATAACTAAGCTATAGTTAAGCACTCAGCTTTAGAGTAAAAATACTATTTGTTACATAAAGATACCGTTATTGGCATAAAGATGTTTTTCGCGATAAGCATTGACCTCTAGTGCTAACACCCTCTAATCTAAACACCTGTTTAACTCCAAAATAATAACAACTAAACATCATCTTTGAGGTAGTTCAGCATGGCATACGATCAAGACTCTCAACTCAAACTAAACTACTCATCACTGGTCGATCTGATCGAGAAAACCAGCCTGCGTTACGGTGATAAACCCGCCTATGCCTGTCTCGGTAAAACCAGCAGTTTTAACGAGATAGAACGCGATTCTCGTTACTTTGCCGCCTATTTACAAAATAAGACCACACTCAAACCGGGCGATCGCATCGCCATTCAATTGCCTAATATCACCCAATTTGTCATCGCGGCCTACGGCGCAATCAGGGCTGGGCTTATCTTAGTTAACACTAATCCCCTATATACCGAGCGTGAGCTCATCCATCAGTTCAATGATTCTGGTGCCAAAGCGATCGTGGTGTTATCCGATCTATTACCGACCTTAGCCAAAGTCATCGACAGCACCAAAATAGAATACGTCATTTCAACCCACCCTTTAGATTTGATCGATCCGCACGTACAGCCTAAGACAGGCCTGAAGAATGTGGAGTTTTGCCAAATTTTAAAACAAGGGGCAGAACTCCCCTTTAGCCGATTTATCTCAAATCTCGACGACCTCTCGGCGTTGCAATATACGGGCGGCACCACTGGATTATCTAAAGGTGCCATGTTGACCCACGGCAATATGCTCGCTAATGCGGCGCAGGTAAAATCCCGCATCGCGAGCGTGATCACCGAAGGGGAAGATATCTTCGTTGCACCGCTACCGATTTACCATATTTATGCGTTTATGGTGAACTTAGTGCTGTATTTCGAGTGTGGCGGCTGCTCGGTATTAATTCCAAATCCACGGGATATTAGTGGCTTAATTAAGACACTCGCCAAATATCCCTTCACTGGATTTGCAGGACTCAATACTCTGTTTGTCGCCCTATGCCATCAACCCGAGTTTAAAGCACTCGATTTTAGCCATTTAAAAATCACCATCTCGGGCGGCACAGCACTGACGGCCGCCGCGGCGAATATTTGGCAACAAACCACAGGCAACATGATCAGCGAAGGTTATGGGCTATCTGAAACTTCGCCAGTGATTTCACTCAATGCACCCGGTTATCAAAAACTAGGCACTATTGGTAAACCTGTGATTGGCACTGAGGTTAAACTCTTAGATGAAAACGACATTGAAGTGCCCTTAGGTACGGCGGGAGAATTAGCCGCACGCGGCCCACAAGTCATGCGGGGGTATTGGAATAATCCGCAAGAAACTGCCAACGCTATGACTCCAGAAGGTTTCTTTAAAACCGGTGACATTGCCATAGCAACAGCGGAAGGTTTCCATCAAATTGTGGATCGCAAAAAGGATATGATCATAGTTTCAGGGTTTAATGTCTATCCCAACGAGGTGGAAAACGTGCTGGCGAGCCATCCAAGTGTGATCGAATGCGCCGTGGTGGGAGTAAAAGATGAACACTCGGGCGAAGCGGTTAAAGCCTTTATCGTGCTTAAGGATGATAGCCAAGATCATCAACAGGCTAAAGAGGCTATTCTAACCTATTGCCGCGAGCAGTTAACCGCCTATAAATTGCCAAAAATCATTGAATTTATGGCGCAATTACCTAAAAGTACCGTAGGTAAAATTCTGCGCCGCGAGCTAAAAGATAAAGCTTAAAAAACGCATTTAAAGACAAAGCTAACCCAGTGAGCTAGCTTAAGCGTTAAGCTAGCAACTGGGTTTTATTTTACCTACACGGTCTCATTCAAGGCGCTGGCATTGGCCTCTTCGGTTAACAATTGCAAACTGGCAAATTCACGATATAACGCATTAGATTGCATCAACTCTTGGTGGCGACCGCAGGCGACAATCTCGCCCTTATCAAACACAAAAATCCTATCGGCATTGATTACTGTCGATAGACGGTGAGCAATAATCAAAGTCGTTTTACCCGCCATCAATACTTCCAGCGCTTGCTTCACTTTCTGCTCGCTCACCGCATCTAAGGCGCTGGTCGCTTCATCGAGTAACAATATCGGTCTGTCGGCTAAAATCGCCCGCGCAATGGCAATACGTTGTTTTTGTCCACCAGAAAGCCGCACACCACGCTCACCTAAATAGGTTTGATAACCTTCAGTAAACTCGCTAATAAACTCGTGGGCACGGGCCGCAATACAGGCATCTATCACTTCTTGCTCGGTGGCATCGACTCGACCATAACGCACGTTTTCAAGTACGCTAGTCGCAAAAATCACCGAGTCCTGCGGCACTAGAGCAAACTGCGACCGCAACTCCTGCGGAAGAAGATTAGCAATATCAATACCTTCCAGTCGAATACTGCCAGCACTAGGCACGTAAAAGCGTTGCAATAACTGGAACAAGGTACTTTTACCCGCGCCACTTGGCCCCACTAAGGCGACCCGCTCACCCGCAGCAATAGCCATATTGAGCTGTTTTAGCACTAAGGCATCATGCTCTGGATAGGCAAAATTGAGTCCTTCAATCATTAACTCGCCACTGACCTTGGCGGGTAAACTCACAGGATGAGTTGCAACGGGAATATCCACTTGTGTTTCAGCCAGTTCGATTAAACGTTCTGCGGCGCCAGAAGCCCGCTGGATCTCGCCTATCACTTCGCTAATGGTCGCTACTGCGCCCGCGACCATCACAGCGTAAAACATAAAGGCAGATAACTCACCGCCCGTCATCTTACCCGCCATCACATCGTGGGCACCGACCCAAGTCACCATAGCAATTGCGGCGATACTTAAAAACATCACGGTTGAGATCAATAAGGCACGGTAACGGATCCGGCCACTGGCCGCAGACATGACATCTTCGACGCGGCGATTGAACAAGCTACGGTCTTTATCTTCATGCCCATAGGCTTGTACCGTATGAATTTCATGTAGTGTTTCATCAACATAAGCGCCGAGATCAGCAACCCTATCTTGGCTTTCCCGTGCTAACACACGTACTTTGCGACCAAAAAAGATCACCGGCCCTAACACTAAGGGCACAGCCAACAACACCAGCAATGTCATCTTAACGCTAGTGATACCCATCATGACTAAACCACCAAGCACAGTTACGCTAGAGCGCAGCGCCATGGAAAGACTCGAACCCACCACAGTTTGTAGCAAAGTAGAATCGGCGGTAAAACGGGAGATCACTTCACCAGTGCGTACCTTAGCGTAAAAGGCGGGAGAGAGTTTAAGTAGTTGATTGTAAACCGTTAGACGAATATCGGCGCTGACCCGCTCGCCAAGCCAAGTCATCAAGTAGAAGCGGCAAAACACAGCTGTGCCACTGACGGCGGTAATTCCGAGCACTAACAGTATGATTTCATTCAGCCGCTGCGCATTATCCCTTACAAAGCCTTCATCGACCATCAAGCGCACACCTTGGCCCAATGATAACCAAGCGAGCGACCCTATCATCAAGCAGATAATCGCCGCGACAACTTTCAGTTTGTAGGGTTTAAGAAAACCCATAATCCAAGGCAATACCGATCTTTGCTGCGCCGAGGTCCATTTAGCCTTTGATGTATCAGCGCTTGTTGTAGACGTGACTGGAATTAACTTTTCGGGCAATGGCTCAGCCCCCGCTTTAATGGGTTCGGAAGATTTGGCGAGTTCAGCTGTAGGCTCGGTCACGGGTGGCATCCTTGAGGTAGGTAAGGCAATTCAAATATAACATCAGCATGAATGGGATCATCTGCAGCCGTTAACCGCGCAGCATGACTTAAAGCATATAAGTGAGATGCTACCTCTTGCAGTGGAATTCAAGGGCTGTGTGGTTTTACTCAAAAGAAAAGCATAAAACAAACCCGCAGCGAGTGCGGGTTTGTTTTATTACAATAGCTTGACGCGGCTTAAGCGACTTGCTTGTTTTCCGGCGTTTTTGGCGTGCCGTGGTGGCCATCGCGCTTCCAATCCACATCTAACAACTCTGCGCCGCTCAGGCTAAACGCTTGGCCAAAACCTTTGACGTAAAGACCCTGATGGGGCGCGAGCTTATATAAGTTAAAATCGGTTAACGCCGCAAGGTTATCGGACATTTCGCCAAAACGTGCCGATAACACTCCAACACCTTTACTGAAGGCGGGCGTATCGCGAGGCACTGCCTCGGCAATCGCATCGAAGGTTAAACGCTTGCGGGCAAAAACCGATTTGGCCGCAGTTTCGTCTTCAACTAACATCACAGAGACCTTAGATGAGTGCTTTAAATTATGACCATGACGGGCTAAGTCACTCACCAAAATATAAAAACCATCATCAGCCAGAGCGAAGGGCGCATAGCTCGCATTCGGCTGGCCATCTGTACCAATGGTGGCCAGTTGCAAGGTCTCACGCTGCTGTTTAAAGGCTTCGATTTCGGGTAAGAGTTTGTCTCTTAGACGCTGTTCTTGTTCGGTAATTTCAGGCTTCATTTGCTGTTTTCCTTAATACTTTTGTTAATGCTGCAATTCAGAGGTGTGATTGCACCGAGGCAAAGGCAGTCGCGAGCGCTTTAAATTGGCGAACTTGCTCAGGAAACAGTGCTCTTTGTTTATCACGGCCTAAATACACTTTGAACACCACCTCACCCTCACTGCCGAAAAAGTTAATCGAATGGCTCTCGCTGCCTCTAAAAGGTCTGCTGATCAAAGCGATACCACTCATGGCATCTAATTTGAGATGACCATGCAAACCGTCCCCCTTGCTGTAGAGGTTGTAATAACCGTGGGCGTATTTTCCCTCGGGGAAATCTCCTTTAAATTCAAATACGCTGCCAGATAACATCACAATAGTGGTTAACTTTCCCCATTTGGGTAAGGCTTGCAGTAATGTATCGAGCTGAGTTAACGGAACAAACACCACTTGTTCGGGCGGCAGCGCTGCAACCACTTCAAGCTCGGCAATGCCTAATTCACTGGCGAGCTGGGCTGGCATTAAATCAGCTTGTTGTTCAAATCGTTGCCGCAATTGCGCCTGTTGCTCACTTAGCTGACGTTGCTCAGAGCTTAAATCTGGCGCGACATCGAGCTCGGTATCGAGTGTCATCTTCATTTTACTGTCTCCAACGGTAGTGACTATTGAGTGGCTTAGAACATATAGCGCGCCGACAACTTCATATTACGACCCGGTTGATACAAGGTTTGCCACGCCTGTTGGTACTTTTCATCGCCGATATTTTCGATTGCGAAATCCACTCTCACACCCGCCATCGCGCCCATAGTCGGCTCCCACGCTACATACACATCCCATAGGGTGTAATCGTCGTATTTCGCCACTTTAAAGCCGTCAGGCGTATTCGACTGCGTCGCCACATAAGTGACGCGAGTGCCCAGTTTCATGTCGCCTTCCATAATGCCTTGGGATAAATCGACATTGAACTTATTGGCAGGTATATTTTCTATATCATCGCCCGTTTGACGATCTTCGCCATGGGTTTGGCCGTAATTCATCGCTAAACGAGTTTGGCCAATACGGTAACGACCGCTAATTTCAAAACCTGTTAAACGTGCATCTTCAACGTTATTCCATGAGGTCGTTTGCTCGAATCCAGGAATGCCACGCCAAGGATTAGACACTTGCTGCACGATAAAATCGTCCACATCGTTACGGAAAACGTTAAACGTTAGCGCCAGTTCATCATCACCCGCTAACTCACTGAAACGTAAGTCCGCTTTGATTTCTTTATTGCGCGCAGTCTCTGCTTTTAGATCCGAATTCACCGCGAAGGTGTTACATAAACCTTGGGGTAAAAATCCGGGGATTGGCGGGATGCAATAATGGGTGCCGCTGGAGAACATTTCCTCTACCGTAGGTGCGCGGAAGGCTTGATCGTAACGGGCACTTAAGGTCAACCAAGGCTGAGTCTGCCACACCAAGCCAAGCGATGGTGATAACTCATTGTCATCTGAGGATAAGTTGAGATTATGGCTGTCATTTTTAAAGCTGTCATAACGCAGACCCGCATCAAGATTTAACGTCTGAGTCAGCTCGATATCCGCACGTGTAAAAGCGCCCCATACTGTGGTTTCGCCATCGATATTCTCTGGACGCTGGCCCACTTGGCCCGAATCATCACGCGTCGTTTCTATGGTATCGCGAAAACCATCGACCCCGTAGGTCAACAGAGTATTGCCTAAACGCGAACTGTTATTAAGGTTAATCCCCACAGTGCGGAACTCAGTACTGTCTTGCTGACCTTTCGTAATACGGTCTTCATCGTAGTCGGTACTGTTCCAATACACTTGCATCTTAGTATCCAGATACGGGTTATTAGCAGGATTGAGACTATAGTTTAGGGTGAGGTTTTGATCGTCAGTCTTGCGGCGCACCAAAGGCACTGAACTACTCACAGCAGCAGAAGGATTACTAGGTACTAATTCATTGTTTTTGCTGGCTCTTGCAGATAACTCTAACCGTGATGCCTCGTCGGCTTGCCAACCGAATTTAGCTAAACCACTGCTGCCTTGGGATGCACTGTTGTTTAGAGTTTCATCATTACCGGTTTTTATATTGTTTGAATCGTAATAGGAACCATTGAGTAACCAATCGATGCTGTCTTGTTGACCATAGATAGCACCACTGGTTTTAGTGCGGGAGCCATTGGTCTCATAACCTTGTTTGAAATAGCCACCAAAGGTCTCATCTTGCGCTAAAAAATCTTGTGCCGACTTAGTATTCTGCGCTACGACGCCACCGAGGGCACCACTGCCCCACAAGCTACTGGCAGGGCCGCGCAGCACTTCGATGGATTTGAGCAACTCAGGGTCCATAAAGTAGGACCCTCTGTGACCAGAGCTGGTATTTTGTCTTGCGCCGTCAATTGTTTGCAACACACGATCGCCACTTAAACCACGGATTTCAACCCCTTGAGATGACGCTCTTGGGCCATTGGTCAACGTAATATTCGCTTCATTTTTAAGGGCATTAGCAACTGATGATGCTTGGGCGACCGTAAGTTGCTCTTCATCCACCACTGCCACGCTACGGCTGGTTTCGGAGGCTTTTTCACTGATGCGTGTTGCACTCACCAATACTTCATCAAATTCAGTCGTGACCAGTTTTTTATTCGCATCCTGTTGAACAACGGGCTTAACACTTTCCTCTGCCGCTAACGTAAAACTTAGGGCCGTACCACTCAGTGCTATCGCCATGGCGATCACTAACGGCTTTTTTTTCATCTCTTCATCCTCAAGTGATATTCAGGTGTTTCCGTGCAATTTAATACTGAGCCTAGACTCTCTTTCCTGACGCCAATCCTTTCGAGATTGAGTCTGTTCCAGATGATCCATTCCAGATTTGGCTCTTTTGAGATTGAGCCTCTTCCAGATCGAGCCCAAGGTAATCAGTCCCCATAAAGTAGGATAAATTGTCGGTTTAGCTGCTTTTTTAAGCGCTCATTCGAGCTATTGCAGGCACTCTACCTGAGATAACAAAATAGATCAAATGCAAATCATTATCATTTGCGATCTTGTTTATATTGAGATATCTTAATTAGGAAAATGGCTTTCATTGGAAAAAGAGGTTGCTGTGACACCAAAACGATATCTTGCCTTTGGCGCGTTAACGGTTGCCATCCAGACGGGTGTTATCGCCTCACAACCCGCTATGACTATGCAGCCAAGCGCCCAAACATCGAGCGTAAATCAAGCATCACTCACTCCCAGCGCGAATACTGTCACCCTTAATTTTTCTACCGCGACTAGCGCTGCAAGCAACACGAATGCAGAGCCCATCAAGCAAATAGACACCAAAGTAGCAACTGTGAACAGTACAGTGCAAAAAAACAGTACAGTGCAAAAAGTATCAACAGCAGAATCTGTCGATAAGGCGGTTATCCCGAAAACTAAAGCTGATCAACGAATTGACAGCCAACTCGCAAAAAAATCTTCAGCAACAAAACCCACTGCTAACAATCTTCCGGATACAGCTCCTTTAGCGACGAACGATTTAGAACCAAGCGCTTTAGCACATAAGCGACTCGAACAAGTTGAACAACAAACAGAACCCAAAACTGCACAAATGGATTTAATCGCTAACGCAGCCGAAGTTGATGCAAAAGCGACCCCAAATGTAGCCAGTGTAACAACTGACAGTGCCCAAACTAACATAGTGGAATTAGCAAAACCGCTGTTCGCTGCAGCACCACCGCAACCGACTTATCCAAAGATAGCGCGTAAAAAAGGGCTAGAAGGCACTGCAACCATAGAAGTGATGTTTAACGAACTTGGTGAGCAACTGGCACTGACGTTAGTAAAAAGCTCAGGGTTCAGTCTGTTAGATCAAGCCGCGTTAGATGCAGTTGAAAACTGGCAATTTGCGGCGCCAGCGCAAAGGCTAGCGAGTCATTATAAGGTCAGAGTGCCTATTCGCTTCGCGCTCAACTAACAGGCCCAATGTTGCCACTGAAAAGTTAGCTCGTGGGAAGTTAGCTCGTCGAGTGTTAGCCACCGCACAACTAGCCTGATTTTTATTTTACTAACTTACATATAAAACTTATTTTTCAATAGATTGGAGAGGCTTAATGCCCGTAACTGATTTTTCAACCCTACAGACTCAACTCGGCGTGCTGACTTGGCCCTTGTTGTTATGTGCTTTTTTAGCTTTGATGATCTGCCTTGAACGTAGCGCCTTGTTTTTGCATCAAACTCTGCTGTCAATCTGGCCCCAAAAACAGGCCTGGGTAAAAGCATTGCGTCAATCAAGCTCAGCGGCGACCACTGAAAACGTCAGCGCCCTGCTAGTGCAAACCAGCACACAGCAAGATTTACTCGCCCGTGGCGCGACCTTGTTACTCAAACAAGTCCACCAGCCAAAAGTGCTAAGGGAAGAATTACTCAGTCTGTGGCTCAATAAGCAACAACGCGACTTGCAAGCCGGACTCAAAGTTTTACAAGTGATTGGCATCATTAGTCCACTGCTCGGTCTGCTCGGCACAGTATTAGGACTCATCGAAATGTTTGCCCAACTCGGGCAATCACAAGGCCCCGTCACTCCAGCACAACTCAGTGCTGGACTGGGCCTTGCGATGAACACCACAGCTGCCGGACTCATGATCGCCGTGCCCGCCATTACCGCCGCCCATCTTTTTGGGATCTGGGCTCAAGGCCAATGCCTGCGCGCTGGGCATGTGCTCAATCAACTCAATCTCTGGTTAGCGGGTATCGAAGATATTTCAATTGATGCCAATCATTACCATGCATTCACCCGAGTCAGTAAAACCAGCGTCGAGCAAAAATTGGCATCCAAGCCCCATTCTCAAATTGAGCCACAGACATGATAAGTGCAGATAAACCATTCTTATCGCAGGCTGGCATTGCTTCGCCTGAGCAACTTCCGAGCCTAGATTTAACCGCGTTAATCGACATTATTTTTATCGTGCTGGTGTTTTTACTGCTGACGGCAAATAGCCAATTATTAAGTTTGCCGGTAGATGTGCCACAAAGCCCAAGCTCGGCCATCACGGCAATCGACAACAAACAAACAATTGCCATCAATATCATGGCAACAGCGCCTTATTGGGCTATTGATGGCAAAGAGTTTGATGACTTAGCCACTTTTACCACTGAATTTACTGCACATTTTCAGACTATGCCGAAGGCGACGGTTGTCATTGCCGCCGACAAAGCCGCGCCAGTGGAACCTTTGATGCAACTGCTTGCACTGTTGCAGACGCAGTCCATCAGTCAGACCCAAATTTTGATGGAGCATTAGCGTATCCGAACCAGCCATTTAAACGAGAAAGCAAAAGTCTGACATCAAAAAACGGCATCTAAGCCTGTCGCGAACAAGTTGTATTAGGAGTTTAACCATGTTGTTTCAAGCAACTAAAATACCAGTAAACAAAGGTTCCATTGCTCAACGTTATCAACATAGACGCACATATAAAGCATTGAAAAAATTTATTTTTTTCACATCAGCACTTACGGCCTTACTATCCTCAAGCGTTTTTAGCGCTGAACTGAGTGCCGAGCCAGAGATAAGACTCGTGAGTGCGGGTACAGGAGTCACAGAGCTCGTGCTCGCCCTCGACGCAGGCAATGAGCTAGTTGCCATCGACTCCACCAGCTATGTGCCTGAAAGTTTGAGCCATGTGGCTAAGCTTGGTTATCACAGAATGCTCTCCGCCGAAGGCATTATTGCCCTCTCCCCTACGCTGGTTGTCGGTTCAGATGTGATGGGACCTGAAACCACACTAAAGGTATTAAAACAGGCGAATATCCAAGTCGTGCAATTACCCGCAACAAATGATGAACCACAACTGATGAACAATGTGGATACCTTAGGTCACTTACTCAATCGCCAAGAACATGCGGTTAAATTAAAACAAGATTTACATCAACAACTGCAAAGCTTAGCGGGTAAAAAACAACAAGTGCGCGATGCGGGCTCTCAGCCCAAAATTCTCTTCATGCTGTTACAAGAAGGCCGCGGTGCACGTGTTGGCGGTAAAGGCACAGCCGCAGATACTATTATCGAGCTGTCTGGGGCACAAAATATCGCCGAGTTTGATGGCTACAAAAGCATGTCTCAAGAAGGGATTCTATCCTTACAGCCCGACATTATTTTGCTGTCAAAGCGTAGCGATAAACCCACAGATCAAACCAATGCACAAATTGCCCAAGAACTGTTGAAAGAGATGCCACTACTCGCCCATACCCCAGCAGGTGAAAACGGCCATATTCAAACACTAGCACCGCAAGCCCTTCTCGGTGGTTTAGGCATCAGTGCCATAAGCGCCGCGGATACGCTCGCCAGCACATTGCTCAAGCAAAACCATTAACAGACGCAGCGATGAGCACAGTTAACACTAATTAACCCCAGATAAAAATAGAAAGGATATTTGAGATGTTCCTCAACCGCTGGCTCTGGCCGAGTCTCGTCACACTGTTAGCCCTAAGCGGCTTACTCTCGGTCAGCACTGGCCCTGTTAGCATCAGCTTTGTCGACGCCCTAAATGCAGTGTTCAATTGGGCTACCCAGCAAAATATCGGCAATATTGCGCCCCACGAGCAACTGGTAATCAACAATGTGCGCTTACCACGGACATTACTGGCGTTAGCAGTAGGCGCTACGCTCGCACAGTGCGGCGCGGTAATGCAGGGGCTTTTTCGCAATCCCTTAGCGGATCCCGGTATTATCGGAGTGTCATCCGGCGCTGCACTTGGCGCAGCCATCTGTATCGTGCTGCTACCCAACGCGAATCCGTTGATGCTCCCCATCAGTGCGTTTGCATCGGGATTAGTGACCACCCTTATCGTCTACCGACTCGCCAGCAACCCAACAGGTACATCGGTCGTATTATTACTTTTGTCGGGTGTTGCCATAGCTGCGCTGGCAGGCGCAGGAATAGGTGTTCTCACGTATCTTGCCAACGACATGGCGCTACGTGACTTAACCCTATGGCAAATGGGATCGATTGCAGGTGCGCAGTGGCTATATGTCAGTCTGTGTCTTGTGACCTTAGCGCTACTGAGTTGGCGATTTCACCAAGATGCGGCGGCACTCAATGCCTTGCTGCTTGGCGAATCCGAAGCACGCCACTTAGGGATAGATGTCGATAGGCTCAAACTTAGGCTTATTTTGCTTTGCGCCTTAGGGGTTGGCGTAAGTGTAGCTGCAACAGGAATTATCGGCTTTATCGGCCTCGTCGTACCGCATTTAGTGCGCATGATGTTAGGGCCAGATCATCGCCAACTGCTGCCCATCAGCGCACTTTTAGGTGCAGCCCTATTGGCATTGGCCGATATCGGCGCGCGCGCTTTTTTACCGCCTGCCGAGTTACCCGTTGGACTCGTCACCGCGCTCATCGGTGCGCCTTTCTTCATCTTTTTACTACTGCAACAACGCAGTAAGCTAATCTAAGCGAGTTTTTATGGCTGCAACATCCTTTGTAAATCAACCATCACAATCGACAACTTATTCAGCCAAGGCGCAATTTGATCGCACCGAGCTCAGCATTTGTCAGCTCGATGTCAGCATCGGTCCAAAAACCGTGCTCAGTGATATTAATGTACAGTTTCAATCGGGTGCAGTAACCGCCCTACTCGGCCCAAATGGTGCGGGTAAATCCACCCTGCTTAAAGCCCTTTGCCAAGAAATCAGCACACCAAGGCAAAGTATACGGCTAGGCCATAGCCAGCTGGCGGATTGGCCTAGGAGCGAGCTGGCAAAATCCTTAGCCGTACTGCCACAACACGCCAGCCTCACCTTTCCATTCACTGTGTCAGAAGTCGTAGCAATGGGTTTATATCCCTTAACCATCAGTAAGATAGAAGGTGATGCGTTAGTTGCAGAGCAACTGGCGCAAGTGGGCTTAACCCATCTGGCTAAGCGCAGCTATCCAACCCTCTCTGGCGGCGAGAAACAGCGAGTCCAACTCGCCAGAGTCTTAACTCAACTCAGGCAATCGCCGTTTCCGCCCGTACTATTACTGGATGAACCTACATCGGCGTTAGATCTTGCCCAGCAACACAGAGTACTTGAATTAGCCCAAAACTTAGCTCACCAACAAGGCTACACTGTAATAGTAGTACTGCATGACTTAAACCAAGCCGCACGCTATAGCGATCAATTAATTGTGTTAAAACAAGGGCGAATCGTCAGTGAAGGCACGCCATCCGATGCTCTGTCGGTTGATACCATTAGGGAAGTATGGGACTACGAGCCCGTATATATCCCCGCCCCACAGGGTGGACATCCACTGATTTTTTAATGGAAAGAAGATATTCATCTTACGTTTTTGAGGTCTAATGTGGGTATAATCGCTGCGTTTACACTTTTAGCTATCACCTTTTAGCCACAGCCGCATTAATTTAGGCAGAGCCCAGATGAAACCCACTATCTCGACAGAAACTCAACAAGAAGCACTGGTCGCAGCCAAAGCCACCCAAAAGCCGGGACAAACCAAAGAGCAAACTAAACTCATTGCCCAAGGGATAGAAAAAGGCATAGCTGAATATAAAAAGCTGCAAAAAGCCAAAGCTCGCGAACGGGATAAAGCACGTAAACAACAGTTGAGAGCAAAATCTCGCACAGTTAATGACACTGATGAACTAGAGGATTCAGACGCATTATTCGAATCTCAACGTCAGTTCACCACCGCGACTTGGATTGCCATAACGCTTTTACTATTAAGTTGGGTAGGGTTTGCCGCATATATCTTTGCAGATTAAAGATCTATGATTTATATATAAAAATTAAAACATCCATATATCACTTGTTAGACAATATCCTCTAATACCTTACACACATCATTAATTGAAAAAATATTACCGTTAAGGCTTGCTCGGTCTTTTGATATATTCAGAACGAGCCTAAATACGTTGTTCGCATCAGGATAACGGGCAAGCTTTAAAATGATGTCATCACCACTTTCTTCTGCAGACCGAAAATCCCAACTCTTCCCTGATAAATCAAAAAGCACTTCCGCCGTTTCAGTATTGATTAACACTGGCGCATAAACCCAATGCGACATTCGCATCTCACTGGGGTTGATATCCAGTGTTAACTTACCATTTTGAAAAAACAGCTTAGTGTCCATAAACAGTCCCTGAGTAACAAGTTTCACAAGCGATAGGCCGATAGCTTGTATATTGAACCCCATATCCATTTGTTGTCCATACCGCATCACTTCTAACACGAACCGTTTACGCTCATTACATCAGGCAAAACCGTAAAATGCTTAAGCGAAAAAAAGACAAAAAAAAAGCCTGCTCAATGAGCAGGCAAAGACATATTTCAAGCGTCCCTTTCGGGGAAGTACATTACCGCGCTAGCGGGAAAAACCTGGCATATTCATGCAAAAACATCAATATGCTACTTGAGTCTAAACACGCCAAAAAAGGCGATACAAAGGTTGATGGATGATGGAAACTCAAACTTTAAGGAGGGTTAGGCCTTAAAGCTCATGGCGAATAAACCGCCACGCAAAACATCAGTGTTAAACCAAGTGTTTTGCCAATAAATATGGTTGTTGCCTGTATAAGACATAGTCAATACTCCTAAATTAGTTGTGATTAAGTACTCTAGTGAAGCTTGGCTCGGTTCCTTGGAACTAGAGATTCTCATATCCGTTGAGACGACTTGTCACTCAGGTCCTTGGAGAAAAATATCCATCCTGGATAGACTAGAGAGGAAAGGCGTAGTGCCTAATCCACGAAAACAATTATATGGATTTGTAGTTTTATTACAACCTTTATTTGTATTTTTTTTGATTAAGGCTTTTTAATGTAATTAAATTACACAATTATAGTGAGGTTAATGGCGACCTGCTTCACAGAAAAACAGAAATAACCCTGTAAATATCTAATAAATAAGATATTACAGAATTATTTCTATTTGTTACTAGGGCGTGTTGACGTTTCGAGATTAAATTTTGTTCGCTCTGGCAAGCTCGTGATCGCAAAACGAGGAGTGACGTGTAGTTATTCTACTCAAATGACGAGTGACAAAGAGCAAGAGCTTGCCAGACGAACCCTTCGGGCAGCGTTTGGCTGGCATTTCTGCTGCGTTATCGCCCGTTTATATAGAATAACTACACCGCACGGGCTTTACCTTGCATAAAAGCCAGCCAACTCGCTGCAAAAATAACCCTGAAACGTCAACACGCCCTACCCGTTAGCGATTGATCAGATATTGATACAAGCCCACCAGCGGACTCGCTGTAGGTTTGCCGTAGAGCGGATCACCTTCTGTTGCACTGCCTGCGATATCTAAGTGCATGTAAGCCAAGGGAATAGGGGCATTAACCCCATGATCAAATAGTCCAGAGGCTTTCAGTAAAAACGCCGCGGGATATTGATGTCCACGGGCGGTAATCGATGATGGTGCATTATTGGAAGATAATATTTCAGCAGCGCCTGACACATCGCGGATCTTAGCGAAGTCTTCAGGGCGTAATGTAGACACTTCAAAGGGTTCACCCCATTGAGTCGCTTGCTGCTGTAAAGTGACAGCGCATTGCTGTGAACTCGCCACTGAGTTTTCAACCGCCGCAGGATAACTGCCATAACAACGTACGACATGACCTGTGAGTGTTGCTACCGAAAACATCTCAGGCTTCACCGCCGACACGGCTTTGATACGTAAATGGCTCAGTAAATCCGCCAGCACTAAGCGCCCTTCGGCATCCGTATTACCAATCCGCACTCGCACACCCGCATGGCTCGTAATAATTTCATCGGTCACGAAGGCTTCGCTGCCTATGCTGTTACGCACTAAACCTAACTCGGCAATCACTCGAATACCTTTAGGCTTGAGCATTGACAGAGTTTTAAATAAACCCGCCACGGCAGAAGCGCCGCCTTTATCACGGCTCATGCCCGCCATAGAACCACCGACTTTCAGATCGGCGCCGCCGGTATCGTAAATCACGCCCTTACCCGCAAACAGGAAAGTGCGAGTCACTTCACCCTCTGGCAGATATTCTAATTTCACCACCCGAGGTTGATGACGACCGACGGCAAAAGAGGAACGCGCTACTGCACTGAGCAGCGGATAGTCACGCTCTAAAATATCTCTGTCTTCTACCACTGCGGTTTTGATCACGCTGCCCGCTAAGGATTGCAGACAATAGTCCGCAAAGGCTTTAGCCGACATGCGCTCAGGTTCAGTACCACACAAATCCCGCGCTAATACGCGGCCCGCTTCTAAGGCATTGAGCAAATTGCTGTTATGGGTTGATGAAGATAATAACCCTATGGCCTCAAATGCAGGCGTTAAGCCCGTCGCTTCACGCAGCTCTAAGGTTTGCCACAGTTCTTGACCGCAAGCTAATGCTGCGACTTCAGAGGCAAAACTAAAACGTGAGTCCTTCGATGGCACTACATATAACAATGGACGTTTTGCGCCTGCGTCTTTTGCAATGGCAATCGCCGCCCTTGCAGCATTGGCATAGACTCGCACGTCCACATACTCGTCATTCACTTGGGTGACAGGGGCAATGATCAAACGCCCTCCCGCAAGGCCTGGGGCAAACAGTAATGTCGGGCTCTTACCCACGCGCTTATCCACGTGGGCACCGTGCTGAGCCAATAAACCTATCTCATCAAAACCGATAGAATCCAGATCGGGCGTCACCACCACAACCGCATCCCAGCCTTCACCATCAAAAATGGCATTTTCTGCTTTTACATCAACGAAGTTAACTTGAAACATGACCCATCCTTTTTCATTATTGTGCCTGCATTATTCCCGCTCTATCGCTTAATTACCAATCTAAAAGTGCTACCGACACTCCCAGAAAAAATCGAACTGGAAACTTTGGCTGCCAGCTCACCAAAAGCCTGTGACACTGAGATTATTTGGCTGCACAGAATGTGGTAGAATGGCCGCAAATTTGCCCTATACCCACAAGACCTTATGAGGGAAACTCAAGTGACAGCCTTAAGTCAGTTATACCCGCAGCCATTATGGCAATGGTTCGAACAAATTTGCGCGATTCCCCATCCATCTAAGCATGAGCAAGCCTTAAGCCAGCACATTCAAGCGTGGGCTAAAAGCAAACAACTTGCCGTCGTTGAGGATGCCGTTGGCAACTTGATCATCCGTAAACCTGCGACGCCGGGTATGGAAGATCGTAAAATCGTGGTTATTCAAGCCCATATCGATATGGTGCCACAAAAAAATGCCGATAAAGTGCATGATTTTACTAAAGATCCTATCGAAGCTTATGTCGATGGCGATTGGGTTAAAGCCAAGGGTACAACCTTAGGTTCAGATAACGGTATTGGCATGGCATCGGCTTTAGCCATTTTAGGCTCTGATGATATCAAGCACGGCCCATTAGAAGTGCTGCTGACGATAGATGAAGAAGCGGGCATGACAGGCGCCTTCGGTTTACAGGCTGGCATGTTAGACGCAGACATTCTGATCAATACCGACTCAGAGCAAGAAGGTGAAATCTACATGGGCTGCGCCGGTGGCGTTGATGCTCAAATCACCCTGCCTATGGTGTGGCAAGCCTCTGAGCAAAGTTACTCAGCCTTTAGCCTGCACTTATCTGGCTTAAAAGGGGGTCACTCTGGGGTGAACATTCACTTAGGTCGTGGCAATGCCAACAAGTTATTGGCGCGTTTCCTCTTTGAAAACGCAGATGATTTAGCGTTAGAGCTGACCCAATTTAGCGGCGGTTCACTACGTAATGCGATTCCACGGGAAGCCAACATCAGCTTTATGTTGCCAGAAGAAAACGTCAGCGCCTTAAACGAAAAAGTCGCTGAGTTTGAAGCGCTTATCCGCACCGAACTCGCCATTGCCGATCCCGATATGCGTTTAGTGTTAAACACTATCCCAACACCAAAACGTGTGATGAGCGAAAACAGCCAAAATACCCTGATCGATTTGCTGCATGTGTGTCCGAACGGCGTGATCCGCATGAGTGATGAAGTCGAAGGTGTGACTGAAACCTCGCTCAACGTTGGCGTTATCAGCACTAACGATGAAGAAGTCACTATCCTATGCCTTATCCGCTCGCTGATCGATTCTGGCCGTACTCAAGTCGAAGGCATGTTAACTGCGCTGACCAACTTAGCCGGAGCCGATATCGATTTAAGCGGTGCTTACCCAGGCTGGAAGCCAGATAACAGCTCACCTGTAATGGCAATAGTGCGCGAAACCTATCAAAACATTTACCACAAAGAGCCAATAATCATGGTGATCCATGCGGGTCTCGAGTGTGGTCTATTCAAGAAACCTTATCCAGAAATGGATATGGTCTCGATTGGCCCCACGATTCGGTATCCACACGGCCCAGACGAGATGGTGAACATCACCACAGTCGGCCAATATTGGACATTATTATTAGCCGTACTCGAGCGCATTCCAGTCAAGGCTTAATGTTCTAACCTTACCCTAGCTCACTCAATTCAAGGCCACATCTGCTCAAGTCAGATGTGGCCTTATTTTTTACCGCGGATTCTATTTGTGTAGAAATGCCATCGATAAAATTTTTATGAAAGAACTGAATAACTTGAATTTTCTACTATAGTTGTTCTGTCTGACCCTAACGTATTTTTGCTTATCGCGCTTTTAGAGATAACCGCTTTCCCCTTCAATACTGTGACCTTAAGGAATAGAGATCATGAAATTTGGTAAAATCTTGTCAGCCGCCGCACTACTGCTCAGCAGTAACCTCAGTTTCGCCGAAGAAGTCCCCAAAGCCGTTATAGACCTAGCCGATTCACTGATGCCATTAGGCAGAGAAGTGGTACTGGTGAATGCTGTTAAAGCGCAAAATGCCCAAGGCAAAAGCTTAGATTCAATCAAAACATTAGATGAAAAATGGATTGCCACCGCAGGTATTGATGACTTTATGTCATCCCTGATGAACAACGAAGCGGCTAAGTTTCTCACGACCTTCGAAGCCAGCAAACCTTACTACCAAGAAATTTTCCTCATGGACAATCAAGGCGCGAACGTCGCCATGATCAGTAAAACTTCAGATTATTGGCAGGGTGATGAGGATAAATGGCAAAAATCCTTCGCCAATGGCAAAGGCGATAAACACATAGGTCCGGTCAAATTTGACGAGAGCTCCCAAGCCTATCTAGTACAAATTTCTATTCCAGTGATAGATGGCGATGCTGCAATTGGTGCTATCACGATTGGGATCAACCTAGATCAATTTGGACTCTAATTACCAGAGAACGCCAGTGATGGGCTGCATCCTCTTACCACAGAGGTTATTGCGGCTCTCACCTTTTCAGTGCATCAATCAAGGAGGGCGTGACTATGGAATGGTATAAAGATCTATCCGTTAATCAGAAACTGACTTATCCAAGTCTGCTACTCGCTGGCGTAGTCATCTTCGCCTCTTCAACTGGCATTTTAGGACTCAAAGCCTTAAATCACAGCGCGAATACACTCGCGCTTGAATACTTACCTAGCCAATCTGAGCTACTACAGGCCGATAAAGAGCTTTATCAAGCTCAGGTGGCCGAGCGCAGCCTGATGTTTGTTAACGTGGGCACAGACTCTTACAACGACCTTTTAAAGCAGCACACTAATAGTATCTCTCTGGTTAAAGAACATATTGATAAGTTTGCCGATGTGACCACAAGTCCCCTCGCTAAAGATAAGCTCAATGAATTAAATCACAGTTTCGATACTTGGCGAGCGACAACCACAGAAATTAGTAATCAACGCACCCAAAATGGCCGTAACGGTAGAACGACGGCGATCGATCTTAGTTTCGGTCAAGCAGCAACGCAATTCGAGCAACTACACCAGAACATTAATCATTTAATCAATGATTTAAATAGTAATACTACCGCAGCGATAGCCCAAGTAGATGATGATGCCAATCATGGACAACAGATGCAGTTAATTGCCTTAGCTATCAGTCTCTTGATCTGCATACTCTTTATCGTTGCACTGCCTAAACTCATCAGCAAACCGCTGGCAGTTTTACTCGCAAAAATCCACGACATTACCGATGGTGATGGCGATTTGACCGAACGAGTCCACTTAACCTCTAAGGACGAGCTTGGTGATCTCGCCAAGGCATTCAATCATTTTCTCGATAACTTACACGGTATTATCTCGCAATTTAAACAGTCTACATCAGAGCTCAACACCGCTGCCGAAGGTCTAGCCAAAACCAGCGCATCAGCAAAACATACCTTGATGGATCAACAAGCTGCAACCCACAGAATCGCCGATGCTAGCGATCATATTGCCGCATCAGTGCAAGAAGTATCAGTCAGTGCCAGTCATGCCGCCGATGCCGCTAAACAAGCCGACGTATTTACCGCCGACGGTCAGGCAAGAGTGAAAAAAACCATCAATGTGATTCGTGAACTTGCGGGAGATGTAGGCACGGCAGAAATGCAGATCAATAAACTTGAACAGGAAGGCCAACATATCGGCCGCGTGCTTGAGGTGATTCAAGCCATTGCCGAACAGACGAATCTATTAGCCCTTAACGCCGCAATTGAAGCGGCGCGCGCGGGCGAACAAGGACGCGGGTTTGCAGTGGTTGCCGATGAAGTGCGCTCCCTTGCCTCTAAGACTCACCAATCCACCGAAGAAATTAAATTGATGATCGCCAATGTCCAAAATGGCACTCAAAGCGCTGTGGCGGCGATTAATATCGGTAATGAAAAGGCTATCTCAAGCGTAGAAGCCGCCAGTAATGCCGGTGAAGCCTTAGCGCATATTGCAGAAATGGTGAGCCAAATTAGTGAGATGAACAATCAAATCGCCCTCGCAGCCAAAGCGCAAACCACTATGGCCAATGAGAGCCATCAAAATATTCAACACATTGCCGAACAGTCGGAGGAGAGTCTACGAACCACTGATGAAATCTACGCAGCAAGCGTACAACTCTCGTCAATGGCGAGTAATCTCACTGCGCTGGTCAGCCGCTTTAAACTGTAATTTGTTGAGAGTGAAAGCTTTTATATAAGTTACCTTTTGTAAATCAGTGATGTTTGAAAGGTCCCCTCAAACGAATAAGGGAGCATAAACCTGTCGCAGTGATTATCTGAATTCAGGTGCTCCCTTATATTTAAACAGCAAAGCTAGCACAGATTAGCAGCGCTTAACCACTAAGCCTCTTGCCGCGCGTAAGTTGACTAACATAGGTAACATCAACGCAAGGATCACTATCAGCATCCCTACCAATTGAATTTCCGTCACAGCCTGCCCCATGGCTAACGCCGTTAATGCTGCAAAAACGGGCACGAGATTAAAAAAAATCGATGCCTTAGCGGGGCCAAGCGCCTTAACACCGTTAATCCAAAACAGATAACCGAGCACAGTGGCGAACAAACCTATGTAGAGCACGCTAGAAAAAGCCGTTGCCGACAGTTCCATCAACTCCAGCCAAGGGTGAAACTCACCTCGGCCAAGCCCAACCACGGATATAGACACACTGGCAGCTATCATACTCAGCAAGGTAAATGGCAATACAGGCAACCAATGGCCGACCCGTTGCGAACAAATGGTATAACCACTCCACGCCAACATGCCGGCGGCAATCATCACATCACCTTGGTTAAAACTAAAATTGAGCAACTGCTGCACACTGCCGTTAGTGATCACTAACAGTACGCCCGCCAAACCGCCCACTAAGCTGAACACTTGTTGTCTGCTGAGCCATTCACGCTGTAATAGCGCGTTGACGATTGAAGTCACCAGCGGACTGAGCGCCATAATCAAGGCGCCATTGGCGGCAGAGGTGTGCTGCAGGCCATTAAATAACGCCAAATTTAAGCCGCCAACACCAATCACGCCTACTAGCGCTATGACAGCGTATTGCGCCAAACTCAATTTAGGCCAAGCCTGACGAGTAAAAACGATATATAACGCTAGAGTCACAGCCGCAATGGTAAAACGCCAGAATACGAGAGATTCCCCTGACATCTCCTCCAGCACTCGCTTAGCAATCGGAAACACACTGCCCCAGCTAAAAACGCAAATCAGTAGACAAACGAATGTCATGTAAGGTGTATGGGATTTCATATCGTCCTCTAGGGAGGTAATTGGGATTGAGCTTAGTTTATAAGTTTCATATATTATTAAAACTAACAAGATTGAGAGTTTAAATTCCAAATATGAAACTTAATTATTCCTTAGACGATATGCGCTTATTTTGGGTGGTGGCACAGCAAGGGAGTTTTAAGCTCGCGGCGCAGCATTTAGGCATTCCACCTTCAACCTTAAGCCGTCGAATCAATCTGTTAGAACAATCCTTAGGTCTGCGTTTACTGCACAGAGACGCCCATAGAGTCAATCTGACCGCCACAGGTCAGCGGTATCTCGAACGCTGCGGCCCGCTATTTATCGAGTTAAACCAGGTATCTGGTGAGTTGCATGCGGATAAACATCAAGCGGTTGGCAAATTGCGGATCTCGGCGCCCATCAATACAACCTATCGCTGGCTGGGTGAATCACTCAACGCCTTCCAACGGCATTATCCCAATATTGATATCGATTTAAGTCTGTCGAACATGAATATCGATGTCAGTGAAAACGCCATCGATATCGCCTTTCGAGTGGGCGAACCTAAAGATCCCGATTGGATTGCAAGGCCACTTACCACGATTAGCTTTGTACTTTGCACCAGCACATCGGCAACCCAGTGGCATGCGCTGCAATCCATTGAAGAGCTGGAACAGCATCCGGTTATCATCGCCAAGCCCACAAAAACGTGGCGTTTACAGCACAATCGCACAGGGCAAAATGTCGAGTTTGAACCAAGGGGGAATATCAAATTAGCCGTCGATGATATGGCGATTGCCTGTCAGGCCGTGGTGGCGGGGCTTGGGATTGGACTCATACCCATCAGCATGGCGAGTGAACAGATACGAAGTGGCAAACTCATTCAAATACTGCCCGAGTGGCAAGGTATTCCGCGCACCGCCTACTTAATGTATCGCGATCGAGACAACCTGCCCTTACGGGTCAGACTGTTAATTGATTTTATGTTGGCGAATCCACCCGAGGCTTATTGAGCCAATGCAGGCATGAGTCTGCGGCTTATCGACTCAATAAACGGCTAGAGTGCTAAATCCAGCTGAGTCTGGCCGTTTAAGCTTGTGGCGACGACAAGAGTAGAATCAGTAAGGCCAACTGAAATACCCAATAGACGAATGCCGCGGCCTTCTTGCCTTTCCATAGCCTGTGCGAGTAGCTCATAGAACATTACAATCGAGACTTCATCGCTGCGGTGCTCAATTGTAGTCTGCTTGAAATCGTTAAACTTAAGTTTGACCACCTGTTTATGTATTTTGCGTTCCTTAGCACTGCGACTTAAACGCAAGGACAGTTCTTGGATCAAACTCGGCATCACCTGCTGGCACTGCTCTAAACTATAAATATCCTTCGCTAATGTGGTTTCAACACCCACTGATTTGCGCTCTCTGTCGGCAGAAATACCCCGTTCATCTATGCCTTGGGAACGCTCAATCAACACACCACCAAACTTACCGAATCGCGCTAAGAGCTCAGGTTTAGAATAAGCTTGCACATCGCCACAGGTATTGAGCCCGAGCGAAGAGAGCTTTTCGGCGGTGACTTTACCAACACCGGGAATTTTACGCAGCGATAAGGTCTTAACAAACTCAGAAAGCGTCTCTGGCGTAATGACATATTGGCCGTTTGGCTTGTTCAGATCCGAGGCGACCTTAGCTAAAAATTTTACTGGCGCGATACCCGCCGATGCGGTTAAACCCGTTTCGGTTAAGATATCGCGACGAATCGCTTGGGCAATCAAGGTCGCAGAGCCCTTATATTGTTGGCACTCACTCACATCCAAATAAGCTTCATCTAAGGAAAGCGGCTCAATTAATTGGGTATAGCGAGAAAATATTTCACGAATTTGTAGCGACACTTCTTTGTAAACCTGCATCCGGCCTGGTACTAAAATCAGCTCAGGGCACAACTTAAAGGCATAAGCCGTCGCCATTGCTGAACGTACACCGAATTTACGTGCCTCGTAACTGCAAGTACTGATAACACCGCGACGGTCGCTACTGCCCCCCACAGCTAAAGGTTTGCCTCGGTACTCAGGAAAGTCGCGCATTTCCACTGCAGCAAAATAGCAGTCCATATCGATATGAATAATTTTTCGCACGTTGAATTCCTCCAACGCCAAAATACTGTATATAAAAACAGTAATCAAGTATTCCTGATAGATTTGGGCCAATAAGATGTGGCCTAGCGCTGGAAAAGAGAACAAGACAAGTGTGAGGAACAACAGACATGCTTAATAACTGAGTTTCCTAGGCCATTACACTCAGTGGCCTAGGCATTTACTCAACCTAACAATCTAAGGCTCACATCTTAGTTTGCAGGTAGTTTTGCAATCCAACACGGTCAATAAGCCCAAGTTGTTTTTCGAGCCAATACATATGGTCAGACTCTGTATCGTCGAGTAATACTTCAAGGATTTCACGTGTCTGGTAATCTTGCTTCTGCTCACACAGTGCAATCACTTTGCGCAAATCGTCCGCGACCTTGTATTCATAGGCGAGATCATTACGTAGCATTTCTTCTACATCTTTACCTATGTTCAATGCCTCACGGGCGGCAACATTGGGTGTACCTTCGAGGAATAAAATGCGCTGCACTAATTTGGCTGCATGGGCTTTCTCATCATCTGACTCATGGGCGATACGCTCATAGAGTTCTTTCAGGCCCCAATCTTCGTACATATGGGCATGGACAAAATACTGATCCATTGCCGAGAGTTCTCCCGTTAGGAGTCGATTTAACGCATCGATAACGCCTTTATCGCCTTTCATATCTTGCTCCTATTGGTCGCTAATTTGCGATTGTAGATAATTTTGAATACCGGTTAGCGTAATGAGCTCTTGCTGCGACTCGAGCCAATCTAAGTGCTCTTCTTCGTCTTCGAGAATATCTTCCAGCAGATCGCGGCTCACATAGTCCTGTTCGGCTTCACACAAGCTGATCGCATCACGCAGCAATGTAAGCTGCTCTTGCACCATGGCCAGATCGCAGTCGAGCATCTCTTGGCTATGTTCACCAATGCGAAGTTTTTCGAGTTGTTGCAGATTAGGTAGACCTTCCAAAAACAGCACTCGCTCGATGAGCTTATCGGCGTGCTTCATATCTTGGATGGATTTTTTGTATTCGACGTGGTTTAACTTCTCTAAGCCCCAATGTTTAAACATGCGGGCATGGAGGAAATATTGATTGATTGCGGTCAACTCACAGGTAAGCACCCGATTCAGTTGCCCAACCACTTTAGGATGACCTTTCATAAGTTACTATCCTTGGTAAGCGTGAAAAGATTGATCTAAATCAAGCTTCTAGCCTAGTACAATTTATCGACCAACTCAAATTATCTTTATATTTCACTCACTTAATGATGAAAAGCATTCTCATTCCTGCTTAGATTAACTTGCTATCCCACTCTAATCCCAAGGATAAATCTCAAATGATTAACCCGTGTAAGAAAATACAAGGCAAAAAAATAGCCCCCTAAATCGGAGGCTATGATCGAATCAAGACTATTTAGATAATGCGGTCTTTCGTTAACTTCTCACGACGCGCTTCTTCAGCGGCCATACGACGTTTACGTTTGTCACAAGGGTCATCACAATCACACGCTTTTTCAATCCCTAGAACACCTAAACCGCCACAACTTCCTTCAACGGCTTTGCGCTTGATGAGATAACCAATCGACATGAGCAAAAAGAAGACTAACAAGATCACAAATGCCGCGATAAAAGAGGTCATGGTTTACTCCAAAAACTAAATAAGGAAAGGCTTGAAGGCGTCGCTGTAATAAACCTTAAATCCGTCGCCTTGCTTTTCGATTAGCATTATCGCCAAGTGTTCCTTCTTGGCAAGCTCCAATGATGCTTCTGTGCCCAAAACCATCATGGCCGTCGCAAAACCGTCGGCCGTCATACAATTTTGATGCAATACAGTCACGGATGCTAACTTATGATTTATCGGCAAACCAGTACGCGGATCGATTATATGCGTAAAACGTTGGCCGTCTTCTTCATAATAATTACGATAATCACCAGAGGTCGCCATCGCCATAGTACCAGGTGCGATAACCTGTTGTACGGCTTCAGAGCCATCATTGGTCGGTTGCTCTATAGCAACACGCCAAGAGCTTCCATCACCTTTGGCACCTTTGATACTCAGTTCGCCACCGATTTCAACTAAATACCCTGTCGCGTGGTATTTATCAAGAATGGAAGCGATCTTATCAACCCCAAATCCCTTCGCGATTGATGATAAATCTACATATAAATGGGTATTGTGCTTACTTAGACGGTTGCCTTCAATGGAAAGTTCACTAATCCCTGTTTTGGCTTTAGCCGCATCAATATCAGCCTGTGTCGGAACTTTCGTCGGACGCTTATCAGGTCCAAAACCCCACAGATTAACTAAAGGACCTAAGGTAATATCAAGTGCCTTATCCGTCACTTGATATAAACGTATTCCCTCTTGCACCACTTTTATGGTATCCGGTGAGACTTCAACACTTTGCTCCAATGGCAATTGGTTGAAACGGGATAATTCTGAATTAGGCCGATACGTCGACATCTGGTCATTGACTAGCTCAAGGGCTAAATCAATCTCCGCTTGAAGTAACTGCGCCGTCGGCATCTGCTCATTCGGGACGACTTTAATGTGATAAGTCGTGCCCATAGTGCTGCCGGCCAACGAAATGACTTCGTTTTGCTTAGAACAGGCTGAAACAAAAAAGGCCAGTCCCACGAGGACTAGCCAGTTAAATGAATACTTTAACGCTGAGTTATTGATCTTTAAGGTCTGAAACATAGTGACCTACTACTCTTATTTGGGCCCTTAAATGCAAAAGTTGCAGATGAAAGGTTAACCTCAACATCTGCAACTTTTCTATCTAGGACTAATGAACATTAGCCGCCGAAGTCATCCAACAGGATGTTTTCGTCTTCGACACCAAGATTTTTCAACATACCAATGACGGCAGCGTTCATCATTGGAGGTCCACACATGTAGAACTCACAATCTTCTGGGGCATCATGGTTTTTCAGATAGTTTTCATACAATACGTTATGAATAAAACCTGTATAACCATCCCAGTTGTCCTCTGGTTGAGGATCTGAAAGTGCCACATGCCATACGAAGTTATCATTCTCAGCCGCTAGGCCGTCGAAGTCTTCTACGTAGAACATTTCACGCTTAGAACGTGCACCGTACCAGAAGCTCATCTTACGTTTAGACTGAAGACGCTTCAGTTGGTCGAAGATATGTGAACGCATTGGCGCCATACCCGCACCACCGCCAATAAACACCATTTCTGCATCGGTATCTTTCGCGAAGAATTCACCGAATGGGCCAGAAATTGTCACTTTATCACCCGCTTTTAAGCTCCAAATGTAAGATGACATCTTACCGCAAGGCAGTGTCAAGTTACGTGGTGGAGGCGTCGCAATACGCACGTTCAGCATAATAATACCGAACTCTTCTGGGTAGTTAGCCATTGAGTATGCACGGATAGTTTCTTCATCAACCTTAGATTCAAGATTGAAGAAACCGAAGTGTTCCCAGTCGCCACGGTATTGTGCAGGTACATCAAAATCTGCATATTTAATATGATGAGCTGGTGCTTCGATTTGAATATAACCTCCAGCACGGAATGGTACAGACTCGCCATCAGGAATTTGCAGCTTCAGTTCTTTAATGAAAGTGGCTTTGTTATCGTTAGAGATAACTTCACATTCCCATTTCTTGATACCGAAGATTTCTTCGTCAAGCTCGATTTCCATATCGTTCTTAACGTTAACCTGACAAGAAAGACGACAACCTTTACGGGCATCACCTTTGCTGATGTGGTCAAGTTCCGTTGGCAGAATATCGCCGCCGCCAGACTTAATCACCACGCGGCATTGGCCACATGAGCCACCGCCACCACACGCACTCGATACGAAGATACCGCTGTTAGCCAAAACGCCTAACAACTTACCGCCCGCACCGGTTGTAATCGCTTTTTCAGGATCGTCATTAATGCCGATCGTGATGTCACCACTAGCCACTAACTTAGACTTAGCGAATAAAATCACTAATACCAAGATGAGGACGATAGCAGTAAACATACTCACACCGAGGTAAACCTCGAGCGGAGTAGATTTAAAAATACCAAGAATATCCATTAACTTATCCTTAGAAGGTCCAATTCAAGAAGCCGTTATGTGTCTCTTACAGAGACACACCTGAAAACGACATGAAACCTAAGGCCATCAAACCAGCGGTGATAAAGGTAATCCCTAAACCACGTAGGCCGTTAGGCACGTCGGCATACTTCAGCTTCTCACGGATACCGGCCATCAATACGATAGCTAATGCCCAACCCACTCCTGAGCCGAAACCAAACACCACACTCTCGCCTAGCTTGTAGTCACGCTCAACCATGAATGATACCGCACCGAAAATCGCGCAGTTCACTGTGATCAAAGGTAAGAAAATACCTAATGCGTTGTACAAAGGTGGAAAGTACTTGTCCAGTGCCATTTCCAGAATTTGAACCAAAGCCGCAATCACACCGATAAAGGTAATGAATTTCAAGAAGCTTAAGTCAGCTTCAGGTGCGCCAGCCCAAGCAAGTGCACCAGGAGCTAGCAGCCCTTGATAGATAACTTGGTTTGCTGGGACAGAGATAGTTAACACTACAACTACCGCAATCCCTAGGCCCATGGCTGTAGTAACTTTCTTAGACACAGCCAAGAAAGTACACATACCTAGGAAGAAGGCCAGTGCCATGTTTTCAATGAAAACAGAGCGAATTAACAGGCTAATATAATGTTCCATCGCACTTACCCTTTTGCTTCAACTTGCTCTGGCTTATAGGTACGAATAATCCAAATCAAAACACCGATCAGGAAGAACGCACTCGGAGGCAGTAGTAGCAGACCGTTTGGTTGGTACCAGCCGCCATCAGAGATCTTGTGCAGGATTTCAACACCGAACAGAGAACCGTTACCAAACAGTTCACGTACGAAGCCAACAGCTAACAGAATCGCACCGTAACCTAAACCGTTACCGATACCATCCATAAAGCTCATCATTGGCGGTGTTTTCATCGCGTAGGCTTCGGCACGACCCATTACGATACAGTTCGTAATAATCAGACCGACGAATACCGACAGCTGCTTAGAGATCTGATAAGCATAAGCCTGCAACAATTGGTCAACCACGATTACCAAAGAGGCAATAATGGTCATCTGTACGATAATACGCACACTGCTTGGAATATGATTACGGATCATTGAGATAAACAGGTTCGAAAACGCAGTTACCGCAGTTAACGCCAACGCCATTACCAATGCAGTTTCGAGCTTGCTCGTTACCGCTAATGCACTACATACACCAAGTACTTGTAAAGCAATCGGGTTGTTGTTGACTATAGGTCCGGTCAGAACCTGTTTCAGTTCTTTAGCGTCAGACATTAGTTGAGACCTCCATTGCGTGCTTTTTCAATGAAACTCGCAAAACCTTCTTTACCCAACCAGAATGTCAGTGAATGTTGTACACCGTTACTCGTTAAGGTTGCGCCAGATAATGCATCTACACCGTACTCAGTGCTAGCAACAGTTGGGTTTTTCGTTACGCTGATAGCGAGTTTACCTTGCTCATCAAATAACTTTTTGCCATGCCATTTCGCTTTCCACTGAGCATTTTGCACTTCGCCACCTAAGCCCGGCGTTTCGCCGTGCTCGTAGTAGACTAAGCTTTGCACTGTGTTTAGGTCAGCATCCATAGCAAGGAAGGCATACATAGTAGACCATAGGCCATAACCATGGATTGGCAGAATGACACTGGTTAATTTACCTTGGCCGTCACGAACAAGATAAACTACAGCCTTATCAGCAACACGTTTCACTGAAGCGATGTCATTCTCAGGTACAAATGAGGTTTTCACATCACGAGACGCTTTACGTTGATCATAAGTGTCAGCATCAACACCCTCAACCCAAGCACCCGTTTTCAAATCGACCAGTTTAGCTTCGATGTGTTTGCCGTATGTATCCAGAATTTGCGCTTTGGTCACTTTGCCAGCTTTAGTATCGATAAGACCAGCGGCTTCCAGAATGTACTTTTGCTTATCAAGCAGTTTATTTTCTGCTTGAGTCGGTCTCAGTAACACTGCTGCAGTAGACACAAATATCGCACAAATTAGACACAGGCCAACGACGATAAATAAGGTTCTGCCGAACGAATCTTTATTACTAGCCACGGGCAATCCTCCGCTTGATATTTGCCTGAACCACGAAGTGGTCGAACAATGGCGCGAACAAGTTAGCAAACAAAATTGCCAACATCATGCCTTCAGGGAATGCAGGGTTAATCACGCGGATAAACACAGCCATTGCACCGATCAAGATACCGTATGCCCATTTAGCTTGGTTAGTAAATGACGCTGACACTGGGTCTGTCGCCATGAACATCATGCCAAACGCAAAACCACCTAACACTAAGTGCCAGTACCAAGGCATTGCAAACATTGGATTAGTGTCACTACCGACAACGTTAAGCAGCGTAGAAATGGCAATCATGCCCACCATTACACCGCCAACGATACGCCATGAAGCGATACGCGTGTAGATGATGACCAAACCACCTAACAGAATCGCTAATGTAGACACTTCACCCACTGAACCTGGAATGAAACCGAAGAACGCATCCCACCAGTTTTGGTTAATTGCGTAATCTAAAGTGCCAGACGCCGCTTGGCTCAGTGCAGTTGCACCTGAGTAACCGTCAGCCACAACCCATGAGGTATCACCTGACATATTCAACGGATAAGCGAAGAACAAGAAGGCACGACCCGCTAGTGCTGGGTTTAAGAAGTTACGCCCTGTACCACCGAACACTTCTTTCGCCACGACCACACCGAAGGTGATACCCAGCGCCACCATCCATAATGGGATAGTTGCTGGCAGCGTTAAAGCAAACAGGATAGAGGTAACGAAGAAACCTTCGTTGACTTCATGACCACGGATAGAGGCAAACAGCACTTCCCAGATACCACCGACGGCAAAGGTCACCGCGTAGATAGGTAGGAAGAAACAGGCGCCATACCACATCAGCGCAGGCCAGCCAGAGTTTGCCGTCAGTTCGGTACCGAACATGCTGAACAAGCTCACTTGCCATACGTCAGGAGTAGCAAAACCAGCCACTAAAGCTAATTGAGCTTGTAAACCTACGTTGTACATACCCACGAACATCGCGGGGAAAGCACAAGCCCAAACCGTAATCATCATACGTTTTAGGTCGAGGTTATCGCGAACATGGGTTTTGCCCTTGTTCACTTTACCTGGGGTATAAAAAATCGTGTATGCCGCTTCGAATAGGGCATAAAACTTTTCGTATTTACCGCCTTTTTCAAAGTCGGGTTCAATACGTTCGAAAAAATCTTTCAAGCTCATTAGCCTTCCCTCTCGATCGTATCTAGACAGTCACGCAGATATGAACCGTAGTCATACTTGCCTGGACATACGAACGTACACAGTGCGAGATCTTCTTCATCTAACTCTAACGCGCCTAAAGTAGCAGCACCGTCAAAGTCACCTGAAATCAAGTCACGCAACAACATAGTAGGAAGAATGTCCAATGGCATTACACGCTCATAGTTACCAATTGGCACCATAGCGCGGTCTGAACCACCTGTACTGGTCGTCATGCTGAACAGACGAGAAGGAGCAAGATGTCCTAAGAATGCACGAGTGATAGAATATTTGTCTGAGCCTGGTAATACCCAGCCTAAAAATTCTTTCTCTGTACCTTCTTCTAACAGACTTACTTGAACATGGTAACGACCTAAATACCCTTGTGGGCCAACGGCTGTACGACCATTCAGAACAGAGCCTGAAATCAGACGAACATTGCCATCTAAGGCTTCACCTGCGGTTAATTCAGTCATGCTCGCGCCCACAACAGTGCGTACGAGTCTTGGCTTAGCCGCTTTAGGGCCTGCGATCGCAATAACACGTTCGGTATTGAGTTCACCCGTCGTAAATAGCTGACCAATTGCTATTACATCTTGGTAACCAATATGCCAAACGGTACGTTTTGCAGAGGCAGACAATAAGAAGTGAATGTGAGTACCGACTAATCCTGCAGGGTGCACACCAGCAAATTCTTCAACTTGGGCGTTTGCGGCAGGAATATCAGCGCCAGGCGCTTTACAAAGGTAAACTTTACCGTCAGTAAGTCTTGCTAAGACCTTAAGACCATTAGCAAAATCTTCTTTATGCTCACGGATCACCACAACGGGATCAGCGGCAAGAGGTTGAGTATCTATTGCGGTTACAAAAATACCAGCAGCAGAAGAGTCTACAGCAGGAACTTTGCTAAAAGGACGAGTACGCAAAGCAGTCCATAAACCTGATTCAATCAGATTGTCACGGACTAACTGCGAGTCGAGCGTATCAAGTGCAGTGGCATCATATTTAGCAAAGGCAACGCTGTCGTTTCCTTCCACTTCAATGACAACAGACTGCAGAACACGCTGGGCGCCCCGGTTAATGTCTAATATAGTACCACTGGCTAAAGCCGTATATTTAACGCCTAAATTCTTCTTATCTTCAAAAAGAACTTGGCCTTTTTGTACTTTATCGCCCACTTTGATCTTCATCGTTGGACGTAAGCCAATATACTCTTCACCCAAAGTAGCTACATGTTTAATGGCTGGGCCATTATGGATAACTTGCTCTGGTCCACCTGCTATAGGCAGTTCCAATCCTTTCTTAATTGTAATCATATCCACAAGCACTACGTTTGAAGGAAAGACAATGCGCCGCGTTCCTGCTAAATACTTAGGTTTTAAACAAAACCTACTGCATTGAGCTAGCGCAGATTTATCACAGAAATGCGATCGCAATCACGCTGGTCGCGCGCATTTTACCCCAATTGACTTGGCATCGCCACGAAAATTATAGGTGATTTCAAACCTAAAATACGGATTGAAAAGAATCATGCGCTACGGCGTTCGCCTTCCGACCTAGTGACTGATCAGAAAGAGAGAATATTACGGCCACTGGATACTATAGCATTAATAATTAAAGATTTAATTTAGCAAAAAGTCGAAACGTCCACTAAACGCAGCCGAAATCGATCTTATTTGTTTCAATTGATTTAAATTCAAACAAAATAAAACTCAATTTAAAAGCGCCATTGATAACCTAAATAGCTAATACGTCCATTTTCCGATCGAATTCCGCTATTTGATGCTGTTGTGACTAATGTCTCATCTAAGAGGTTTTCTACCCTAAAATAAATCTCATGGTGGCGATCAAAATGATAATTCGCCGCTAAATCTACCCGCCATTGTACTGCGATAGGCTGTAATTCAGCGCCAAATTGGCCCATTTTCCGCTCGGATTGATAAAAGACATTTGCATTCAATTCATATTCGGCATATTTCATTCCAGCACTAAAATGCAATTGCTGCTCAGGTAACCAAGCCACTCTATCACCAGCCACAACGCAACCTTGGATTTCGTTACAGCTATTGGTTTGATACTCCGAATTCGAATATTGATAATTTAAGACTAATGGTAACTGTACACTACCGATATCCCACTGGTAGCCAAGATTCAGCTCAACTCCTTTGGTCAGTACATCCACAACATTGCCTTGAACCCACAAACGACTGTCGGCGCATTGGGTATACGCATCACAATTCACATGAAGATTATCAAAATCTTGGACGTAGGTTTTGATATCAGCACTAAAATGCTCGCTGGCATATTGGGCGCTGACTTGATATTGCAGCGACACTTGCGCCTCTTGCTCAAGATTACCTGCACTCGCGGCGGTCCATGAGCGGCGAATATCCGTACTAAAGCGCCAATCTCCAGCATGATATAAAACACCGAGTTGTGGCATCCAATCGCTGTCGGAGAAATCAGCCGCATCCAGTCCTACATAAGCTAAATCGACCTTGCGATTGACGCTCACTTGTTCATAGGCAAGCGCGAGCTTTATCTGTAATTCGTCCCAATTAAACAAAGAATCGATTGCCGAAGTAAATGCTGTTGCATCGTCGGTATAGGCCAATAACGCATTTTGTGCATCACTCACTAAACTCAAGTCCTGCTGCCATAGACTCTGTTGATCGCCAAGGCGCATCTCGGCTTTATCCGTATGATAACGGGCGCTATAGATAATTTGATGGGCACCATACTGATTCACTGATTCAGTTTGTGCCCCAAAGGAGCTGAAATCATTGTCTTGCTGTAAAGAAGCCAGTTCGACGCCATCGACTGTCGGCTGACGTTCAAATGCGGCCAACGCAGCAAGCCTCTGGGCATCGAGCATTTGCCCATCAAATTGATTGAGTTGGTTTAATTGCTGCGAATAAGACTGGTAGTAAAAGTCTGTGGTGACCTTATGCCCACCATTGAGCGTAACTTGGTGAGACAGTTGGTACTTATGATGTCGCCCCTGATGTTTATCCGCCGCAGTGGCCGAATACAAACTCATAGGATCTTGTTGCCAATCGGCCTGTGTTAACCCAAGCTTAGAGCGATAACTATCATCATCGAGAAACTGGTAAGTAAACTCAGTCACCTGTGGACTTCTGGCGCCGAGTAAACTCGCGGCGTTAATTTTAAATAAGATGTCTGTCGTTTGGTGGTCTGTGTCTTGACCATTGAGCAAGTGATCGGCGCCGCTATTATCTGCATAATTAACCGCGAGTATCATGCCATACTCTTTTTGCTTCACTCCCCAATTCATATCGACACTGTAGTCTGAATCGGTATTGCCCTCGAGAGTCGCCTTACTATTCTCGGTCTGCTCAGCAACAGGTAAGGTTTGATAACTCACCACCCCAAACGCACCTTGCCCACCGACAGCCATATTTGCCATCGGGGCGGCAGTAACACTCTGTTGTTGCAGCAGATTAGGTAAGAGTTGTAATTGCGGTGCAGAATAAGGCGCAGGTGAGAAATACACTCTATCTTGTAATACCGCAATACCTTGAGTCGCACTGCGCATGCTGATGCTCGCGGGATTTCCACTCAGATCCGCAGGCAAAACCGTCAAAGCCGTCAATTGACCTAACGCTAAACGATTAGACGTTGAATGAAATGTGTCATTGAGCTTGTTCAATTCAAGCATTTGACTGTGAAGATCATCGGCGAACGTTGTGCTAGAACAGGCAAGAGATACAGAAATTGCACAAAGTGATACAGTGAAGTAACGACTAGGCATACCAAGCTCCCAAAAACTTTGTTAGCGTACGGTGTTTTTGTTATTAACTTGTAAAATAGCTGAGTTTACTTGAAAAAAAAAGCGACTCTCGTCGCTTTCTCTTATTTACTTCAGGAAACTGAATTTACTAAAGAAGCACTCTCATACTATAAGAGTGCGAACAATTACAGGTTACCTAGAATTTCGTCGCTTAATTTCAAATCATCATTGCGATTAACACTTACGCCTGCCGCAATAATATTACGGGCGATATCTTGTGCTTGCTCTAATGAATGCATCTCATACGTACCACATTGGTATTCGTTCAGCTCAGGGATTTCAGACTGCTCAACCACTTTAAGCACATCTTCCATCGCGGCTAACCACGCATCGGCCACTTGTCGCTCTGTGGGTTCACCAATCAAACTCATATAAAAACCGGTACGACATCCCATTGGCGAAATATCAATGATCTCGACATCGCTGCCATTTAAATGGTCACGCATAAAACCCGCGAACAAATGCTCTAGAGTATGAATACCACGCTCACTGAGGATCTCTTTATTCGGTGCGCAAAAACGTAAATCAAATACCGTAATGGCATCGCCCTTTGGCGTGCTCATATGCTTAGCGATACGAACCGCAGGGGCATTCATCCGAGTATGGTCGACGGTAAAGCTATCAAGTAATGGCATAGGGATCTCCAAATTCTCAGGGCGACATCAACGCCACTGTAACTGTCTATTTATGGCTTGCAAGCATAACATCAAATGAATTACGCCGATAACAAGATAATTTAAGATGAAATCATCTCATATAAATCAGCTGTTAATGTGACAGTGAGTGCTAAAAACGGCACGCATTTAGTGTTGACGCTGTTGGCTGTAAGCATCCTCAGATATTTTATGATACTGGCGTACACCTTGCTCGTAGGCGTGATAGGCGGCGTACACTTTTCGCATTAAGGGATCTTGATTGGCTTGCTCTTCAATCACTTGTTTAGAGATTTTCTCAAGTTCCAACAAGACGTTCGGTGGAAACGCTTTGAGCACTACCCCTTCATCATTCACTAAAGTTTCAAGGGCGGCAACATTACGGGTCGTGTATTCATCGAGCATATCTTGGTTAATGGCTCTCGCCGCGACTTTAACTATGGCTTGTAAATCTTGAGGTAAACTCTCGAAGGCGGCTTTATTAATCAAGAATTCCATATTAGAACCCGGCTCATGCCAACCAGGGTAATAGTAGTACTTCGCCACTTTATGTAGACCAAAGGCAAGGTCGTTCAATGGCCCTACCCACTCAGCCGCATCAATCGAGCCTGTTTGCAATGCACCATAAAGTTCACGCCCCGCCATGTTTACAGGTACAGCACCAACGCGTTTCAACACTTCACCACCTAAGCCCGGCATGCGGACCTTCAATCCCTTAAAATCCGCAATAGTATTGATGGGTTTATTAAACCAGCCGCCCATCTGCATCCCAGTATTGCCTCCCGCGAGGGGAATAATACCAAAGGGTTGATACACTTCATCCCACAACGCCATGCCACCGCCGTAGTGTAGCCAGCCATTTATTTCCTGTGCGGTCATACCAAAGGGGATCGATGAAAAAAACTGCGCTGCGGGCGCTTTTCCTCTCCAGTAGAAAGAAGCGGAGTGGGCCATTTGAATTTTACCCTGACTCACACCATCAAATACGGCAAAAGCAGGCATCAACTCACCCGCACCATAAACGTTAATCTTTAACCGACCGTTAGACATTTCATCGACTAAATGCGCAAAACGCTCAGGAGCCATGCCTAAACCGGGGAAGTTTTTCGGCCAAGAGGTCGCAAGACGCCATTCAATGGCAGGTAAAGCATGGGGAACATCAGTTGCGGCGTGGGAAGCGGCTACGCTTTGCGCATCACTGGAGACGGGGTTACAACCGCTCAGTCCCATCAGCAGCACTGAGATAAACAAACTCCCTAACTTACGCATTTTTAATAGTCTCCCTGATGTCAAACGAGCGCATGGATCCAACTGACATGGAAATACACTCAGGATGGGTATCGACAATCACATCGCCCAACCTCTTAAAATAAAACATATTGTTAACACAGAAACTAAGGTAGGGAAACTAGAAACTAAGGTCGGCAAATCCAAAAACGGTCTTAAGTTGGCCTAAAACAAAAAGCCACTCTATGAAGAGTGGCCTTGAAATCTAAGCTAAACAGTATTATTGAGCGATTAATTAACCGCGACAATTTGGCGTATTAGGTACTTGTGCATTCGCATCCCACTCATTTTGAGTGAAAGTGTGAATAGACAAAGCATGCACGCCATTGGCTAACTCATGGGCTAAGTGAGTGTTGACCAATCGATGACGGGCTAATAAACGTAAGCCATCAAACTGCTCGCTCACCAGCACAACTTTAAAGTGGGTTTCTGAATTCGGTGGTACATGGTGACGATTACTTTCGTTAATCACTTCTAAATGGGTCGGCGAAAAGCATTCGGTTAATTTCTGCGAAATAGTGTTAGCCACAGTGCCCTGCACATGAGTATTGGACATATTCGAGTCTCAGAATGGGGAAATCCAGTTGCCGCAGAGTACTGCTTCAAATTGAAAAGATCAAATTCACGCTTTCAATTTGTTGATGCCCTACCACTTTATATCCAGTCATATTTCGCAGTGCTTCACCATAGGCAGTTAGCGGGAGGCAATTAACCATGGAAATTAACGATAAGTTGTCTAAAGGTATAGTTCCAACGCGGCTCTTTTACTTTCAACCGTTTAGGGAGGCTATGCAGCCAATCACTTTGCATAGGCCAGTGCATGATCAGTAGATCGCCACTGTGCAAACTTATGCTGTACTTGGTTTGACTGTGCTTATGCTTAAGCACAAAATCCCGCGTGGCGCCTAAGGTAATAGAAGCAATATGACTCCCCTGAGCAATTTCAGGTTCATCATCACTGTGGGCGCCCATACAATCCTTACCATCGGCGTAGCGATTCACTAATACCCCATTGCTCTCCAAGCCATAATCCCGCGCTAACTTATCCCTCAACTTGTGAGCATATTTAGGCCAAGGTAAGGCGCGGATAAACAGTCCTGAATATAAATAGTCGCAGCCCAAATCGCCAAACCACACTTGCTGGCGGGGAATTGCGTGAAACTGACCGAAGACTTGGATTTCGGGGCGACTTAAGGGATAGGTCTGCGCTTCTTTCATTAGCGCCGCTTGCTGCTCAGTATTAAGATAACCCCGCACTAAGGTGATGGGCGGTTTAATTTGAGCCTCACCCTCTGTATCAAACCCTAACTTACCTTGCTGCATTGACGTCCTCCATGCGAGCCGTCGCACTGCGCCATGAAATCTGCGATAATCTGCGCCTTAAATTTATTGGCGCAGTGTGGCACATGACAACACAATTTTCAGTAGCGGGTGTTGAACTCGAACTCTTACGGTATCCGGCTCAGCAGGAATCTAATCTTCAAGCTTGGGATGCCGCCGATGAACACTTACTCAAAAGCCTTATTGAGTCAGAGCAAGCCGCATTGCCAACCGCCATTATCAACGACAGTTTCGGCGCCTTAAGCTGCGGTTTATCTAAATTGAATCCATGTTGGCCACTGTGCGTTGAAACAGATGCCAGAACCAGCTTTTTAGGCACAGAACAAAACCATGGCCGCAATCGGTTGCCTATGGATAATCTGCAATGGTTTACCAGCCGCGATACCTTGCCAGAAAACTTAGCCTTAGTATTGATAAAGTTGCCTAAGAACTTAAGCTACTTTGCCCACCAGCTAACGCGCTTGTCGCAAGTGTTACCCGCAGGCACTCGTGTATTAGTGGCCGCCAAATCCAAATCGATTAATAGCGCCTTACTCGACATCTTTGCTAAGCATTTAGGCCACGCAAGCGCCAGTTTAGCGTGGAAAAACACGCGAGTGATCACCTGTGTCAGTGATGGTAAACCAAGACCATTAGCCAAAGAAGTGACTTGGGCCGTACCCGAATATCAACTTGAGATCAGCAATTTAAGTAATGTGTTTGCCGCCAACAAACTCGATATTGGCGCACGCATCATGCTAGAGAATCTGCCCAAAGGGGATTTTAAGTCGATTGTCGATCTCGGCTGTGGCAATGGCGTGCTGGGGTTACGCACCGCCCAGTTATTCCCAGAGGCTGACATTCACTTTATCGACGATTCTGAAATGGCAGTCGCATCAGCCAAGGCAAACTGGGCACGCAACCAATTGCCCGCAGACAAAGGCCACTTTTATTGGGACGATTGCATGACGCATCTGCCAGAAGAAGTCCAACCGGATCTGGTACTGTGTAATCCGCCGTTCCATCAAGGTGAAGCCATTACCGATCATATCGCCTGGCAGATGTTTTTAGATGCCCGCCGCCGCTTAAAAGAGGGGGGGATCTTACATATCGTCGGCAACCGTCATCTGGCTTACCATGTAAAATTACAGCGCTTATTTAAGAACTGCACCACAGTCGCCTCCAACGGTAAATTTGTGATCCTGCAGGCACAGAAAAAATAACCTCATCGAAATTGACACGTTAAATGAGAGCCAGCAATGTTTGGCTCTTTTTTATACAGGGCTCTTTTTATGCTGAGCAATGACATGTTGGAAAAGTCGCAGTCGGAGATTTCCTAAAAATCAACAACAACTAGCCGAAAAATACACATACAAGTACACTTCTTGCCGACAAAGGTTTATGAGTTAAGCACTTAAACACTTAGGAATGAGATATGCCGTTAAAGGATGACGTTGCCCAACTAAAAGCTGAGCTGGCACAGTTACAATCGCTGCATTTATCGCAGCAATCTTCGCTCGGTCGTCAATTAGCAGAATTCTCCACTAAGCTCGAGACCTTAAGTCAGCAAATTGCGACTGAAGACGCAGCTGAAACCACTCTGAATATGGCAGCGAATGCTTCATCAATTGCATCTGTGCTCACCGCCGCCGATAACGCGCCTACATTAACCTATGCGGCACAAACACCAACCCTTGAGCCAGCTTCCGTAGAACCAGCCCCAGCAGAACCCAACCCATGGCAGCAAGGTCCTATACCAGGAGAACCTTGGCAAGAAGACCCTTGGCAAAGAAAAACGAAAAATACCTCGACAGAACAAACCGCTAAAACCGAACACCTTTCTCAAGCGCAAAATCAACAGCTGAGTGATGAAGTCAAATTGCAGGCAAGTGTGCAAGCGGCGAGTCAATTTGATGAGTTGTTATCCCAAGGACTCGCGGCCGTCATGGCACCCTTTGCGGCAGTCAACGAGCAAGTCAAATCTTTCTACCATCATTATCAGGCCAAGGGATTAGGACCTGTCTTTTTAATGACTGTCGCAGGCATTATCACCCTGACCTTAGGCTTTGGTTATTTACTGCAATATTCAATCAACCATTGGTTTTCAGAACTTGGCAAAGCGCTACTCGGGTTTGCCAGCGCGAACGCTATCATAGCCGGCGGGATTTTTATTCGCCAAAAACGCGCGGGTATGGCGGATTTTGGCTCAGGTATTGTCGGACTCGGACTCATACTTAATTATCTCTGCGCGTACTTTATTGGGCCGTATTTTGAGTTAATTCCCAATAGCGCGAGTTTTATCTTACTGTTATTGATCACTTTGGCGGGTTATGGCCTGTCGATGCGCTTAGATGCCAAAGTGATCGCCGTGATCGCCTTAGTCGGTGGCTCGACCGCACCTATGATGCTGTTATCCCAAAGCTATGCGCCGCTATTGTATCTGCCTTATTTACTGCTTATTGGTGCCGGCGCCCTTGCCCAGAGTCGCAAACTTAAGTGGCCGCTGCTACTGGAAATCACCGCCCTGTTGCACATAGGCTGCATCGAAACTTTTAGCCATTTCATTGAATTGCCACTCAGTGACATTGGCGGCGTCAGTCTGCTCGCGCTTATCAGTATTAATGCGTTCTTTTATCTCTACGGCATCACAGGCCTACTATTTACCAAACCGTTTACCCATCAGGATGAAAAACATAATGCACTGAGCCATCGCATACTCGCCCTACCGATAGCATTGCTCGCCTTTGTGTTATTAGAGTTGACACAATTTACTGAGTTCGCAGGAGAAATTTTGGCAATCAACGCTCTGATTTGCGCGGCCCTCTATTGGAAGCGCACAGGCAACCTAGAAAAAGCCCGCAACGGCTTATTGTTAGTCTTTGCAGGGAGTTTTGCGGGATTTGCCGCACTGTATTTACTCAGCCACGATTTCCTTGGATTAGTATTACTGCTCGAAGCCTTATTACTCTTGTGGATAGGCACCAAAGAAGAACTGATTTCCGTTCGCGCCGAAGGCTATGTATTGCTGCTGATGGGATTAGGGCTCAATGCGTCTAGTGTACTGACAGGCATGAGCCTTTTAGAATCAAGCTTTATCGATGGGGTGCCAATTTCTCCCTTGTCAGCTTTTGGCTTTCCACTGTTAGCACAGGCTTTAAGTTGCGCCGCCTTAGTCTTAGTGATTCGGCTATTAACACTCCATCATACGTTACTTTCGACCCTAGAAAGTCAGCTAAACAGAGTGTTAAAAGAGCTATTAAGCGGTTTTTATGTAGCGACAATTATCCTCGCGGCTTACCTTTTGAGCAGCGATTACTACCTCGCAATCTTGCCACTGGTCAGCCTATTACTGCTGTATTTAAGCGCAAAGGACAGACTCGTTATCAGCGAGTTTGCTGCTTGGCTCTTACTATTGCCGCTGCTGTTTAAGGTTGTTGAAGGCATAACGCTCACAGGCAGTTTTAGCTTTAGTGCCCAACCGCTTATGGCAAAACTGGCACGGTTTGAGTTATTTACCGCCCTACTCTTGGCCCATTATTGGTATCGTCGCCACTATAAAGATGCCTTATTTGCCAAAGCCGCTTATACGATGCAAATCTTCTGCTATTTGCTGCTGCCGCTTATTCTGCTGCCCAAAGTCATCCGCAACCATTGGGAATATACCGCTATTGCACTCTGGCTGAGCACCTTTATGAGCCTAGGTTTAGCCTACTTTGTTAAACATAAGAGTTTGAATATAGAAGCCAAAATCCTCACTTGGCTAGCGGTTCTGATGACAGCCTCGCTATGCCTTATTCACGCTTGGCAAGGACTCGCGGCGCTAACCGTTGGCGCCCTCTTTATGGGCTTCACACTGCTTCGTTATCGCCAATTACCCGAGCATTGGCGCCCCTTACTGCAACTACAATGGCAATTGAGCCCTTATTACTTTGCACTGGTATTGGCCGTGATCGTTTATGGCTTTAATCATTATGAGCTAGTAGGAATAGCCATGACAGCATTAGCCTTAAGTGGTTATTTTGCATTGCTAATCCAAAGAGGTTTAAACCTGAGAGGTGTAAGTCAGGCATCTGTAGGCCAAACCTCATATAGCGCAAAATTCCCCCTCGCAGCCGAAATCCAAGCCGCAATAAAGGAAAGCTACCATCTCGCCTATGGTCTCACTTTAGGCTTAGCCCTGTTGCCCATCATGTTCCATTTTGAGCTAACACTCGGGCTTAATCGTGATAATGCCTCGTTTGTGTTAATCGAGTTTTTATCACTGGCACTCCTAGCAAGGCTTATCTTGCAGCACGGCGCAGCAATACGCTTACATAGACGTATCTTACCTTTACAAGGGCTTAAGTGGGGTTGGCATCTGTTACTCGCCTTGAGTTACTTTGTGTGGAGTTATAGTTTCGATAACATTATTGCCGCACCGCTCAGCGCGATTTTATTGGTTATCCATGGCAGTGTGTTGATGTTTATCAGCTTAAAACCACAAAATGCCGATATGATCCGCCTCGCTGCTGGGCTATTTACCTTATCGACGCTTAAAGTGCTATTACTGGATATGGCTTCATTCGAGCTAGTGCAAAAGGTGATTGCCTTTATGCTGATCGGGGTCATTTTGCTGACTGTTTCTTACTTCTATCAGAAGGCGAGAAATCGACTGCAGCAAGATTAACATCGTTTTTAAAGCACTAAAAAAGCCGCCATCAAATTGAATCGATGGCGGCTTTTTACTGTTAACGATTTAATAAAGCGATGAGGTATCGGCTATTTAATATGGACTATTCGATACGAGCTATTTGCTCGCCAGTGCCTTATCGAGCGCCTGCGCCACATCGTTAATGATGTCGTCGATATGCTCAATCCCAACCGAGATACGGATAAGATCCTCAGACACGCCCGCCCTTGCCAGTTCATCGGCATCGAGCTGTCTATGTGTGGTACTCGCAGGGTGACAGGCCAAGGATTTCGCATCGCCAATATTCACTAAACGCAGGATCATCTGCAGTGCATCGATAAAACGTCCGCCAGCAAGCTTACCCTCTTCAGCTGTGGCCGCTTTAATCCCAAAGCTGATGATCCCAGAAGCTTTTCCGCCAGTGATCTTGTGGCAATTATCCTGATAAGGGCTGCTCGGCAAGGCGCCGTAGTTCACCCAACTGACCGCCGGATGCAACACTAAATACTCGGCTAATGCTAGCGCATTCGAGCAATGGCGCTCCATTCGAAGGCTTAAGGTTTCAAGGCCTTGCAACAGTAAAAATGCACTGTGCGGTGACAGTGCGGCGCCGGTATTACGCAGCGGTACCACACGGCAACGGCCAATAAATGCCGCAGGGCCAAAGGCTTCGGTGTAGACCACGCCGTGATAAGAAGGATCAGCTTGGTTAAGTAAGGCAAATCTTTCCTTATTCGTCACCCAATCGAACTTGCCTGAATCGATAATCACCCCGCCAATCGTCGTGCCGTGGCCACCAATGTATTTAGTTAAAGAGTGAATAACGATATCGGCGCCATGCTCAAAGGGGCGACATAATACTGGCGTCGCGACCGTATTATCGACAATTAAAGGCACGCCATGTTTATGGGCAATCTCGGCTAAACGTTGTAAATCGACAATATTGCCGGCTGGATTACCAATCGATTCGCAGAACAAGGCTTTAGTTTTGTCATCGATCAGCTCATCGAGGCCTTCAAAATCATCGAAGGCCGCCATGCGCACTTCAACGCCTTGGCGCGGCAGCGTATGGGCAAACAGATTATAGGTGCCGCCATAGAGCTGACTGGTACTGACGATGTTATCGCCAACTTGAGTCAAGGCTTGAATCGCATAGGTAATCGCCGCCATACCCGATGCTACGGCCAGCGCACCTATGCCGCCTTCAATGGCCGCCAGACGTTGCTCTAGCACGCTAGTCGTAGGATTCATTATCCGTGTATAAATATTACCAGCGACTTTTAAGTCAAATAAATCAGCACCATGCTGGGTATCATCGAAGGTATAAGAGGTCGTTTGATAGATAGGTACTGCGGCCGCCTTCGTGGTCGCTTCTGACTCATAACCGTGGTGTAATGCCAGTGACTCTAATTTCATTTTCCCTTCCTTATCCGTAGCAGCCCAGTATTCAATCGACATTGAGAATTGCACAAGATTTGTGCATGTTCAACAAGCTAACAGATAGACATCTAGAAGTCTAAAAGTTTTTAGCCACAGCCTTTAACTTCGGCGCGAAGAGTTACGGATAAGTTCGGCCAGCACCACGACCGCAGAGACTATCTCTGGCGAGCACTCGTATGAGGCATTCAAACGCATAAAATGGCGGAATTCGATCTGATTACTAAAGAGATTTCCGGGTGCAATACTGATCCCACGCTCAATCGCCTGATCATAAATTTGTGTAGCGTCCATGTGTAATGGCAGCGCTAACCAGAGAAAATAGCCGCCCTGCGCAAAGTTGACCCCCACAGATTCGGGCAGATGCGCGCACAATAATTGATACATGGCCAATTTACGGCTGGCTAACTTTTTACGTAACTGCTTCAAATGGCGTTCATATTGCGCCGACTGAATAAAATCGGCGATGGCGAGCTGCATCGGCGCACTGGTCGATAACGTCGACATGACTTGTAAGCGTTGTAACTGCGGTGCATGGCATCCCGCCGCCACCCAGCCGACACGATAACCAGCAATCAAAGACTTAGAAAATGAGCCGCAGTGCAACACCCGTCCTTCGGTATCGAAGGCTTTTACTGGCCTTGGCGCGCTGGAATCGACATAGAGTTCTTGATAAACATCATCCTCAATCAGACTGACCTTATGCTCGTTTAGTAGCTGATAAAGCGCTTGTTTTTTAGCATCCGATAAACTGCAACCTAAGGGATTTTGATGTTGGCTCATCAACCAGCAGGCTTTCACTGGATAGGTTTTCAACACTTCTGCCAGCGCCTCGAGATCAATCCCCTGTTGTGGATCGGTCGCGACCGCAATGGCCTTAAGCTTAAGCCGCTCAATCGCTTGCATCGCACCATAAAAGGTCGGTGATTCAATGACAACCCAATCCCCCGCTTGAGTCAGCGTCGCTAAACTCAAGTTGAGCGCCTCCATGGCACCCGAGGTAATGATGATTTCGTCGGGCGAAATGCTCATGCCTAATTTGGCATAACGTTGGGAAATCGCCTTACGCAGTCCCGCATTGCCTGGCGGTAAATTATCGGCGGCAAAAGAAGGTGACATGTGCCGAGTGACCTTAACCAAAGATCGCGCCAGTGCTTGTTGCGGAAATAAACTAGGATCGGGAAATCCTGAGCCAAAGGGCACTATGTCCGCCTGCTTCGAAGCCTGCAGAACATTGAATACAAACTCATTAATATCCACGCTATCGGAAAGATAAATCGGCTTTTGTCGCTCGGGATAACGAAAAGCTTCTCCCTGGCGCGCGATTAATTCCGGCTTTGGCGCCACTAAATAGCCAGACTTAGCCTGCGCCGAGATCACGCCTTGGCTTTCCAGTAACTGATAGGCATTGAGCACTGTCATCAGACTCAAGCCCGAATCGGCCACAGTTTGGCGCAGCGATGGCAACTTGTCCCCCGCCTGCCAGACACCTTGGGCTATTCGTGTCTTTAATTCCTGCGCTAACTGCTCATACTTCGTCATCTGTTATAGCCAACCCAAGATATTCTGTGTCTGTTATAGCTAGCATATCCCATGGTCTAATAGCACACAAGCTTTCACCGTCAAGCCAATTTAGGGTTCAGTGAACGCGACTAGAACAATGCCTTTGTAACGAGAAATGCCTATCGCTCGAGGAAATTATGTTTGATTTTGATGCCACAGTACTCGCTAGGATCCAATTTGCTTTTACCATCTCTTTTCACATTATTTTCCCTGCCATCACTATCGGCCTCGCCACCTATCTAGCAGTATTAGAAGGTTTATGGCTGAAAACAGCGAATGAGGTTTACCAACAACTCTATCAATTTTGGTCGAAGATTTTTGCCATAAACTTTGGCATGGGCGTGGTCTCGGGCATAGTGATGGCCTATCAATTTGGTACCCATTGGAGTGCTTTTTCCGCCTTCGCGGGCAGCGTAACTGGGCCACTACTCACCTATGAAGTGCTTACCGCTTTCTTCCTCGAAGCGGGGTTTCTGGGAGTCATGCTATTTGGTCAGCAGAAGGTAGGTAAAAACCTGCATTTCTTCGCCACTTGTATGGTCGCCACGGGCACGATTATCTCGACCTTCTGGATCTTAGCTTCAAACAGCTGGATGCAGACGCCCCAAGGTTTTGAAATCGTGAACAATCGCGTTATTCCAGTGGATTGGTTTCAGATAGTGTTTAACCCTTCATTTCCCTATCGTTTAGCCCATATGACAGTGGCGGCCTTTATTTCATCGGCTTTCTTTGTGGGCGCATCGGCGGCTTGGCACTTACTCAAAGGTAACGATACACCCGCGATCCGTAAGATGTTGTCTATGGCGATGTGGATGGCGTTAATTGTCGCTCCGCTGCAAGCTGTAATTGGTGATTTTCACGGCTTAAATACCCTTGAATATCAACCTGTAAAAGTCGCGGCGATGGAAGGCCATTGGCGTAATGAGGGTGACAAACCCACACCGCTTATCTTGTTTGCGATTCCCGATATGGACGCAGAGAAAAACCACTTCAGCCTCGAAATCCCAGGGCTCGCGAGCCTGATCTTAAAGCATGATTTAAGCAAACAAGTGCCAGCCTTGACTGAGTATCCCGCCGAGGACAGACCCAATGTGTTGTTAGTGTTCTGGAGTTTTAGGCTCATGGTCGGCTTAGGCTTATTGATGATTTTTGCTGGACTGTGGAGTGCTTATCTCAGGCGCAAAGGCAGCCTCTACAGCAACAAACACTTTCTGCGATTTGTATTGGTGCTCGGCCCCGCCGGATTACTCGCCACACTAGCGGGCTGGTTCACTACCGAACTTGGCCGTCAACCTTGGGTGATCCAAGGGTTGATGCGTACTCAGGATGCCGTGTCTTCCCACAGCGTTACCCACCTGAGTATCAGCCTAGGGATTTTCATCGTCAGTTACTGCGGCATCTTCGGCGTGGGTTATCGCTATATGATGCGACTCATCCGCAAAGGGCCTGATATCGCGGCAACAAGCCATTAATTTTAAAGAAAATAAATCTAGGTTTACTTATTCAATCTTAAACATATTTAAGGGCTCACCATGGAATTCGATCTACCCTTGATTTGGTTCGGGATCATCATTTTTGCCACCTTAATGTATATCGTGATGGATGGCTTCGATCTCGGCATCGGCATACTGTTTCCCTTCATTCACGACGAGGACGACAGGGATATTATGGTTAATACCGTCGCCCCCGTTTGGGATGGTAACGAAACTTGGTTAGTGCTCGGCGGCGCTAGTCTGCTCGGTGCCTTTCCCCTCGCCTATGCCATAGTGCTCGAAGCGCTAACCATACCGCTGCTCATCATGCTGCTGGCATTGATTTTTCGCGGCGTGGCATTTGAGTTTAGATTTAAGTCGGGCGCAGAAGCTAAACCATTCTGGGATAAAGCGTTTATGTTCGGTTCTATCACGGCCACCTTTTCACAGGGCGTAGTGCTGGGGGCGTTTATCTCCGGCATTTCGGTGAGTAACCAACAATTTAGCGGCGGTAGTTTCGATTGGTTAACGCCCTTCTCACTTTTCTGCGGTTTTGGCCTTATGCTGGCCTATGCTCTGCTCGGCGCAACTTGGTTAGTAAAAAAATGCCAAGGCGAGCTTAAAACGACCATGCAACAACTCGGCAGAGCACTGACCTTATGCCTGTTGATGACCATAGGTTTAGTCAGTTTATGGACGCCTTTTGTGCAACCCAATATTGCCCTGCGCTGGTTTAGTTTACCGAATTTATTCTACTTCGCCCCAGTGCCAATACTGGTATTAGCCTGCAGTTGGGCCTTGATAAAATCCCTAAATCGTGATGATAACTATCAGCCATTTCTACTCACTCTAGGGCTGATTTTCTTAGGATTTAGTGGCTTAGGGATCAGCATCTGGCCACACATTATTCCACCCAACATCAGCCTTTGGCAGGCAGCAGCCCCCGACAGCAGCCTAAGCTTTATGCTCGTCGGCGCCCTGATGATCATCCCGCTGATTTTGGTTTATACCTTTTGGAGCTACTACGTGTTCCGCGGCAAAGTAACCAAGGATGCAGGCTATCACTAGCCATGACTCAGGTAAAAGAGGCTTCCCAAAACGCGACCTAAGCTAACTTGGCTTAGGTCGCTGATTCACCTTAGATGACTTTACATATGCAGGAGATCAACATGACGACCCAAACGAAATCCCTCGCCTATCGACTCGGCTGGTTAGTGCTGATTTGGTGTACAAGCGTAAGCTGTCTGTTCCTCGTCTCTATGTGTATCAAAATACTTTTAAAAGGTGCGGGCTTAACAACCTAAGTAAATATTGACTTTAGAAGCTTATATTAAGGCTTAATTCAGTTAGTGCCCATAGCATCTAGCAACAATGCACTAGAATATTCAATGGTTGAATTAATTTGCGCCAAATTAACAAGTGCTCAGTTTACTTTACGAGTGCTAGCATTAAATTGACGAAGACTAGCCCCCAATGTGGCAAAGTTAAAAAAATGTTAAATCCAACTTTACTGTTATCAGTATATTCAGCAAGATTAGCTTAGTTAGGCTTGCTTTATATTTTTACTTGACCTATGGTATCAGCCAAGCAATTACTTATTTAGTTAATGGCAAGACCGATATACTAAATCGATATACAAAAAAATAAATAATCAATCGAATATCAACTTTTGACTGGAGATGTAACACTATGTTTAGCACTGCATTTTCATCACTATTTTCCCATGTGTTAGCTAACACATCTAGTTCAGTAAGCTCAATCCGCCTCTCGCTCAAATTCCCAGTCTAAGCCGAGCGTCACTCGCGCTCGGCAGAATTATAACTTCTTGTGAAATAAGCACAGAGTAATACTCATTTTAATTTCTATGCTTATATTTTAACTTTGTTATTTCAGAGGCGGCAATGGCATATTCTTTTTTTAGTGGTCTTTTCCAGAATTTTATTCTAAAAACTGAAACCTATTATTTACAAAACAGTTTTAATGCCTCTCTACGCCCAACGGCTTTGGCAGGCGTGATTAGTAAGCTTGAGCAGCTAAAGCATGATACGACGAGTGATAAAGTGACTGTGGGACGAGAAATTCACTTAGTTAATCTGCAGGATCAGCAAGAGTACCAAATTGAACTCGTGTATCCACCAAGGCATAAACCCAGTGCAGGACGTTTCTCTGTCATATCAGATTTAGGCGTCAGCTTACTTGGGTTATCAAAGGGCGAACTGGCAGAGGTGAGCATTTTAGGCAAACCAGTTCTGTTTATGATTAAAGATGTCAGTTTAACGAAAAAACAACCTAAAAAGTCTGTATAGAAAAAATCATTTGGCATACTTTTTGTAAATGGCTATTGAGTATTGCTACTTGATAACATTTCAGAAAATTTTAAAGATATGATTATTAGGCTGTAAGCATTTTAAAATAAAGCATGTTCAATTCAGTGGCAACATGCTTTGAACTCGCTATTAGCGGCGGCTTATAGCGGCATTTTCAACATAATATAATAAGAGGGAATGTTATTTTGAAGTCATTAACTGGCCGCGATATTTATTAAAGAGACACTTTAGATAAATTTAACACTACAATTAACGACTCTTTGCAACTATTTACGTATAAGTCATGGCAGCGCTTTAGAGTAAAACAGCAAAGGGGTTAAGAGGTTTAGCACGGCACCTCAATCGTTAAATTTATTTTTATACTCTTTATAAATAAACCGTCTCAATTAAAGCCTGAAATAAAAAATTGAGCCCAACTATCGAAACCGATTTGCGGCGCGGGTTCGGATAGTAACCTTCACTTTGGAGTTTATATCTATGAGTAAAGAAAAAAACAAAAAACCGCCAATGAAAACCTTAAAAGAGAAGCGTCAAGATAAACGGAACCGCCAAAAGGCTTCCGACTAACTTATCTAACTCTGTAAAAAACCTTAAATCCTCTCTTTAAATAGGCCGAAAATAGGGTGTTAATACTTTAGCACCCTATCTTATTTCACAGCTTCCCCCCAATATTTTTAGTGCATCATCTAGCGCGACTTTCGCATAGGATCTCATCATCTCGCCCTTATTAAGCCTTGCTCCATCAGCCACTCAATCACAATCGGCGGCGATACTGCTCAGGTGAGCACTGAGCATATTTTTTAAACATCACGATATAAGGCGAAGTTTGGTTATAGCCGAGCGTCAATGCCACTTCTTTGATCGCAAGTCCCTGACGTAATAGTTGTAATGAATAGATAAACTTATGCCTTTGTCTTAGCTCAGTAAAACTCATCCCCAGAACCTCTTGGCAGCGACGAGCTAAAGTACGTTCTGTGGTATGTAATTCACTCGCCCAAGATTTAAAGGTTTTCGAACTCGCAGGGTCGGCTTCAAGTGCCAGCAACAACGGCTGTAACAGTTTATCTGAAACGGTGGGCAGAAATTGCGGTAGAGCTTTACCCAAGGTCAGCTGATCGAGTAAAACCTCAACCAGTCGCTTATCCGCCGCAGTTTCTGCCACAGTGACTTGCCGTTCCCGCAGATCGTTAACGATCGATTGGGCAATGGGTGTCACGGCTAAAAGACAGGTCTCTATGGGAAAAGCCGCAGCCCGCTCAGCAACTATATTCATCGAGCAATAATGAATACTGCGCCGAGTATAACTTTCATGTTCTATCCCCGCAGGAACCCAAATCGCATATTGTGACGGCGATAAAAACCTTTGCCCTGCAGCATGTAACTCCATAATTCCACCGCTGATTAACTGCAGTTGTCCCCAAACATGTTGATGTTTTGGCGTTACCGTATTTGGCAGGAAAGCTTCATAGTTGAAGAAGATATCTGCAGCAGGCTCTTGCTCTGCCGTGAGCGGATGGTAAACCGTGCGCATTTTGATGCCCTCAAAGCTATGGTGGTCCAAAACTCAAACGAAATCGCTAACCCAGATTACGCTTGTCCGTAGAGGAACTGACCTTGTCTGATAAGCGATATTTATATCATAACCGACCATGGATAATAGCCACTAATCTATTATCTGGATGCTTAAGTGATAAGCCATAAGCTATGGCCAGTCACTTTAGCCAGTACCTAAAGGCAAGACCATGCTGTATTTGTTTCCCCTGTTGGCCGTATTAATTTGGGCAGGCAATTCGATAGTCAACAAGCTCTCATTTAGGATTATCGATCCTGAAGCCATAGCGTTTTACCGTTGGTTTTTCGCTATGTTATTGTTAACCCCCTTTGTCGCAAGTCGCGTCTGGCAAAAACGCCAAGTGATACTACCTTTGTTACCTAAGTTTGCTACTTTGGCTTTGTTAGGTATGGTGCTAAACCAAAGTCTGGCCTATTTTGCAGCGGCTACCACCACGGCAACAAATATGGCATTAATCACCTCTCTCGTGCCTATGATCAGTCTGTTTTTAGCCGTGCCATTACTCAAGCAAAAATTATCACCGTTAGCCTTTGGTGGCACCTTAATCTCGCTATTTGGATTGATTTTTATGCTCAGTCACGGCGATATGATGAACCTTGCCATCGGCGTGACTCAAGGTGATTTACTGTTGCTCTTTAGCGCCTTTGTGTATGCGCTCTATGGCGTATTACTGAAACGCTGGCAACTGCCACTACCGACTTGGGAATCGGTTTATATTCAAGGACTCATAGCCGTATTCATGCTGACACCACTGCTGTTTACAAGTCCCAGCATGGCGATCAGTGCCCAATCGGCACCACTGATACTTTACGCTGCTATCGCTGCCTCACTTTTAGCGCCGTGGGCTTGGATCAATGGCATAAGCAAACTCGGCGCCGATCGCACCAGCGTATTCTTTAATTTAATGCCTATTATTGCGGCGATACTGGCGGCCATCATCCTAGATGAAACCTTAGCCATTTATCATTATATTGGCGGTTCTATGGTCATTATTGGCGTCATGCTAGTGCAGATAAAACCTAAGCCTAAAGTCATCCCTACCCTAGCTTGTCCTGAATAATCCAAAGTAATGCGTCAACGCCTTGGTAACAGTGACCAAGGCGGTTTCGCTTATTTCAATGTGTACAAAATCCCATCGCAATCTGCTGCATGCAAAGGCAATTCTATAAATAACGGCTAAGCTATTTATTAAGTTATTAATGGAGATCGTCCTATGTTTAACAGTATTCGCGTTAAGTTTTCACTGATGTTTGCCATTATGGCGACAGCGCTCATTGTCATGGCGGTCACCGATGCTATGCAAAGCCGTGCTACTGTGAAACAGATGCAGGAATTTAGTCAGTTATTTAATCCCGCAATTTCGGCAATTCTCAATGCAGATCGCGACCTTTATCAAGCGCAGCTAAGTGAAGAAGTGTTATTGAGGGAAGAATTATCTGCCGATAATCGCAAGAGTGAGATTGATAACTGGCAAGAGAATGTCGATCAAGCCCGTGACAGAATGGGCGAATTTAAAAAAATCCTTACAGATCACCTGCAAGTACTGCAATCAACTAATGGCTTTGAGGCGCAGTTTTCGCTCTGGTATCAAGCCTCATCAGAGGTCATTAATGCCGTCAAAAGTAATGATTTTGAACGCGCGAAACAACTCCACGAAACCAAATCCAAGCAAGAATTTAAGGCATTAAGAGATATCTACAATGCCGCGGGCGAAGCCGCCGATAACAGAGTAAAAGAGCTAGATTTACAAGCAACTGAACAGGCAACCACCCAAACCCAAATATCCTTAACGATAGCGAGCTTAGTCGCCATTGTGGCGCTGTTGATTGCCTACTTCGGCCCTAAAATTATAGTCAATGCAATTGAAGATATCACTAGCAGGATCAATGACATTGTCGATGGTGACGGTAACTTAACCCAAAGGATCCCTATCACACGTCAGGATGAAATCGGCGAGCTCGCCCATGCATTTAACTTATTTGTAGAGCAGCTACAGCAAATGGTCATCTCGATTATTGGTCAAACTAAAGATGTGAGCCAAACTGTTGAAAGCCTTGCAACTAAGTCAGCCACCACAATCAACATCAGCCATGAGCAAGAGCAGTTTGTCGATACTATTGTCACAGCAGTAAATGAAATGAGTGCAGCCGTAAGAGAAGTCGCTAGTAACGCTCTTCATACAGCCACCGAAATCACTAAAGTGAATGACCAAACAGTAGAGGGTAAGAATATCCTCGCCCAGTCCGTTAATCATATTCAGCAACTGTCTGAATCAGTTAAAAATGCAGTGACAGTTATTGAAAAACTTTCAGTCAATTCTGCCAATATTGCCTCAGTGCTTGATGTGATCCGCTCAATCGCTGAGCAAACTAACCTCCTTGCCCTTAACGCGGCCATTGAAGCGGCGCGTGCTGGCGAACAGGGCCGTGGCTTTGCCGTCGTTGCCGATGAAGTACGTACACTGGCGAGTCGTACCGAAACCTCAACCCAAGATATTCAGCGCATGATTGAAGAGTTGCAACGCGGAGTAAATGATGCGGTTAAAAGCATTGAATCGGGAGCTAGCCTGACCACATCAACCGTGACCCTCGCCAGCCAGACCCAAGATGCATTAGATGAAATTCTAAACTCCACCTCTAAGGTCAGTGAGATGTCCACTCAAACGGCGACTGCGACCGAAGAGCAAACCCATGTAACCGAAGAAATTAATCGTAACTTGACCGAATTATCCGATAAAACAAGATACTGCAACTTAGTGATCCAAGAAACGCAGCAAATAGTCGTCAACACTAAAGCCATTTGCAGCAACCTACAAAAAGAAGTTGCGCGATTTAAAGTCGCTTAAGATAAATGACTAACGACACATAGTTAGCGATAAGCTATTGAAACGAAAAGAGTGCCCAATGTAGGCACTCTTTTTAATGGAAATAATACCAAGAAAAGCTTGAAGACAATAAAAGCCCACAACCGTATGCAAGTTGCAAATAACGGTAACGAAACCCAAGTTGTATCGATTCACCCGTTAAAGTGCGAATAACAGTACTAACTGCTTAATGTTAACTCACAGTAATGATTGAATTTCTAATTCAATCATCTGCAAAAGCTGTAAAACAACCAAAAAATACATCAATCAAAACTGACTAATTGACCACCCAAGTGAGCAATTTTTTCAGCGGCCAAGTCGGGATTAAGATAGCCTGCGACTTTCGTTAAGGCATCGGCGCGCCAAGCAAAAGAGGCGCTCACACTAACAATACGCTCGCTTTCAGCATCGACGTTCGTATCGGCAACATTGCCAGTTGGCAGTAATAGTGCAGGGTAATCATGACTTAAGGTTTGTGAGACCCTTGAGCTGGCGAGCGCCATATTGCTAACGCAGAGCTTTTGGCTCGCTCCTAATGGACCGCGGCACACTACATTTAAAGATGCACTGCCAAAAACTTTTAAATCGCCACCCGCATTGACCCAACCTCCGCTCACGCCAGCGCGACGCAGCTCACTCACTGCCATATCAACCGCATAACCTTTAGCTATACCATCTAAGGTTAAAATTAGCGGTCTAGCTAATCGCGCTTGATTACCTTTTATTTCAATATCTTGCCAGTCACCTTGCAATAACAATGGCATACCAAGGTAAGCAGGCAAAGCGCCGCGAGACATCATTTCGCCGCCAACGGTACAATTGAATAAGTTGTTGCTCGCCTTACCCAGCCCCTTAGCCAACTTGAGCACTCGTAAACTATCTTGGCTTAACGTTACCCAAATTCCAGGCTGCCGATTTAACTGATTTAACTCGCTGTCCTGTTGATGGAAGCTCAGCAACCGCCCAATATGGGTCACACGCGAAAAAGCCGCGCTAATAGCCGCTTCCAATGCTTTATCTTTAAGTTGTACCTCACCGCTTTGATTTGGCAGTGACTCGGCAGCAATTTCCACCAGCGTTCCGAGTAATGGCTTAGCGCGACGTATCATGATAATACCCACTGTAGTAGGAAGATCTGAGGGATCAGCAATAAACGCTTCATCCAGTTAAATTTAAACAAAGCACTAAGAGTAATTAACATAATTTGTGCGGATTCTATTAAAGTCTCTACTTCAATACAAATTGTTGCCATTAGTTTTTATGGGGATTTTAGATGCTTGAAACTGTTTTACATTTAAAAACAATAGATTGCTTATTAAGGTTTTATTAAAGTTATTTGACGTATCATTGCTATCACGACGCTGCACAAGCGAACTAAGTCAATACGTCCCCAAATGAGCCCTATTGATTAATGCCACTCATCATTTACGTTATTTATGCTGGCTTACCCACCAACAACTCACACTAAATGGAGCAATAAATAGCCGACTTACTCCATCACACCAGTCATCCGCTTAAATTTCATGCAATTCCGTTCAGTTGAAATACACGCTAAATCAGATATAAATCCTCTAACTCAACCTGAAAAAAACAATTAAAGCATTGATTAATAATTAAAATACAGACTAAGCTTCATCTTATACAACCTATTAATAACCTAGCGATCACAACGGAAGTAAAAACATCTAGACGTCTAAATTGACAGGTTGTCAGGGATCAAATATGCTTTGCCTCAAGTTGCTAGGATACGATGCCGAGGCAACACTGAATTTAAGCGAGTTTGACTGCCAAGGATCCTGCGGAAAAACCCTAAGCGAAAGAGAGATAACATTTGAGCAATCCAACAGCAGCACAGCACAGCCCGGCATCTTTTATTGCCCTGTTGCCATTATTTGTTTTCCTTGGTCTTTTCATTGGCGCGGGTGTGTATTTCCAAAGCCAAGGTGTCGACTTTGCCTTCTATCAATTACCCAGCGTTATCGCTATTTTACCTGCAATCATTCTGGCGTTGATTTTATCAAAACAGAAATTAAATCAATCGATTGATACCTTTATTGGCGGTATTGGTCACAGCAATATTATTGCAATGTGTTTAATTTACTTACTTGCAGGCGCCTTCGCTGCAGTCGCTAAAGCCACTGGCGGCGTCGATGCTACTGTTACTCTTGGTTTATCGTTAATCCCATCGAACCTGTTACTACCTGGTTTCTTCGTGATTGCCGCTTTTATCGCAACGGCCATGGGAACCTCTATGGGGACAATCGCTGCTGTCGCTCCCATCGCCCTAGGCGTAGCCGACCAAGCGCAAATCGACTATGCACTGATGGCAGGTGCGGTCATGTCTGGCGCTCTATTTGGTGACAACTTGTCGATTATTTCCGATACCACGATTGCAGCTACGCGCACCCAAGGCTGTGATATGAAAGATAAATTTCGTGAAAATTTGATTTTCGCTATCCCCGCATCACTGCTAACTTTAATCGCCTTTGTATTTGCTGGCCAAGGCCAAGCAGAATTAGCAACGCAGAATATCGATCTTATTAAGGTCATTCCTTATCTGACCATTTTGATCTTAGCTGTGGCAGGTCTGAACGTATTTGTGGTCTTGACCTTAGGTATCTTATTAGCGGGCGCAACCGGCCTGTTTACTATGGATTACGGCGTGATCCAATTCGGTAAAGATATTTATGCAGGCTTTAGCAATATGCAGGAAATTTTCATTCTATCTATGCTAGTGGGTGGTTTAGCCGCACTCATGCAGCAGCAAGGTGGTCTCGCCTTTGTGAGTAAACAGATTGAAAAGCTGATCACTCGTTTCTCCAAGGCGCAAGGTGAAGCTTCATGCCGCGCTGCTGAGCTAGGCATGGCAGGTATAGTCGCAGTGACTAACTCTTGTGTGGCTAACAACACAGTTTCTATCGTGGTGACGGGTGATATTGCAAAAGACTTAGCAGAGAAGCATGGCGTGAGTCCGAAACGTGCCGCCAGCATACTCGATATTTTCGCCTGTATTATCCAAGGTTTAATCCCGTATGGTGCACAGGCACTCTTGATTGCTTCGACCTTTAGCATCACGCCATTAGCAGCGGTATCACACGCTTGGTACTGTATGATTTTAGCCGCAGTGGCTGTTGCGATTGTAATTTTCCGCAAACGACACTAAATGATATTTGAATGCATGAGTAGAATCTAACGTTTATGACAAGGAACGCACTAGGCGTTCCTTGTCATTTTAAAGCCCTCTTTTGGCCAAAAAGCATCAACTCGCTTGCCTTCATTAAACAATTCAGGCAAGTTACCGCATTCAATGTGGTCATATCCCGTCAGTATATTTTTAGTCTCCATGAATCCTCTTTATCACCAAGAACCAAGTTATTACGATCTACATCGTCTTATTACATGGTTGATTGTAGGCGCAGCCTTTATTAGTGCTTCTGGAGTATTAATTGCTATTTATGATGAATATCAAAATGTTGGAGTTCAAGTCTTACAAATACGAGCTGATTTTTTAGGTAACTATATCAACTCCCCCCTCGCTTATGTGTTTAATTTAAGCTTATTGGCTGCGGGGCTCTGCATACTCATTTCAATGACCGGGCTCTACTTACTAAAACTAGATACGTTTAGCCAATGCATAGCACTTACAGGTGCTTGGGTAGGAGTCTCTGTGATTTTGATGGGAATATTCCCCATTAATTTTTTGAGCATACACAGAATAGTTTCAACGAGTTATCTATTAAGCACCCTCATCTTACACAGCCTTGTGATTATAGCGGGGATAGTGCCTCGGTTTATTTGCCCAAAGCCACTGTTCTATTTGAGCCTGATCAGCTTTTGTAGTGCAGTGAGTTTAACCTTGCAATTAGATTGGACAATATTGGATTTCCCTCCCTGTGTGCCCCAAACACACTTTTGTACTGTTTCAGCCAATATGTGGCTCCAAACTAACTTGAATATTATTTGGTGTTTAAGCCTAGCCTTTGCAATGCGGCGCCTATCAAAAATACTGTATCATCGCGCCCAAGAACGCCAAATACTTTAGGGTAATCCATGCGCTTAGCAAAATACCTCGCCCAGTGTGGCATAGGCTCACGCCGTGAAGCCTGCCGTTTGATTGAGGCTGGGCGCATCACACTCAATGGCGGTATCGCCCGCCACACAGATCCCATCTGTTTGGACGAATTATTAAACTGCCTCGACCGTATTGAGCTTGATGGCGCACCAATCACTCAAACCGAAACCCTCACCTACTGGGTATTTAACAAAGCAGTGGGCACAGATTGCCGTCTGCTTGAGCAGGATGAAACGAGTCTTGTACACTTGCTTCCCAAAGCGCCAAGACTGTATCCCGTCGGCAGGCTCGATAAGGATTCCCGCGGCCTACTGCTGTTAACTAATGATGGTGAGCTAACCCATAAACTCATGCACCCCAGTTTTGCCCACAGCAAAACCTACCATGTGCGCCTCGACAAGCCATTCACTGATGAATTTGTTGAACAAATGGCCAGTGGAGTGCGTTATAAAGACCTGCAAACCCTGCCCTGCCAAGTCCGCCGCCTCAGTTCGAACAGCTTTGAAATCGTGCTGACTCAGGGACTAAATCGACAAATTCGGCGTATGTCCAGCGCCTTAGGCTATAAGGTAATTGACTTACAGCGCGTCGCATTAATGACATTAACGCTAGAATCCTTAGCCGAAGGAGCGATGCGGCCACTCACCCCACAGGAAGTTGCAGTGCTTAAAGCCGCAGTGACAATTTAGAGAAAGACAAGTGGCGAATACACTCAAGCTACTAACCTCAATTTTAGACAAATGCCCGCGCGAACAATATCTTCCAATGAACTCCAATGAAGATAGAAACGCCTGAGATGACTCAGGCGTTTCTATAAAACGAAGCTCCCCTTTCAAGCTTATTAATATGAGCTACTTTTTATCGGAACGAAGTACTAACTCCACTCTGCGATTCAGTTTTTGTCCGGCGTCATTAGTATTGCTGGCGACAGGGCTATATTCCCCGTTACCGTGGGCGGTTAATTGGGCCGACGGAATTTGAAACCCGTCACTCAACTGCTTAATCACAGCTGCGGCGCGGCGCTCCGACAGGCTTTGATTGTAACTCCGCTCGCCCTTGTCATCGGTATGTCCAACCACATAGAAACTCAGTGTCGGATGCTGCTTAAGATAGCTTGCCAGCACCTCCAGTACAGGTTTGGACTCAGGCAACATGCGCTCACTGTCATAATCAAACAGCAATCCCTCCAACGTCGCCTTGCCAGTTTGGCTAATCGCATCGGTCAAAGCATTGAGGTCAATCGCCACTCGATCATCCTTCAGAGTAGAGAGTTCCATTACCCTGAGGGTAGTATCGGCAGGTGTGCCATCGAAATATCCTTGGGAATAGATATCGAAGTAAACATCGCCCTTTGCGTGACTAAGCTTAAACAGCTGATACTCCTGCCATTCGTCCTCTTTATCGTCCTTGATTAATTTGATGGCATTAATCAGGCTATCATCGTCGCCGCAAGCCGTGCCTTTGCAATGGAATACCCGCTCTGCTGCAAGCTTTTGTGCGGCTGCGGCATAATTGCTGTTAATTTCAAACAGGGAATAGCTTTCAGGCATCTGATAACTTATTTGGGTAAGCTTGGCGTCCAGCGATTTGGTTTGATAATTTGCGCCCGAGATCCCCACTAATACAGGCACTTGGGTAAAGTTAGTTTGTTTGTAACTTGTAATATAACTGCCGGGCATACGTCCCAGCAAAGGATGGTCTGTCGAGCCTTGAGCATCGTCACTACGCCTATCTTTAATCTCAATGTTCTTCGGCGCCTGCTGTAAAAAGTCACTATTCGCTTGGATTAAGTCCAGCGGCTCAGGGATAGCGTCGAGAATATCGACTTGCAGATAGGTATATCTGTCCTCGCGATTGACGACATAGATACTGGTGTAAACCTCACCGCGAGTACCTTTCAGTTTTGCCGCCACGTAAGCACTGTGATAGTCGGCATTCACGCTTTTAAGCGGCTTTAGCTGAGTTTGCATGGCTTGACCATCACCGCAGGTGACGGCCTGACAACTAAATAACACTTCAGCATTCAGCTTTTTTAGCTGTGCCAAATAGTTATTGATAACATGCTCAGGACTATACCCCTCTGGTAACTCAACGCTTTGTCGAGTCAATTTCCCCGATACAGGCAACAGAGTGAACTTGTCACCATTCACTGCGGTGATAAGTTCAAAGGGCGTAAAGTGGATACGCTTTTCTTCAGGCGATTTGGCGTCAGGAAAGGGAGTAAACAGCGATTCAGCATTCACCGCAAAAGTGGCGACACCGCAGGTCGCGGTCAAAAGTACAGCACTCAATAACGTCTTATGTCCCATAAAAAATCCTTTTCTGTGGGGAATCTAGCTCTCGCGAACCAACTAGATAGATAAAGAAATAGTGATGGAATAATACGATAAAAATTTATACCTAGGTATTAAACGGCATAAAAGTAATACTTTTTATTGAAAAGGAAATACAGAGACAGAAATAAATAGAGAAATATAGAGATACCCATTTTTAAATAGCGTGGTAGCCCTTCGACTATGCTTGGTTAAGCATTGAACAAGGAGGTTTATATGCCACATCCTTGCAGAACTCAGATAAGCCTTGAACTATCTCTTTAAATTAGTCCCTAATACCACTTTTTGACTCTGATGTAGTCCTCCTACTTTTGTCGCCTCATATTCAAGCCATTTTATCCATAGCGTGTTGTTGGCAAATCGAAAGTGCATTATGTTGGTGATTAAAAATGAGTGGCAAGTTTTTATTACTGGTCTAACGTGATAAACACGCATACGCACTAATAAATGTTATCCATCTTTAGTTCGACGAGATACGAAATTATATGGAACAAAACTGGAATACTTATAAAAACTGGATAGCTGATGCTACCAAAAACAACAAAAAACTATACTATCGTGGGCAAAGTAACAGCGACTGGAAGCTTGAAACGACTTTTCACCGAAATGCAAAGTTCAAAAATATCTCACTTCAAGATTACTTTAGCACCATCATAAATGATGTTCATTACCAAGTTGCTGCGTTTGAAGCCCCAATTAACTTTCAAAATAGCGTTGAATACGGCTCATTTTTAGGAAAGTTACAACATCATGGCTTTCCCACACCCTTGCTTGACTGGACATTGTCAGGTTACGTGGCTGCATATTTTGCATTTAAAGGCGCTTCTTTGAATACTAAGCCCACAGATAAAGTAACGGTGTTTATATTTGATATCGAGTGTTGGAACAAAGAATTTGGAGCTGATAGTAATTTTCTTGGAGGGGAAGAATTTGTTAGCAACTTTGTCCCTTATGCAACGGGTAATCAAAGAATGGTGCAGCAAATGGGGGTTACTACATCAACTAACGTAGTAGACATTGCAGGCTTTATAATGAAGAAGGGAGCAGAAAAGAATCGAACGTTTTTATGGCGTTACGATATGCCCGCGAGTGAACGAAATATCGTTATGCGTGAGCTCAATTCTATGGGGATCAACGATATGACAATGTTTCCTGACTTTGATGGCTTATGTCAGCATCTTAAAGAAGTGCATTTTACAAGTCAGCAACCAATATTACCTCCGCCACCTCCTCTATCTATTAGTACAGAGGCATAAAATGTGGCGCTGAATGTCGGAGGGATTCTGAGTGATTGCTAAGAAATACTTAGTGGAAAACTATGATTGCTTAGAACTCATATCTAAGTACGAAGAAGGCTATTACGATAGACAGTCTTTCTTGCAGTTGGTAGTTCCAATAGCTGAAGTTTCAATTGACAAGAATCACCACCACTTAGTTATCGGTCATGCTGGCACTGATGGTATCGAATTTTGTTTACGCATCCACAATCAAGGGGTATGGGTTTTCTATCCAATAGAAACTAGGTTTCATAAAGTATCTGATAGTATCAGTCAGCTCATAACTGGGTGGACTAACGGTTCTATCAAAGTGTGAGCATTTAACAAACAAAGGCAACATCGTCCTGCGGACTAGACTAGTTAACACGCTCCCTAATTTGGGCGTTAATCCATCGAAACTTTCATCCCGAAATTTATGTGTTAGAACCCATGAACTAACTATGAGTTGTCCTCAAACATGCTACGTTTGTCTTTAAAACTTACTGACTACGCCAATGCTAGAAAGGTGAGCCATGGTGATTTGCGAGACGACCGTCCGCCCCATGGACGGGGCGGTCGAGCATCCAAGGATGGACTTGAACAACATCCCTGTTTAACTGCCAGTTCGCCGTCCATGGCTCTCGTTCATAAGCTCAGAAACCCTAGGTTTCTATTCACCGTGTCGACGAGTCAATGCCATGGCGAGCCTATATGCGTGGATACCTGCCAATGCTAACCCACTAAAAACTCTAACTAAAGATGCAGGTCCTCCGGCACTACTTTCCAACACATTTCAGTCTAAAAAATATGTTGCGTATATATTTTCAATCCACTGGTTACGCTAATGCTAAAAAGGTGAGCTAATGCCGTGGCGCGCCTATCACGGAAGCTATCTTAACAGCCGTCAGCAGGCCATTACAGCTACAAAAAAAGCGATAAACCCAGTGAGTTTATCGCTATTTTACTGTCTTGTTATTTCAGTATTCTTAAAGCACTAAATCGCACTTGAATGCTGATAATCCAAATTCACTATGCCACTATAGGCCGCACCATTGCTGATGCGGCAATGGATTACTTAACGATTTCCATCTCAGCTAATAAATTGTCGGCATGATCTAAATACTTCATGACCCACAGCATATAACGGCTGTCGACATGAATAGAACGGTTAATTTCATTATCAAATGCCCAACCGCCAATAATGCTTTCATATACACCGTCGAACAATAGGCCGACGAGTTCAGCGCGGCCGTTTAAGGTCGGTGAGCCAGAATTTCCGCCAGTAGTATCTAAAGTTGATAAAAAGTTTACTGGTACAGAATCTATTGATTTCATATAGAAATCACCATATTGCTTCTGCTTAATCAGCTCTAACTCTTTCTTCGGTGCATCGAATGGGTCAACACCCGTGTCCTTTTGCACTATGCCTTCAAGGCGAGTGAATGGCACGGCCACTAAACCGTCTTTTGGCGAATAGCCTTTCACATGACCAACCGTGACACGTAAGCTTGAGTTAGCATCGGCATACACTGGCTTACCTTGCTCTAGGTTGTAAGCAATAATGGCATCCATATATTGCGGACGCACCTTCATTAGTTCACCCGCTAATTCTTTTTCTTTCTTTTCTTCAGCCATATCAGTGTCATATATAGCGACAGCGAATTGAATGAAAGGATCTTTAGAGGCTTTAAAATCGGCAACGGATTTATCCATCCACGCCAGACGAACGTCTTTCTTACCTAACTCAGTTTTGGCGTACATTTTATCTAAGGTTTTCGAAAGCTTAGCTTCACTAAACTTTTTATCGATACCAAAGGCTTTATCCAATGCGGGTAGGCGCTGATCTTCTGGCAGTGCGGCGTAGCGTTTTAGCATGTCGAGCAATACCGCTTTATCAACGCTCGGCGCATAACGACGATCAATACGCTCCATGCTGGCTTTTAGACGTGTCATATCACGATCTTGGAAGCCCGGTTCACGCTGCATATCTGGCAGTTGTTTCTCGTTCGCGAGGCGATATAAGCTACGCGCCGTCGGCAACATAGTCGTGCTGCCTATATAGCTTAAGATCATGTCACGCTCTTGATGCGTTTTGCCTTTGGCAATCAAGGCATCTAATTCCGCTAAGGTTTTACCGTATTTCGCTTCACGACTGCTGTCTTTGGCTATCCACGCCGCAAGCTTAGCTTCGAGGGCTTTACGGTCAGCCAACATGGTTGATTTGCCGTAAAACTCGATCATAGAAGTGAAGTTTTTCGCGTAATTTGCAAGGCCAGCAATTTGACTCTCGTACTTAATACGCTCGTCGCTGCCCTCTGGCGCGGTTTCTTTAATGATCTCTATAAAGCGTTCACGCAGCATTTTGCCTTCGGGATAAGCCCACTCAAACTCATTTTGAACTTCAGTAGCTGTGCGATATCTGTTGGTACGACCTGGGTAGCCTGCAACCATCACAAAATCACCCTCACTCACGCCTTTAGCCGAGACTTTTAAGAAACTTTTTGGCTCGTATGGCACGTTGTCGCTGCTAAATTCTGCTGGTTTACCCGCTTTAGATACATAAGCACGGTAGAAAGAAAAATCGCCTGTGTGACGTGGCCACATCCAGTTGTCTACGTCGCCGCCGTATTTACCCACACTCGCGGCTGGGTTATAGACTAAACGCACATCACGGATTTCCAATTGCTTAACCAGATAATATTCGAGGCCGCCGTGAAAGCTATACACTTGGCAACGGTAACCATCTTCTTTTTCACATTCAGCAACTAACGCTTTTTCTTGGCTTTCAACGCCTTGATAGAAGGCGCTGCCCACTTTACCTTCAAGCCCGTTTTTAACTCGCTCAGTGACATTAGTGACATCTTCAGTCACATAGACACGTGAGCCAGGGGTCGCAGGTAATTCATCGGCGAAGGTCTTAGCTAAAAAACCATCCTGCAGCAGATTTTTCTCAGGAGTGGAGTTGTATTGAATCGCCCCATAGGCACAGTGATGGTTAGTCACGACTAGGCCCTTTGGCGATACAAATGATGCAGTGCAACCGCCAAGGCTTATCACGGCATTCATTGGGAATTCGGTGAGTTTAGAAATCGATTTTGCATCAATTTCAAGGCCTTTTGCTTTCAGCTCATCAGCCATAGCAGGCAGTTGATGGGGCTGCCACATACCTTCGTCAGCCTGTGCGCCAAAACTAGCGGCCACGGCAACTGTGAGTAACCATTTTTTCATTGTGTTAAGTCCGTTTTATGTGAATGAAGCCACGCGCAAGCTGGGCCATTTTCTCGTTTTAATAGCGTTGTTTTAATTTTAAATAACTGTGCTAAAACCCAGCATCACTCGCTTTAAAACCTAAAAAGCAAAAAGTCAGGCCGGGGCCTGACTTTATCACATGCGACACTCTCTATAACAGACTCTGAAAAACTCGCTTACAAAGCAAATACATTTAATCAAAGTTACCCAGATGTATTCGCTAAAAAGCCCTCATCTATCGCAATGAATTAGATCCCAACAAATAGTTGGGCACCCACAATCACGGCACCTAACAAACCTGCAATGACTAACGCAACAGATCCGCCAGACACTTGATAACCTCCCAGCTGCGACTGACGTTGACGCAGTGCCATAACAATTGGCAAGAAGATGATCATCACGACCAATGGCACGGCCGCAAATCCCAGTACCGCCACAAAACCTTCAGGCAAATACAAGGCACACAAAACAGGAGGAATAAAGGTCAGTAACCAAGTTTGAATACGGCCGGCAAACGTTTCTTTGGCGCGAGTTAATTCGGCGATAAAGTCATATAAACTTAAGGTCACACCGAGGAATGAGGTCACTAAAGCTAAGTCAGCGAATAATGAAATACATTTGCTGATCCAAGGCGTATGAGCAATATCCTGCAATGCCGTGACGAGTGAAGGTAGTGAACCTTCAAAACTATTCACCTCATATCCGCCGACTGTGCCCAAAGTCACCAATAACCAAAGCACATAACAAGCGAGTGGGATCGTCGAGCCGATTAACAACACCTTACGCAGTGATACCGCATCGCCATCGAGATAACGCACTAAAGTGGCGATACAGACGTGGAAACCAAACGAAGTAAACACTACGGGAATCGCCGCCATCCAATTGCTGGTCATAGACTCGGCAATCGCGCCAGTTGCCATGCTAGCAATACTGACTTCGGGCAATAAAAATAATACCACCACCACGAGCAATAGAATCATTAACGAAAATAGGAAACGTGACACTTTATCGACCCAAGCAACACCTAGCGCCGCAAAGCCACCGAGCACGAGTGTAAATAACAACACTGCGACTTGATTATCGAGCACGATATCGAACATGTTCTTCGCTTTAAGCACTAATAACGAAGAGCCGCCGGTGAGATAAGCCGCGGTCAAGGCAAATAATAAACTCAGGAAAGAAGCACCTTGAATTATTTGACCTTTTTTACCCAGTAACTTACCCGTAATAGCATGCACGTTATCCCCCACGCCAGTGCGTAAGTTAATTTCGAGCATAAGTAATGAGGTATAGGCGGACACGCCCCAAATAACGACGAGTAACACTAAAGCAGGGATAATACCTAAAGCCGCTGTGGCTAAAGGTAACGCTAACATACCTGCGCCAATGGCCGTCCCGGCAACGATGGCGATCGAGCCTAACATTTTTGAATTCACACAATAGTCCTGTTCAATAATTAATTATTATTTTATTTGAGTAAGATTTGAACCGATAAAGCCTTGCGTCTTAAATCGAAATAAGCGACACATCACTTAAAGCATCCAATCAGATCTCGACCTAGCAGATCAATTGGCCCCAATAGCTTTTGAATGTTTCAACCCAGTAGCCATTGAGGCTAACTAAATCGATTATTGAAAAATGGCATGACTTTCAATTGTGATAGCCCAAATTAATGTACCGATATAAGCATCGATTAAATAGATAGTTTGGGACATTAACAGAGCCAAACCCAGTGGGCAAGCCAGTTGTGAACAAAGAAGGGTAGCAAACGGTACGGTAACAACTTAATAGCGCTGTGATAAACGAAAATAAACAAGCCAACAAAATCGCTACCTTTGTTGAAAATATATGGGATGCAGCATTGAGCTTAAACCGAGGTAAAGCACATCTTTCACCATCGAGAGCGTGCAAAATATGGGCTTAAACACAGCAAATATGTTTAAGCCCAATCACATCATGTTGAGAATTAATTAACTCAGAATGTTAATTTACAGCTCAGTCCACGCCATAGCCCAAGAAGCGCCAACACCTGGCTCAAATCCTGTGGCAGAAGCCGACCACTGCACGCAATAGCCGCTATAAGGGAATGGCTTACATTGATACACTTTGCCATTTTTAGGCTGTAGCACTGTAGTACCTGCAACGTAACCTTTCACGCCTGCTGGGAATACAAAATCAGCTTCTGGTGCAGGAGCTTGATCCTTTAAGAAGAGATCAAAGTTCTGCTGAATAACATCACCTTGTTTAGGCTCAGCTTTTACCTGCAAATGATAATGCCCAGCTTTAGGCTCAACGACGTCTAACACTAAGCTAGCACTGGTATTGTTAACAGTTTGGCTCACAAAACCTGCCGCTGTGCCATCATGGCTAAACAAATACGCTGACACTAGCATCTCGGCGTTACTGGTCACATCAAAGCTGACCTTCGCCGCACCATCGATAATTTGATAATCGTCGGCAAGTGAAGTGACTTCTAAGCTGTTGCCCGGAGCAGGAGCTAAATCAAATCCCACTTCGACACGCTCAATACCTGAGTTTTTCGCTGTAAAAATGTCGTTCTTGCCATACACAGGCTCAATCACACCCGATGCATTTTTTTGTCCCGCTTTTAACTGGGACTGCTGGGCATTAATCGCGCTCGCTAATAGGAAAGGCCAATTTTGTTTATCACCTTGAGTCGCATCACTAATGGTAATGACTGTTTGCTTAGCCGCTTGCTCACCATTGGCGTCAAACACCCGGGTCATCACTTTATCGCCTGCTTTTAGATCGAGTGACGGATTGATATCCCCCACATCTTGCCATTCACTCGGCACAACAGGACCCGAGCCCAAGTTCACATCGATAGCATTGTAGAAACTATTCGTCGTATCTCCCACTTCCCACACGGCCAAGATCACTTGATAACCACTGCGACCTTCTGGCACGTAGCAGTCATGGGTCACTAACTTAGGCGGCTGTTCCATACCACCATCAACTACGCAAAAGGGGGCTAAGTCAAAGCTCGCTCGGCTCAAAGCTTGGTTTGGGTTCCAATCTTGGCGAGTTAAATAGTAACGCCAATTACGGGTGACATGGTTTGCTGTGAACTGCCAACTAAATTTATTCCAGCCCGCTTTAATATCCGTCTTTGCCCAACGGCTCGGACTTTGTTCATCCAAAGGTGAAAAAGCACCATTGCCAGCACTCGCCAGTTTGCCATCAGCAGGACCTGATTCAGGAAAACCCGATGGCCCCTCAACACTTTGCGGCTCCCATTGCACCGCGCCACAATTGGCATTTTTACCTGTTTTACAGGCATATGAACGCGATTCAGGTGCCACAACATAACCGTGCGCCTGCGCAGAGATACTCACAAACGCATTCGTCGCCATTACTGCCGCGGCCAATAAACTCAATTTAGAAATAGGGGAAAAAACAGTAGGATTTGCCACTTTAATGCACTCCATTGATTGCCTATCATCCTAAACATAATGATAGGCTTAGATATAAAAGTGGTATTTGGGCAAACAACAGCATTAAACAGCAGTCGTTTATCTTTCACAGAAATCGAATTCTGCGGCAACTCCGCTATCTTAGTTCACTAAAAAATCCATTTACAACCTTAGACCGGAAGCTTTGCGTCCTAACTTTTCAATTAGTTTGCCAAATACAGTCGTTATCATTGAGTCACTACAAGTTAACAGTATGTAACCAAGTAGAAATGACTTGGCTAAATTAGCAACAAAAGACAACGTTGTCAAAAAATAATTCATTTATATTCATTGAGTTACAGAATATGAATCGGTATTTTTCTGACACCTGTCAAACATTTATCAGCACCTACTGTTATAAACTCGTGCTTGAAACTAAATCTTACCTAGGTATAATGCCCACCTCGCTTCGGGGGAGTAGCTAACTGGATTTCGAGCCATCGTCATCTAGGGTGAACATCAACATACTTGGCAACATGCCATGGTGTTCACAGCAAATCATAGATTTGCCCAGCAAGACCTGAGCACAATGACCGCACCTAGGGGTGGACGGTTTATTGTGCTTATGTCATAACCACCCCTAAAGGATCACACTTGGAAGCCCTACTTGCCTCAACCTTTACGGTTGCTATCGCCGAAATTGGTGATAAAACTCAATTGCTTGCACTAATCCTCGCCGCAAGATTTAAAAATAAAACCGCCATTATTTTAGGTATTTTGCTGTCGACATTATTTAACCATTTTGCCGCCGCTTGGATTGGTCAATGGGCCATTAACTGGGTAAGCCCAGATCTTGCACGTTATTTAGTGGCTGCGTCATTCTTTGCGATCGCTCTTTGGGTGTTAATCCCCGATAAAGTCGATGCAGAAGAGAGCCGTTTCTATAAAATGGGCCCCTTTCTCGCCACCTTTATTCTGTTTTTTATCGCCGAAATGGGGGATAAAACACAAATCGCAACTGTGGTATTAGCCGCAAAATACGATTCATTAACTATGGTGGTTGCTGGCACAACCTTAGGCATGCTGCTTGCTAACGTACCCGTAGTGATTGCAGGCCACTTCAGCGCCGAAAAATTGCCTATGTTGTGGATACACCGTGGCTGCGCCGTATTGTTCGCACTACTGGGTGTCGCGACCCTGTTCTTCTAAGAATCGAGGCAGGGGTTTTGCTACAGAATAAAATTTCTTCACGCAATATTTTATTCTTTTAAACCTAACCGTTTTGCAAGTCGGTGCAAATTACCTGTATCGATTTGCAATATTCTTGCACACGCAGCCCAATTTTGTTGATTCGCGGCTAAAACTTGACGAATAAGTTGACGCTGATATCTCTCAGTCGCAGCCTTAAGCCCAAGCATAACACTGGAATTATCTTGCGATTGTCCCTCACGACAGGCCGACTCAGACCTAAATGCTAATTCACTGGCTGGCGTTGCGGCATCTGATGGTTTATCTTCGTCGACTGTTCTGTGTGCTTGATTCATCAAAGAATCGAGCTGAAAATGTTTATCACTTAAGCTGATATAAGCCGTTTTTAGCTCGGCTTTCGCCAACACCGCAGCCCTGTGTATCGCATGCTCTAGCTCACGCACATTACCCGGCCATGTGTATTGCTCTAATAACTGCTGCGCTGCGGGTGTGATATTGATATGGGTGAGTCCTAACTTCGCTTTACAACGTTCAAGAAAAAAACCTGTCAGCATGACAATATCTTGCCCACGCTCTCTTAATGGTGCTACGTGGATAGGAAATACGCTCAACCTATGGTAAAGATCGAAACGAAAGCGCCCTTCCGTTGCCTCTTGGTGCAAAATTCGATTAGTGGCAGCAATAATCCGAGTATTCACTTTTAGGCTCTTATCACTGCCAACTCGCTGTAATTCACCGTATTGTAAAACCCTCAATAACTTAGCTTGCAGCCCCAAGGGAAGCTCCCCGATTTCATCTAAAAACAAGGTCCCCTTGTCAGCGAGTTCAAACTTGCCTTGCCTATGACTGATTGCCCCCGTAAATGCCCCTTTTACATGCCCAAATAACTCGCTTTCGGCGACGGACTCAGGCAGTGCAGCGCAGTTCAAATAGATAAGTGATTTATCGGCTCTGGTCGATTGATTATGTATCGCCGCAGCCACTAACTCCTTACCCACCCCAGTTTCGCCGGTAATTAATACCGATAAATCAGTGCCTGCCACAGCACTTATCTGCTGCTTTAGCGATTGGATCTGTGTGGATTGCCCTATGATCTCCTGCTGACTAGCAGGACGATTGAGCACCTCAGTGCCATTGGAAACTTCAACAACTTGGGATTCTAGCTGTTGCATCAATAACGCAGTATTAAGACTGGCTGCGGCCAGTGCGCTGATCACACGCAACTCGCTATCACTAAAACCATCAAACTGATGAGGGTTGAAACCATCAATGGTGAGCGCCCCAATTAAGCGATCGTTCGCGATTAGTGGTAAACCAATGCAAGCATGTACATGTAAGTTCGCACTATGATGTGGAATTAAACCATCATACGGATCAGGAAGTTCACTGTCGGCCGGGAAACGAACCACATCGCCAGCACGGGCGATAGCCTCTAATCTCGGATGCTCACTAATTTGAAAGCGCCGCCCTAACACTTCGGCAAAGAGCCCATCTATCGCCAAGGGGACAAATTGCTGCTCCCGAAATGCCAATAATGCCGCAGCATCACAATTGACACGCCGCCTGACCACTGCCAACAAACGCTCAAATCTGTCTTGCGTCGACACGCCGACAGTTAAATCTAAGGCTAACTGAGTTAAATCAGCATGGGCACTCATAGCACATCCACAGTCAAATAAAGTCATATTGACAACAGTGTAATGTCAATTTGACCAATATCAAATTGTCATTATGACATCAGCAAGTGATTTAAAATGTTGAAATACGCTAATACCAATAAAAATCAAAACCTTAAAATATTGGCATGGTGAGTGCAATAAGAGATTTAACTAAATAAGCAAGATTTACGTAGCGCATTCATTATTAATTATCACAGGTGTATTTATGACTATTCATGTAAAAAACAATATCCACTGGGTGGGTCAACGCGATTGGGAAGTGCAAGATTTTCATGGTACTGAGTACAAGATAACTAAAGGCACAAGCTACAATAGCTACCTTATCCGTGAAGAAAAAACCGTGTTAATTGATACAGTTGATCATCGGTTTAGCCAGCAATTCTTACAAAATCTTGAAGCTGAAATTAATTTAACCGACATAGACTATATTGTGATGAACCATGCAGAGGAAGACCACTCAGGCGCCCTGACTGCATTAATGGCCAAAATTCCTAACACTCCAATCTACTGCAGTGAAAATGCGGTCGACTCCATTGTAGGACATCACCACCACCCAGAATGGAATTTCATTACTGTAAAGACAGGTGATAGTTTAGCAATAGGCAATGGTAAGCAGCTGATATTTATCGAAGCACCTATGTTGCATTGGCCAGATAGCATGATGACATACCTCACCGAAGATGCGGTTTTATTCAGTAACGATGCCTTTGGCCAACACTATTGCGACGAACATTTATTCAATGATGAGGTTGATCAAAATGAATTAATGGAGCAATGCCTACGGTACTACTCAAACATTTTAACGCCCTTTAGCAGCCTAGTGACGGCTAAAATTCACGAAGTATTAAGCTTTAATTTACCTGTAGATATGATCGCAACTTCACACGGCATTGTGTGGCGTGATAATCCAGCCCAAATTATTCACCAATATTTAGCTTGGGCCGACGCTTATCAAGAAGACCGTATCACGATTTTCTACGACTCTATGTCCAATAATACTCGCATGATGGCCGACGGTATTGCTCAAGGTATCCATGATGTTGACCCCAATGTAGCGGTAAAAGTGTATAACGTCTCACGTCATGATAAAAACGAAATCCTTGCACAGGCATTTAGATCAAAAGGTATTTTAGTCGGCTCATCCACCATGAATAATGTGATGATGCCTAAAATTGCCGCCATGCTTGAAGAAATTACGGGCCTGCGTTTTCGCAATAAAAAGGCGGCAGCTTTTGGTAGTTATGGCTGGAATGGCGGCGCAGTCGATAGAATTCACACTCGTTTGATGGATGCTGGTTTCGAAACCTCGGTGGGATTAAAAGTCAAATGGCGTCCCGATCGTGATGCGATGCAAGAATGCCGTCAGCACGGCCAGCGAATCGCGCGAGAATGGGCATTGCGTCCCCTCGATAGCGCGAATAGTCGCTCTATCATTAATCAAGTCATGTCAAAACCTAGCCAAGCCACCACGGCCAGTCAAACAGCTGAAAATACTGCTACTAATAACGTCCCTGTGACGGCACCGATTGCAACAAAAGCGTGCGAATTAAATGATACACAATCAATGATTTGCACCGTTTGCCAATGGGTTTACGACCCTGAAAAAGGAGAACCTAATCAAGATGTCATTGCTGGCACACCTTGGACTCAAGTGGCCGAAGACTTTCTCTGTCCCGAATGTGGCCTAGGTAAAAGCGTTTTCGCTGTCATAAAAAATGAGGTGACTAATGCCTAAGCCAATCGTCATTATCGGCAGTGGATTCGCGGCATATCAGCTAGTCAAAACACTGCGACGTTTAAACCGCGAACAACCGATTACAGTTATCACAGCCGACTCTGGTGACGAATACCATAAACCAGATTTAAGCCATGTGTTTAGCCTTAAAAAAATGGCGTCAGACCTAATAAAATTGACCGCGACTGAATTTGCACATGAGCAACAAATTGATGTGATAAATCACTGTGAAGTCATAAAAATAGATAAAGTTCGTCAGGTAGTCTGTTGCCATCAAGGACGCGAAATTGCGTACAAAAAATTAGTGCTTGCCACGGGTGCACGACCCTTTATTCCGCCTATAGAGGGGGATGGCGTCGATATCATCCACACAGTTAACAGCTTAATGGAGTATCAGGCCTGCGAAGCAGACATCCATGGCGCGAGGAGAGTACTGGTTATCGGTGCGGGTTTGGTCGGAGTTGAACTGGCAATGGACTTAGCAACTGCGGGTAAGCAAGTGTTTTTGGTCGATCCACAAGCGAGCTTAATGCCGAATATGCTACCCGAAATGTTAAGCCATAAACTGACCGCTGTACTAACGCAGCATAACGTCACAGTGCAATTGCAAACCCGAGTCAGCCAACTGCAACACCAAGATGGCAGTATCTCTGTGTGCCTAGATAATGACCAGCGGTTTATTTGTGATGCGGTTATCTGTGCAGCGGGACTTCTCCCTAACAGTCAACTTGCCCAGCATGCGGGGCTAGAGGTCAATAAAGGTATCGTCGTTAACGAATGCTTACAAACCAACGATGCCCATATTTATGCGCTAGGTGATTGCACCCAAATCAACGGCCAAAATAGGGCCTATTTGCAACCTGCGTTACTGAGCGCCAATGCGCTGGCGAACACATTACTGAACCAACCGACAGCAGTGAATTTTCCCGCCATGCTCATTAAAGTGAAAACGCCACTGTTACCTATGCAGCTCAGCGGTATAACAGTGAATGGCGTCTATCGCTGGCAAGTCGATATTGATGCTCAAGGAAGCTGTATTAAAGCATTCGACGTGGATGAAACATTTATAGGATTTATCGTAACCGAGGATAAAATGCAGCAAGCATTTGGATTGTTAAAGCAGCTAAATAGCCCTAAYGCAGCGCTCATCGCGGCCTAAGAGCACATTAACGAGAATGTTAATATTGTTGTCGCTGATAATAAAAACTGAGTAGAGGCTTTCTACTCAGTTTTATCGTTTCTACTATTATTCAAACATTCGCAACAGCAATAGTTTAAAGACCTAATGCCAGTTTAATACGTTGTCCGTAATCCGCATCGGCTTGAGTAAAATGCGCCACCATACGTTGCTGCACATCTAAACTCGCTTGACTTAATGAACCCGAAATTGTTGCCACTAGGCGCGCTTTCTCAGCTTCAGAGAAGATGCGATACAAATTACCCGCTTGGGTATAATCGTCTTGGTTATAACGACTATAACGCGCCGCTTCACCTTCTAAACGCAATGGTGGTTCGCTAAAGTTTACTGGCTCAACCAAGGCATCAGCAGTGCTGTTCGGGCCATAGTTTGCCGAAGCGTCGCCACCCGTTTGACTGCCATGGTAAGGGCATTGTGTACCCGCCATCGCACCTGCACGTTGATGGTGATTTGCCTTAGCGGCATGCGGGCAATTCACTGGCAATTGGTTGTAGTTAGCACCAATGCGGTAACGCTGCGCATCGGCGTAGGCAAATAAACGCGCTTGTAACATCTTGTCAGGTGAAGCCCCGACGCCTGGGACCAAATTACTAGGTGCCAATGCCACTTGCTCAACTTCAGCAAAGTAGTTTTGTGGCAGACGATTCAGCTCTAATACACCAATCTCAAGTAATGGATAGTCGCTATGCGGCCAAACCTTAGTTAAATCAAATGGATTGATATGGTAAGTATTGGCATCCGCCTCAGGCATAATCTGCACATTAACAGTCCAACGCGGGAAGTTACCATCAGTAATAGCAACCACCATATCGCGCTGCGATGAATCGGGATCAATCCCTTTTAATTTATCAGCCTGTTCATTGGTTAAGTTGACCACGCCTTGCTGCGATTTAAAGTGGAACTTCACCCAGAAACGCTCGCCCTTGGCATTCCACAGCGAGAAAGTGTGTGAACCATAACCGTGCATTTGACGGTAGTTCGCTGGAATACCGCGATCCGACATCAAAATGGTCACTTGATGCATAGCTTCAGGATTCAATGACCAAAAGTCCCACATAGCCTGCGGATCTTTTAAGTTTGTCTTAGGATTACGCTTTTGCGTATGGATAAAGTCTGGAAACTTAATCCCATCTCGCAAGAAAAAGGTCGGCGTATTGTTACCCACGATATCGTGATTACCACGGGCAGTATAAAAACGTAAACCAAAGCCACGTGGATCGCGCTCTGCGTCGGCAGAACCCATTTCTCCACCTACGGTTGAGAAACGAATAAAGGTTTCGGTTTGCTTACCAACACCATTGAAATGGTCGGCAATGGTATAATCGCTTAAATCTTTAGTCAGCGTAAATGTGCCATAAACCCCAGTACCTTTAGCATGCACGATACGCTCAGGAATACGCTCACGGTTGAAATGGGCTAACTTTTCAATTAAATGCCAATCTTGTAATAGCAGAGGACCACGTTCACCCGCCGACAGTGAGTTTTGATCGTCGGCCACTGGGGCGCCGTTTTGGCTCGTTAAGTACTGACTTGTTTGATGTTGTTGACTCATGCCCTGCTCCTTAGTCTTGATTGCTGGTTAACCAGGTTTCAATTAAATCGTAAATGGTGGCCATGGTTTATCTCCTTGGCTGGCGACGTGTTGTCGATAGAGCAAGAATAGAGAATTACCACTTTAGAATAAAACGATTAAACTAGATTTATATAATCTAAAAAAAAGATTAAGAATGAGTTTGGCAAGACAATTAATGAATTACACGGACTCACAGCCAATGGTCCGCTCACATCACTTATCACTTAGGATGCTGTTGAAAAACCAAATAGCTGCTCAGGACAATGGAGCGAAGTGCGGTGCGAGAAAGCGGAGTTAAGCTGATACACTGCCATTAACTGCTGGATAAGTCGGCTTCACGATAAAGCTTAACCAAATAATAAGTGTCAATCAGCACGATAAAAAAGTTAACTAAGGCAACAGGATAAGCCCCAATTGCCACACCGTAGGCCACAAATAAAGCCGCACCAATGAGATTCCACCAGCGCAGTTTCTTAATGTTTGACATCATCAATGATATTGCAACGACCACTGAAGCTAAATAACCAACCCATTCCCAAATTGTAGCGTTATCCATATCCAATCCTTATCTATATATTATTTAAATCAAACGATTGATACGCCATTCACACCACAGGTAATAAGCTGGCTCATTGCATTTAGCGTTTAACGACAGCCGCCGTCATCCGTGAAATACAAGTCAGTTCACCCGCACTGTTGTGGATTAAAATCTCCCATACAGAGCTGCGCTTCCCTAAGTGGATAGGCTTAGCCGTGGCGGTTAATACCCCATTACGGGAAGCCCGTAAGTGGTTAGCGTTAATTTCTTGACCGACACAATAGTACTGCTCAAAATCCACCGCGAAATTTGCCGCATAGCTAGCAACGGTTTCAGCAAGCGCGACATTCGCGCCACCATGCACTATGCCCAAAGGGTTATGCACCGCCGGACTGGCTGGCATAGTGGCCTTCATGTAATCGTCGCCAATCTCACTGATCTCAATTCCTAAAGTCTGCATCAAGGTGCCTTTGCCACCCATACCGGCGTCTAAACGCGCGCAATCCTCTAACGTTACAGCTCTAAACCAAATACTCATTGCAACTTCCTAGTCAATAAAACCAATCAGCAGTTTACTGTGAAGTGGATGAAGTTCAACTAGTTTACTCTCAGCTGGTCACATCAATATCAGCAAAAATAAGGCTCAAACTAACCAAGATTTAACGGTACTTAGCTGACTAAACCAGACAAGAAATAATCCCCACACCACGACTACACTTGGCATAATTAACGCGTCAGCTCCTAGCATCACAGCCGCTTGCTGAATGCAAAATACATAGGTCATTTGCAACAAAATAGCGATAAGCGAGGCGACCAACACTTTGATAAGCAATTAATTTTCTGAATAACAATAATAGGCATCCTAGAACCCCTGAAACCACGGCAAAGCCAAACACAGCATCAACCCAAATTGGCGTCGTTTCATAGAGTTTAATTTGATCTGGGCTCATCTGTGCGAGTGCATCTGGCGTCATAGTCATTTGCATCACAAAAGCCATCAGCCCCATGATATTCCACAACAAACTGAGCGTTGCGACAAAGTAAAACCACAGTGGCGCCTTGATATTCATGGTTTTCAGCGGATTTGAGGTGGTATCCATACTCACTCCTAATAAAAACTGAAAAAAAGAGATAAAAAAGGGATGGTTAACCATCCCTTTGTTTCAGTCTAGCTCACAAATTGCACTTGTGAGTTAACCCCATATACAGGTTAACGGCGACGACGCTGCAAACCAAACAAGGACATCAGTGCTAAACCTAAATAACCTAAAGCACCGCCATCATCTTTAGGCTTTGGCTCAGGTTTTGGCGGCACTACTGGCGCAGGATAACTTAAAGCAACAATCACAGGATCATGATCCGATGCAGAAAAAGCATTTTCAGATTTAGCCAGATCACCAGAGAACTTCTTACCGTATTCAAACAGGCTAGATTCCACTGAGTTGATATGCCAATCTTCAATATCCACTAAACGTTTGGCTAAGCTAGCATTGGCTAAAGCATGATCTAAGTTACCTAACTCGCCGTTATAGCTATAAGAGAAAGTGCTTGCACCGTGGGCTTTCGTGTTCAAGTTGATAAAGCCATAACCTTTTTCAATCTTGCTGCCTTGGCGTTCAAACACTTTGCCGTCGAGCGTCGTCCACGAAGCGGTCAGGATGTCACGCTCTGACTTGCTCGCATCGAAGTCGGTTAGTACACGGATAGGATCCTCCATACCATAGGCATTCATATCACCGATGATCAGTAAGTCGCCTTTCACGTCTTTTAGCGTTTCACCCAAGACTTTGGCTGCAGATACGCGGAAAGCATTACACTTGCCCTGTTGATCGGCAGGATCAACTGACTCTTCAAAGTTAGCCCAATCTTCTAAACAGCCTGAGCCTTTAGATTTCAAATGGTTAACGACTACGGTCAGAGACTCATCATGGATTTTAAAGGTTTGCGCTAAGCTGTGACGTTGATAAGCATCATTGCCAGGGTTAGTCTCAGTTTTACCATCTTTAGTGCGAGTCACGCTGCCAGCACTGGTGTGCTGTTCTGGAGTACCGATAACTTGTGCAGCCCCTGCTAAAGCCACTTTACCACCACGGTATAACATGCCGACAGTAATCGCATCTGTGCCAAAGTACTTGCCGTCATACTTATCAGCATCGGTGATTTCAACAAAGCTATAGGCGTTTTCAGGCGTCTGCTTGTCATTTAGTGCATCGACTAAATCCTTAATCGCACTCTTCTCACCAAAACCGTTGTTAGCAATTTCCATCAAACCGACGATATCGGCGTTCATGGCGGTAATAGCGCTAACGATTTTAGTACGTTGTAGCACCATTTCTTCCAGCGTTAGGGCGCCACGGTTACTGCCTGATGGATTGGTATCGCCACCATCAACATCGTTAAAGAAGTTCAGCACGTTAAAGCTAGCCACGCGCAGATCACCCTTAGTTGCAACACTTGGGGCTTCGGTTCTATCGTCACCACGGATAAAATCACCCGCTGTAATAGTATTAGTCGCCACTAAACGATAAGCGCCGTAGCTATAACCAATCACACCTTGCAGGTTAGTCAGTTGGTCGCCAACACGGATGTAACCCGTTTCCACATTGAAATCAGGGAAGTATGGAATAACACCATTGGCAGGCTTGTAATCGGATTCGATAAAGAGTTGGTTTTCGCGGTTAGATTTAACTAATGCCGTTGCTTCAGCAGAAAGCGCTGGATACAGCTGTGTAGGCTTCATCAAAGGTGCTTGATATGACACTAGCATGTTATTGCGACTACCCGCATAGTCGAAGCTGAAGGTGCGGCTGATTTTAAGATCGCTGCCCGCATCTAAGGCCACATTCATGCCTTCATAGCGCTCTAATGCTTGCACTAAGGTTTCGCCATCGGCCACATAGAAAGGTGCGGCAACAGGGACTTCACCCTTAGCGCCAACATCAAATTTCTTATCGGCTTTAATATCGATTTGAGTTAAGCCAAAGTATTCTTTCACTTTACCCTGCACACACACTTCAACCCCAGGTTGAATCGCTTCAGGTGCAGCTTCACCTAAGAATACAAATACACCATCAGAGGTATACGGTGAGTTATCACCCTTAACTTCTTGTAAGTAAAAACCTTTAAACAAGCTTTCACCACGGGCAGTCACTACGCCACGCACAGTCACTTCGGCTTCAGATTCGAATGCCCCTGCTGGTACAAATGGGCTCGACTCGCCCGCACCTTGTACTTGATAAATAGGCACAATTTTAGCGCCAGTACAGCTAAAGAGCGGCACTTCTGGCTCAGCAGGCGTTTCTAGAGAACCTAAACCAGAGAAGGTATCTTTAGGTAATTGTTCCCACTGGGCGGCATTAAATACTGTATTCGCCACTAACGCATCTAATTTACGTTTTAAGGTAACGTCTAATCCCCAACCCGTTGGCGTCGGCACATCACCAATAATATCGATGACTGCATCATCTTTCATTAAGGCAACCGCATCACCGCCATTAAAACTTAAACTACCAGAGTAACTATCAACCCCTTGAGCAACAGTAATAGTACCGCTAGTATTTAAAATAACTTTTGTCGATTTTGCCGCAATAGTTTGACCACCTAAAGCCACCATATCCGACGCAACAGTAGCACCATCTTTATAACGAACCAGTTTATAACCCGCGAGATCAATTGCCGTATCGCCGCTGTTATACAGTTCAATCGCTTTATTATTTGAGCTACCTTCAACATATTCGGTGATCATCACATCTGCGCTTGCCATCATAGGCAAAGCCGCTGCAACAGCTAAAGAAATAGCCGTTAATTTATTAACATTATCCATATCATCAACCCCATTATTATAATATTGCCGCTAACTTCTATTAACGTGCGAGCGGATTATTTCAGAGTTGAATGCGTAAAAAAAGAGGGCAAGATCGCACATTGCCAATGTAACACATTGATGAGTAACTAATTATAGACACCTCACTGTTCACCTAACAGAACAGAATGATAAATCAAAAGTATTAGCCATGTAAAAACAAACAGTAAGAGCAATACACATAAGCTCAAAGCATTTGGCATCCTGCTTAAATAACAATCAATATTTTAATGTGATATTTTGATGATATTATTCAGTATGCAATACCCAATAAAATATAAGGAACACGGGTCCTTAAAAGGTAATGGATATAATTAAAACTTAATTTAGCATTCATTATTTTGAAATAAACATAACAGTCAAACTGCTAAAGTGGATGATTTATACCCTTGGTTATTGCAGCAGATTAATGTTGATGATGGGTATAAAAATGAAACACAGAGCCAGTCTGAGAACCAACGGCTGTAAGATAGTGAGCTAAATATTAAAACAATAATGCGAATTTTACAGACAAAAAAATACCGCTCATTTAGGAGCGGTATTTTCAATTGCGGCGTATTACACGTCGCAGCTAATCAATTACTTTTTAGCAGGTTCAGCTACTGGCGCCGCAGAAGCTTTCTCGATTGATTTCAACTCAACTTCGAAAATCAACGTAGAGTTTGGTGGAATAGTACCAGTATCACGTACGCCATAGGCTAATTCTGATGGGATCACAAACTTGTACTTAGCGCCAACAGGCATTAATTGCACGCCTTCAGTCCAACCAGGAATAACGCGATTCAAAGGGAACTTAGCCGCTTCGCCGCGTTTATAAGAACTATCAAACTCAGTACCGTCAAGTAAAGTACCGACATAATCCACTTCTACAGTGTCTTCTGCGGCAGGCTTTTCACCCGTGCCTGGAGTTAATACTTCATATTGTAAGCCAGACTCAGTTGTCACTACACCAGGCTTAACCTTGTTTTCTTCAAGGAATTTTTTACCATCTTCGATATTTTTCGCAGAAATCGCTGTTGCTTGTTCCTGACGTTTATCGTTTAACTTTTTATCTAGACCTTGAAGAATGGTTTGCATTTCTTCTTCGGTTAAACTTAATTGGTCATTCAGACCATTAGTGAAACCAGTGACGATCAGAGTGCGATCAACTGGCAGGCCTAATTCTTCTTGCTCTTTGATATGGCCAGACATATAACGACCGATTGAAGCGCCTACACTGTAAGCTTCTTTTTGAGCTTCAGTCGTTAATTCAACATTTGTACTCGTAGCTGCTTTTTCTTCTTGATTACAAGCAGATAGGCCAATAATAGCCAATGCAACTAACGATAATTTATAAATCGATTTCATTAAAGCTTCCTCAGCATCCTCAAGCGGTTACAATAACCTAAGCGTGACAACTTTATACTAGTTATCTCGGTTATACCAACTAGATTCTTTATGGGTTAACAGTGATTAATGTCACTTGATCAAGTCTAAAGACAACAACTTAGGGAGCAAGTTCATGAAGAAAAATCTACTGCTGGTAATTTGCACAGTTTTTCTAATCGCTTGCCACCCCAAAGCAGAAGATATCAGTGTTCTCACAACAGAGCCCAGCTATAGCGCGAGCCTATCAAGTAATGGGCAATTCGCCTTAGTTGCCACTCAAAGTAGTGGAGTTCAATGCTGGGATCTCAGTACCCACACCCTCAAATACCAATGGATACATGGCGATATTAATACTGGCGTCACAGGTACAGCGATTTCTCCCAACGGGATATTTGCAGCATCGTTAAGCAGAGATTCAGTTGCTATGTGGAAAATAGTCGACGGTAAGCCTTTGGGCTGGTGGTCCTTACCTTCATCCGGTGAAAGTGTCGCGGTAGCCGATAATGGCGCACTACTTATTGGTTTAAATGATGGTTCAGTCATGTCGCTTAATGCCGAAAAATCTGCCTTAATCAAGTTCCTTGGACATAAAGAGCGCGTCAATAGTGTTGCCCTCTCTGCTGATGGCCGATTAGCATTAACGGGGTCAAATGATATGCAGGCGATTCTCTGGCAGGCACAAACTGGCCAACCGCTTCATACGTGGACACTCGGCAGCCGTATAACCAAAGTGGCACTTAACGACAGTGGTAGTTTAAGTTTTACCAATGGCAGCACAGATGAAGCAAAAATCTGGGATAACACAAGCGGTAAGCTATTAAACAAGCTGGATATTACCCGTCGTCAAATGAACTTTTCAGCGGTGAGGTTTATCAAACAAGACAGCCAGATATTAACAGGTACGCCAGCGCGGGAAGTTATACTCTGGCAACGTGACTCGGGTAAACAAATTGAAAAATGGCAGGTTGCACTCACTAAAAACAGCCAAAATCGAGGAGCCGTTGTATACTCTGTGGCAATTCGAGATGCCAATAAAGTCGTTAGTATCAGTAGCCAAGGCTTAGTTGAAACTTGGCAGAAATAGAGGTTAGCCATGCAAGGCGTACAAGCACAGATTGAAGATCTAGAAACCAAATTGGCTTTTCAAGAGCTCACAGTCGAAGAATTAAACCAAGAAGTCATCAAATTGAATCGACTGGTGGCTCACCAGCAACACCAAATTCACATGTTAATTGGTAAGTTGCAGGACATGGAACCGAGTAATATGGCGACCCAGGCTGAAGAAACGCCACCACCACATTATTAACACTGACGCTTTAGATGTTAACTTTGATTAAAAAAACAGTTACTGCAAAATATCCAGGGAATGCGATGTTTAAACATTTAATGCCAAAAGAAACCCCAACTCTATTACCCATAGCGTTAGTGGGTGAACCCATTCTAAGGCAGACTGCAATCACAGTGCACCATTTCGATGCAGAGCTCGCGCATCTTGCCGAGCAAATGTCTGCCAGCATGGACGCTGCCAATGGCGTTGGTATCGCAGCCCCCCAAGTTCACAGCCCTTTAGCCTTATTTATTATGGCTTCTCGCCCTAATGAGCGTTATCCCGACGCGCCTAATATGGCGCCTGTGGTCGTGGTTAATCCGCAAATCATTAATGCATCAAGCGAGTTGGTCAGCGGAGAAGAAGGCTGCTTATCTGTACCGGGGCAAAGATTTACGATACAAAGACATCAAGCCATTGAAGTACGCTATCAAAATTTACAAGGCGAGTGGCAACAAACCGAATTAACGGGCTTTATTGCACGGATTTTTCAACATGAATTTGATCACCTTCAAGGGATCACATTACTCGAGCGTTCACTTATGCCAGAACAGACTCAGGCGATTTCAGCCCAATCCATCAAAAAAGGTGAAGCGCAATAATGAAACTGTCCTTCATAACACCTTTTTCTCGCGCATTTATTGCACCAACCTTGGCAATGGGATTGGTTTTAAACTTATCTGGCTGCGCTTATAACAGTATTTTCATTAATTATCCTGCGCAGATCGAACCACTCAAACAAGAACTTAATAGTGCGACTCCCATGGCCGATATCGACAAACTTGCTAGTAATATCAATGGCAATGACGGCTTACTCTATGCCCAAGAAGCGGGACGAATTGCTCAAGTCGCCGGCGATTTTGCTGCCAGTAAAAAATATTATCAGCAAGCAGTAGATGCTTATACCGCCTTTGATGATAAGGCCAAAGTCAGCGTTAGTGACATTGGCGCAACAGCCAGCAGCTTAGTGTTAAACGACAATGCGATTCCGTACCGAGGCCCTGGGTATGAACGCATTATGCTGCACCAATACCAAGCTCTTAACTATTTGTTTAGTGGCGACTATCAGGGGGCTCTCGTCGAAGTTCGTCGCAGTAACGAACTACAGAGCAGCGAGCAAGAACGTTATCAAAAATCACAAAAGTCAGTTCAAGCCATGGCAAACGGCACCATAGATGCCGAGGTTAACAAACTAGGACAAGCCGCGGGCACAGTCACCAGTTCTTTCTTAAACGCTTACAGTTATTACACCACTGGCGTACTGCACGAAGTGCTGGGTGAGCCGAACGATGCCTATATCGATTATCGTAAAGCAGCACAAATCACTCCAGATAACACCTATTTACAGCAAGATCTGGTCCGCCTCGCCAAGCAACTCGGCATGCCACAGTATGATGAGTTTAAGCGCCGTTGGGGCGATGCTAAATTGCCCAATCCCAAAGATGGTCAAGTGATTTTGATGGTCGAGCGCGGCTTTGTGCCAGCAAAACAAGCTCTCACTGTACCTTTTACTATCCATGGTAACTGGCAGACAGTGTCACTCGCTACCTACATGCCAAACAATACTTTTGTGCCAGAGACGCAAGTGCAAGGTTTAGGTACAGTGCTGAAAACTGAACCTATTGCCAATATCGATGCCTTAGCCATCACAGCACTCAAGGAAGATCTGCCCGCGACGCTAGTTCGTCAAGTCGCTAGGGTCTATGCTAAATCTGAGATGGCCTATCAGATTGAGAAGAGTGGTAAACCAGGGAACAATGCTGCCGATATTGGCAGTATAGCGATGCAGATTTTTAACGTAGTAACAGAACAAGCGGATCGTCGTAGTTGGCTGACGCTCCCTAAACAAGCACAGATCGGGCGGCGTTATTTGAGTGCAGGTGAATACACTTTGCAGTTAGACAAAGCGCCACCGGCTAAAATTGATGTTGCAGCAGGCAAAACCACCTTAGTCTGGGCAATTGATACTGGTAATTACACCCGAATTTATTCAATAATCATTTAGCCTAGCGGTTGTGGTATTTGAATAAGACGTGTGTCATTAAGTTTATACAATCACAAAATGGAACTGACTATGAAACAATTTAAACTGATTTTTGTACTGGCTGCCGTTATGGGTCTAGCTGCATGTCAATCTAAAGTCGAATATGGCGATGCCACAGAAGTTGAAACCGTCAATGAGAACTTTGGCTCGACGGATCTACAAGCTATTGCAGCCAAGATGGTTGATAGCATGATGACTTTCCCTCCTATCGTGGCAATAACAGCCAATGACCGCCCGATTTTATTTGTTGACAGCATCAAAAACAAAACCTCAGAACATATCGACACTGAGTCTGTCACTGACTCTATCAGTAACAAATTATTGCGCTCAGGCAAGTTCCGTTTTATCGACATGACTAAAGTAGATTCAGTCCGTAAACAACTGGATTACCAAAACAACACTGGCATGGTTGACCCATCAACCGCCATCAAGTTTGGTCGTCAAATTGGCGCTCAATACATGTTATATGGCAATTTATCTAGCATAGTGAAGCAAGACGGTAGCACTAAAGATGTCTACTATAAGATGACAATGCGTTTAATGGATTTAGAAACAGGCCTTATCGAATGGTCTGATGAAAAAGAAATCCGTAAGATGAAGTCTAAGTCTTTCTTAGGCATGTAATTGTCCTATTGGCACTTAATTCTGCCAAGCAGTAATCTCAAGAAGCCAGCGTTAACGCTGGCTTTTTTTTACATTTTTAACATTGGTAATCCAAGGTAAATAAGGTAGTGTACTCGGCCAAAATACACTGCGATGATGATGCTCAAAATTGGCGCTGGCGCGAGGGATAATTTGCCACAAAGGCAAACCTACACACACGATATTGAATGCAAACATCCAAGCAAAAAACAAATCGTTGAAGGATTTAAGTTGTGAACTTGTTTAAAGCCAGTCTCGTTGCCCTTACCTGTGGCACATTAATGTCGTGCGCAACCCAAAGTACACTCAATACGGGTCCACGTGATGCTAGCGCTTATATTAGCCAATATCAGGCTGCGCTTCGCTCGCAGGTCATCTCCGATATTCACTATGACTTGGATTTTCAGCTCACAGGGGATGCCGAGTTTTCCGCCACCTCCAAAGTGACATTTCAATTAAGTGAAGTGCCAAAACAACTGAGCTTAGATTTAAACAAGGCGCAGATAAAACGCTTTATCATCAACGGTACCGCCATATACCCCAATTACAATGGCGCTTACATCAGCTTAAATACGCGTTTGCTCACCTCAGGCGAAAATACCATTGAAGTGCAATTTAGCCGTGCCCACAGCACCAATGGTGAAGGTTTACACCGTTTTAAAGATCCAATCGATGGCAAGGTCTACCTCTACTCTCATTTTGAACCCGCTGCAGCTCAGCAGATGTTCGCAGTATTCGACCAACCGGATCTCAAGGCTAACTATCAAATTACGGTAACAGCGCCCAAAGACTGGCAAGTCATTAGCTCGATGCGTGAAAGCCAAATCACCCCAGCAGGTGCTTACAATCGTTGGACTTTCCCACAAACACCTAAGCTAAGCCCATATAACTTTTCGATGCACGCGGGCCCTTATCACATGTGGCAAGACAACTCAGGCCGCTATCCTATGCGCCTGTTCGCCCGTCAATCCGTTGCTAATCAAGTCACGGAGCAAGATTGGTTTACCTATACAAAACAAGGGTTAACTTTTTTCGATAATTACTTTGGTATTCCTTATCCCTTTAAGAAATACGATCAAATTCTAGTGCCCGACTTCCTTTATGGCGCGATGGAAAACGCAGGCGCAGTGACCTTTTCCGAAGATCTCTTCCTTCATAAAGCGGCTATGACAGCGGATCAGAAGCAAAATCTTGCGGGCGTGATCATGCACGAAATGGCGCACCAGTGGTTTGGCGATCTCGTCACCATGAAATGGTGGAATGGCTTGTGGTTAAATGAAAGTTTTGCTTCATTTATGGGCACACTTGCGACTCAAGAAGCCACAGAGTTCACCAATGCTTGGCGTACCTTCTACGCTAAAGGCAAGCAAAAAGCCTATGAGCAAGACAGCTTAGTCACCACGCACCCCATTGAAGTACCCGTAGCAACGACTCAGAACGCCTTCGACAATATCGATGCTATCACTTACCAAAAAGGCGCATCAACGCTAAAACAATTACGCCATTTACTCGGCGACATGGTGTTTCGTCGTGGCGTCAGTAACTATTTAAAACAATACAGTTATCAAAACGCTGAGTTAGACGATTTTATCAATAGCCTAGGGAAAGCCGCTGGCCGCGATTTAAGTGCATGGACTCAAGAATGGCTCTACAGCGCGGGCGTTAACACCATCAAGGCGGAATATCGTTGTGAGGGCAACCGAATCAGCAAATTTAGCCTACGACAGCTCCCTGCAAGCGCAGAACTACCCACATTACGTGAACAAAAAGTCCAAGTGGCTCTATTTACCCAAGGTCGCTTTGATCTGCGAAATGACATTACAGTGCCAGTGACTTACAAAGGCGAGCGTACCGAAGTTAAACAACTGATTGGTGAGCGCTGCCCAGACCTAGTCTATCCAAACTTTGATGATTGGGGCTTTGTGAAAGTCGAGCTTGATGACAAGTCATTTAATACCGCAAAACAACAACTGAGTAATATTTCCGATCCACTACTGCGATCTATGCTGTGGCAAAGTCTGTGGGACAGCGTCCGCGAAGGTAAATTGAGCTTAGATCAATACCTAAGCACAGTGTTTGTTAACGCGCCAGCTGAGACGGACTACACGATTGTTGGTCAGATCATCGATAGCATGTTGCGCTCGAAGGAATATCTCGCTCAGATCGCCCCTATTCAGCAAAACTACGCTGAAAATGCAATTAAAGGCTTAAGCCAAATGAGTCTGAGAAAAGCAATGGAAAATAAAGGCGATAATGACTTCCAACGGATCTGGTTCAATGCCTATGTCAGTTTAGCAAGCGACAGAGATTCACTGCGTCATTTAGCGCAACTCATTGACGGTGAAACAAAAATCAAGGGATTAACCTTAGATCAAGATTTACGATGGGCAATCATCACCCAGCTTAATCGCTATGATTTTCCTAACGCGCTGCAGCGCTTAACCAAAGAAGCTGCCAAGGATAATTCAGACTCTGGTGAAAAAGCGGCACTTGCGGCACAAGTGATCCGCCCTGAAGCGGCCGCAAAACGTCGTTGGTTAAGTAAAGTCCATCTAGACAGCCTGCCTTTCTCCAAACAGCGGATTATTATGCAAAATCTTTATCCTGCTGAGCAAAAACTATTAAGCGCAGCTACAGCGGAAGAGCGTCTGACGAGCTTAATGGATATGGACAAAAAAGGGCCAGTATTTATGCGTAATTATAGCCATTTCCTCATCCCAACCGATTGTAATTACACTAGCATAGCGGCATTGGACAAAGTACTTGATCGCCAAACTGGGCTATCTAACCTTACCCGCCGTAATCTACTGGAAACCCGTCAAATAGAGCAGCGTTGTGTGCTGATCAAAAATAAGATGACCCACTAATATTTAGGTCATTTTAAAATGAACAAGGGGCTCCTAGGAGTCCCTTTTTTATGCTCTGTTACAGATGAGTCTTAAACTTGAACCAGCACACAAGATGCTACCTGCGCGAAATTAAGCTCACTAACCTTTGATATAAACAAGCCAGCATTCTGAATAATGAATTAATCACACTCACAACCAGAGACATATTTAATTAAATTGTTAGCTTGAGCTTATGTATTTTAACGGCTTACTGACGATAACTAATGTTATTTATCACCTGTAAAATATTATTCATCTCTTCAGTTTAGTCTGCTAAGTTCCATCCGTTCATCAAATAAACAACCGCTGACGCAATCGTTATTGATATAAAAATCATGTAATTATTAAATTCATAAATTATGGGCGTCACTTCTAAATTTATTACTATAATTCTTCAATGATTTAATGTTTTGCCCCGTACTGCCGCTATACTAAAACAACGTTAGAGAGCTAACGGAATATAAAGGATATAGATTATGCGATCGACACTCAAAACGCGGCTGCTGTTTAGCAGTCTTTCCGCTGTACTGATCACTATTGCTGTACTCGTAAGTATCTCTAGTTATTTCATTAGAAATAATGCGTTAGAAAACACCCAACATGAAATTGACCAACTGGCGAATACCTTTTCATCCGGCATAGGTCAGTGGATGCAAGACAGAAAAATGGCCATTACGAGCCTAAAGCAAACCATTGAAGCCGATCCTAGTACCAACGTTACCCCTCATTTGTTGCAAGCGCATACTGCGGTTGACTTTGCCCTCACTTACTATGGTGACGAGCAAGGCAACATGTATCGCCAAGATCCGTCGCTGAATACCGCAAATTATGATCCCCGCGTTCGCCCTTGGTATATGGATGCTAAAACGGCGGGTAAAATGATCATGACGGCGCCCTACGTCAGCGCCACATTGAAAAAACAAGTCGTAACTATAGCTGAACCTGTGATGAGCTCAGGCCAGCTCATAGGCGTAGCGGCTGCAAACTTAACCATAGATCAGTTAACAGATGCAGTGCAGCGCCTCCAAGTACCAGGCAAAGGTTACACTCTGATGGTCGATAATGCAGGGCTCATTATTAGTCATCCCAATAGCCAGCTAAATACTCAACAACTCACTAAAATCGATAGTAATTTTAGTAATAACTGGTTATCACAGCGCACTAATGCCAATACGATGGAAGAGCGAAACCTCGATGGTGCCACTAAGTTAGTCTATGTTGCGGCAATACCCTCAACAGACTGGGCGCTGATTTTCGTAATGGATAAGCAAGAAATCATGTCACAGGCAACCGATCTTGCTTGGTGGATGTCAGCCGTAGGTGTTGCACTATTGGTGCTGTTTGGTTTGATTTTAATCGCCATCTTTAAAATTCAATTCAAAGATCTCGAACGCGTTGCCCAAGCACTCAATGATATTGCCGAGGGCGATGGCGATCTCACTGTGCGCATTCATACTGCCAACAGTCACGATGAAATTGGTATGTTAGCTTCGGGTTTTAACCGCTTTGTAGAACGTCTACACGGTATGATTTCCCGCATGCACAAGATTGCGGGTCAATTGGAATATCAAGCCAAAGGAAGTAGTGCGTCGGCAACGGATAACAGTCAGCGCATTGAAGTACAGCAAGATGAAGTGACTATGGTTGCCACTGCGGTGACCGAAATGGCCAGCGCCACCGAGGAAATTGCCAGTAATGCGGAGCATACAGCGCAGACCGCTCAAAATGCGGTCGGACTTTCAAACCATGGCCATAAACAGGTAATGCAAAGCCAGCAATCTATCCGTAATTTAGCCAGTGAAGTCGAAACTGCAGGGCGAATTATCGGTGAACTGAACGAGCACTCACAAAAGATCAACAGCATTTTGTTGACCATTAGTGGCATCGCAGAGCAAACCAACTTACTTGCACTCAATGCAGCCATTGAGGCGGCACGTGCAGGAGAACAAGGTCGTGGCTTCGCTGTAGTTGCTGATGAGGTGCGTGTACTGTCACAACGTACGCATTCATCGACACAAGAAATTCAAGCGATGATCGAAACCCTACAACAAACCGCAGGCAAAGCCGTTAAGTCTATGACTCAAAGTCATGAAATGGCAGAAACCAGTGTGGCCGATGCTAATTCAGCCAGTGAAAGTCTGTTGCAAATCAGCAAAGCCATTAATGATATTTCAGATATGGCGAGCCAAATTGCCACTGCAGCCGAGGAGCAAACCTCAGTCACCAGCGAAATCAACCGTAATACAGAGTCGATTCGTGAAGTGTCAGAGAATCTCTCGATTGAGGCACAAACGTCTATGGTCCAAGCTCAAGAGCTCGCCCATTTAGCCGCATCATTGCAGCAGGAAGTTAATCGCTTCAAACTGTAATCAAAAGCCTTATTTTATATAAAGATTACATCAACAGTTCCATACAATAATGCCCGCAAGTGTCAGTGACATTTGCGGGCATTTCTTTACATATTATTTCTTTATAGACTTACAATGGCTTACCTAAAGCAAGCTTAAATGATCTTCATCGCTTTATTTTCAGGAATATTGGCCTCAGGTCGAAGCTCAGCATGTACGTTTCTTAATCCTTGATAACCCATTTCAATTCGATTTCCGCCATTCTTTTTAGCTTTATACATAGCGGCATCGGCACAGGAAATAAGCTGTTTCTCATTTTCACCGTGCTCTGGATACAGAGCAATACCGATACTCGGCAGAATATGGATCTGCTGTTCGGCAAGCTCGAAGGGGTGCTCGAATACTTGCAATATTTTTTGCGCGGCCAGCAGGGTATTATGTGCTGAATCAACTCGCTCAAGTAAGATGACAAACTCATCCCCCCCAAAACGCGCAACGGTATCTGAGCCCCTCACACAACTGACTATTCGCTGCGCTGTCACTTGCAGTAATAAATCGCCCACGCTATGACCAAAAGTATCGTTAACCCACTTAAATTTATCTAAGTCTAAATAAAGCAAAGAGAAATAACTTGATTCCCTATGGGCTCGAGATAGCGCCTTTTGAAATCTATCGTAAAAAAGCTCACGATTGGGTAACAAGGTTAACTGATCATAAAGTGCAATATGCTCTAATCGCGCGAGCATTTGTCGACGCTCAATCGCAAAGGCTATTTGCGTAGAAACAAACTCCAATAACTCACGGTCTTGATGTGTATATGAAGCCGAAGTGGGCAAGCTATGCATAATCAAAGCGCCGATAACGCCTTTCTGTAGCTTTAGCGGCACACCCAGCCAACTTAAACAGCCATTACCCAAATCTTCACGAATCGCTTGGGGATAATCAGTTAAGGTCACGGGACACAGGAGTAAAGACTCAGCACTGCGGATCACTTGGTCAGTGAACACACTGAAACTTGCAATATCGATAAGCGAATCCTCGCCAGTAGCGGCTTTATAAGGAAAACTTAATTCATTTAAATCTTGATCGTACAATGCAATAGCAAAGTTTGCTGCAGGCAATAATTTAGCAATAATTTCATGAATTCTACGATATAGGGCTAGCAAGTCCTCAGCGACATGCACAGCCTCTGAAATCTCATATAAGGCTGCTTGTCTACGTTCGGCATTTTTGCTCTTAGAAATATCTCTAGCGACTGCGACACGTTGTTGATAAGCATCGGACCAACGTGCAGACCAAAGAATATCGACGATAACACCATCTTTACGCACATAACGGTTTTCAAAATCGACTTTAAAGCGACCAGCCATAATTTCATTGGCCGTTGCGAGAGTGCGTTCCCTATCCTCTGGAATGACAAGATCTAGCATCTGCATACCCATCATTTCTTCTGGGGTATAGCCAAAAATACGTTCTGCCCCAGCACTCACAAATTCAAACCTCCCCGTTTTATCGACGACACAAATAGCATCCAAGAGAAGGTCGATAAAATTGCTTAAGGAAGTGTAGCCATCATTATTCACGTAATTCTCCAATAAACGTCCGTCTTTGGCTAAGTCCTAAGTTTGATCATAAGCATAAAAATAATAATAACGCACTATTAGAGTAGGTTAATTTTCAATGTCATTCCAGAGTTGGCTAAGTTAAGTCCGACTTTTACAGAGTTAAATTCAAACACAATACTTAAGGCCATCGGTGGCACTATTTGACTCTGGACGACAGATATCGGCACAATGCCCTAAAATGTTGGTCAACATCAGGGCGCAGCTTTGGTATGCGCAAATCGCATTAAAGGAATTTATTTTTGGACCGATTGTGCTCTCCGTTACATCAACCCAACCATTTTCGCCTTGGGCTTGCCATGTGGTCGCACTCGAATTGGCAAGAAAGTGTGTATGGTCACGGAACTAAACAAGCGGAGCGACTCGCCCGTTACGCGACAATATTCAATACTGTCGAAGGGAACACCAGCTTCTACGCAACGCCTGCACAGCAAACGGTAATGAATTGGCACAGTGCCACGCCAGAAAACTTTCGTTTTACCTTCAAACTACCGCAAACCATCACTCACCAAAGATTATTGCAACACTGCGGCCAAGAATTGAAAGATTTTTTCCAGATAATGACACCATTAATCGATAAAACAGGGATCTGGAAAATTCAACTGCCCGCCCATTTCGGCCCAGAGAACTTGCCTGCGTTAGCGCAATTTCTAGATCAAATCCCCCAAGGGTTAACCTATGGCGTCGAAGTCAGGCATGCTGCGTTTTTTGCTAAGGGAGATGCCGAGCGTGCGCTTAATCGATTACTCATCGATAAAAAAGTGAATCGCATCATCATGGACAGTAGGCCCTTGTTTGCACTGCCGCCCTGCAATGTCGCGATTATCGACGCTCACAAGAAAAAACCTCGAGTGCCAGTGCATGCAATTGCCACCGCCAATAATCCAGTGGTGCGCTTTATCGGCCAACCAGACGATGCCGTCGCACAACTCGCACAGCAAGGCGTTGCTGTTTTACCTAAGGATAACGATACCTTTTTTGATAATTGGCTCACCCAACTCCCGCAGTGGCTCGCAGAAGGTCGTGAACCCTATCTGTTTATCCATACTCCCGACAATGAAGCCGCGCCTGAACTGGCCATCCGTCTCTATCAAAAATTGCGCAGCCAAATTGCAGCGCAAATTCACCTCACCGAGCTAAGACTACTTGATAAAAAACCTGAGGAGACAAGCACGCAGCTGGGACTTTCTTGGTAAAACGGACGCTAAGTAAAATGGACGTAAGAAGAAACCCACGGCAAACTCGCCGTGGGTATATACCCAAACAACCTGAAGATGCAGGATTCAGCGGGAATTTAACGCACTTTAGGCAAGGCCATTTATTGCTCCTGCATAAATGGCATTCACGCCATATATGGACCCATCCGGTTTGCAAGACATTCGATAGCGATTATGAGAAGAGTTCATTGCACCCATATATTCGGCCTGTTATTGAGGTATGCCTCTGGCCCTGATGGATATCTGCTTCTACTGTCCTTATCATCCTTGCGGCTTCATTATGAGCCTATGGCGAGCTAAGGTTTTCAGTAGATCAGTCTGACTGTCTCATCATCAAATCAATTGTCATAGCAACTTGCTGG